>VAXY01000116.1:1191-5712 GCA_005885085.1 Actinomycetota bacterium | reverse complement strand
GCGCGTGTCGGTGGAATAGCCGGTCTTGCCCTTGCGCCCGGGCGTCAGCTGCAACTTCTCGAACAGGATGCGGGCGACCTGCTGCGTCGACCCGAGCATGAACTCCTCGCCGGCGAGCTCGTACGCCTTCGACTCGAGCTCCTCGAGCCGGTCGGCGAGCCGCGCCGTGATCTCGCCCATGCGGTATGTGTCGATCTTCACGCCGGCGTCCTCCATCGCGGCCAGAACCGCGGTCAGCGGCAGCTCGATGTTGCGATAGAGGTCCTCCGCCCCGCGCTCGCGCACGCGTTCGAGCATGGTCGGTGCGAGGCGGCGCGGGATCTCTGCGTGCCGCACCAGCGCCGCGGTCTCCTCGTCGGCCGCCGGCGTCGGGATCGGCTCGACGCCGTACTCCGCCGCGAGATCGTCGAGCTCGTAGCCGGCCCGGCCGGGCTCGATCAGGTACGCCAGCAGCATCGTGTCCTCCGCCGGCTCCATCGTCAGCCGCGGCAATGACTTGAAGTCGTGCGCGATCAGGTCGGCCGCGCGAGCGCAAAGCGATCGTCGCGGATAGCCAGCGCTGCACGGCCTGTCACCTCCGGGAACTCGCCTTCGCGCCACGCAACCTCTGTGCCGGGCATGCGCATCGCCTGCGCGGGGACGGCCTCGTCGAGGATGTCGACGCGGCCGAGCAGGTTGCGGAATTCGAAGCGGCGGAACATCTCCCGGAGCTCGGAGCGATCCGGTGGCAACAGCACGAGCAGGGCGGGGTCGCAGTCGAGGTCGAGGTCGCGCCGCATCGTCGCCAGCTCCTTCGACCGCGCCGCCTGCTCGGCGTGCTCGGTGATGTTCTTCCGGCGTGCGGGCGAGAGGTCGTCGACATGCTCGAGCACCTCCTCGACCGAGCCGTACTGCGCGATCAGCTGCCCGGCGGTCTTGTCGCCGATGCCGGGCACGCCCGGGATGTTGTCGGAGGTGTCGCCCTTCAGGCCGATGAAGTCGGGCACCTGGTCCGGTCTGATCCCGTACCGCGCCTCGACACGGTCCGGCGTGTACACGTTGACGTCGGCGACGCCGCGCGGCGTCATCATCAGGACGACGTTGTCGGTGACGAGCTGGAACGCGTCGCGGTCGGTCGAGACGACGCAGGTCTTGATTCCGGCCTCGTCCGCGCGTGTCGCGAGCGTGGCGATCACGTCGTCGGCCTCCCAGCCTTCGAACTCGAGGTTGCGGTAGCCAAAGGCCTCGACGATCGGGCGGAAATACGGGAACTGCTCGCCGAGGAGATCGGGCATCGGGCGGCGGTCGGACTTGTAGTCCTCGGAGAGCTCATGCCGGTGCACGGCGCGCGTGTCCCACGCCACGGCGACGCCTTTCGGCCGGTAGTCCGACAGGAGCTTGAAGAGCATGTTCGTGAAACCGAGCAGGGCGTTCGTGGGGAAGCCCTCGGTCGTGGCTAGCTCCTCCGGAAGGGCGAAGAAGGCGCGGTACGCGAGGTTGTTGCCGTCGACCAGGAACAGCTCCGCGTCACGCGCGGGGCCGTCGTCCAGCTGCAGCTCGGCTCCGGTTAGTGTCTTCGGCATCTCTTCCAACGCTATCGTCCGCCGCCGGATGCCGGGCGTCGAGATTCGACCATTTTCCGAGGAGCAGTTGGACGAGGCGGCGGAGCTCCTCGCCGCGCGCCACAAGCGTCAGCGTGCTGTCGAGCCACTGCTGCCGGCGGCGTTCGAGGATCCCGCCGTCGCGCGCGAGGAGGTGGAGGAACTCTGGCGCCGGGACGCGACAGGCTCGGCGTGCTTTCGCGGCGGCCGCCTGGTCGGCTATCTGCTCGGGATCGCGCGCGACCGCGACGTGTGGGGGGAGAACGTGTGGGTCGACTACGCGGGCCAGGCGTTCGAGGAGGCCGAGGAGGTGCGTGACGCGTACGCGGCCGCTGCGGCGGAGTGGTTCGAGCAGGGACGGACGCGCCACTTCGCCCAGGTGCCGGCGAGCGAGCCTGCGCTCGTCGAGAGCTGGTTTCGCCTCAGCTTCGGACAGCAGCAGGCGGACGGCATTCGCGAGGTGCGGGCCGCGACCGAGGTGCGCGTGCCGGAGGGTTTCGAGATACGTCGGCCGACCGCCGACGACGACGTCGAGGCGTTGCTCGCCGTCGATCTGGCGCTCCCTCGCCATCACCGCAGCCCACCGGTGTTCACGGTTCGCCCTCTCCCGACGGCGGACGAGCTCCGCGCAGAATGGGCGAAGACGCTCGCGGGCAGCGAAGAGACGGTGCTCGTCGGCTTCGACGCCGGCCGGCCGGTCGCGTGTTGGTCGGTCGTCGACGCAAAGCACGCGCCGGAATTCCGTGGTCTACACGCGCCCGAGCACGCGTGCTACCTGAAGTTCGCCGCGACGATTCCGGAGGCGCGCGGTTCGGGGATCGGCGTGGCGCTCACGGACGCCTCGCTCGCCTGGGCGGCAGAGGAGGGTTATCGCGCAATGGGGACGGACTGGCGCATCACGAACCTGCTCGCATCACGCTTCTGGCCGCGCCGAGGGTTCAGAACGACCTTCCTGCGCCTCTACCGGCACATACCGTGACGCGCATCCCGATGGTCGCCGGTTCCCGGCTGGTGGTCGTGACCGCCGAGGACGACGCGCTCGTGCTCCGCCCGCCGGCGCCCGCCACTGCGGTCGCGGACGTCGGCGCCGCGGTGCGTGACGCGCTGCGCTTCCCGCTGGCCGGCGAGCCGCTCGAGGCGCTCGTCTCGCGTGGAACGCGCGCGACGATCGTCGTCGAGCCACCGCAGCTGCCGCTGCCGGGCACCGAACGCGATCCGCGTCAGGCGGCGATCGCCGCCGCGGTGGCGGAGCTCGAGCGGCTGGGCGTCCCGACTGGGTACCAGACGCTGCTCGTCGCGGGCGGGCTCGCGCGACGGGCCGGAAACGAGCAGCTCGAGACGCTCGTCTCGCCGGAGTTCGCCCGCCGCTTCCACGGTCACGTGGAGGTGCACGACGTCGAGCGCGACGACCTCGTCGAGCTCGGGACCGCTGGTGCGGTGCCGCTGCGCGTCCACCCTGCGCTCGTCCACACCGATCTCGTCGTCGTCGTCACGGCGGCGGAGACGGTGCTGCACGGCGGTCCCGCGGCACTCGTCAGCGCGGCCGGCCCAGAGGTGCTGCGCGCTGCGGGCGCGTACTCGCTGCTCGAGACGTCGGCGTCGCAGGGCTGGCGCCTCGGGCTCGAGCTCGAGCGCGCGCTCCTGCGGCGGGTGCCGGTGATCGGCGCGTCGCTCGTCCTCAACCATCCTCGTCTGGGCGGGACGCTCGGCGGCTACCCGTACGAGACGCAGGCGCTCGAGCGCATCGTGCGCTCGCCGTTCCGGCATCTCTTCCGGATGCTGCCGGGCGGGCTGCGTGCATACGTGCTTCGGTCGCTTCCGCTCGAGCGCTCGATCGCAGCCGCGTTCGCAGGCCCGCCCTCCGTCGCGCACACCGAGGCGCTGCTCCGTGGCGTCGAGCTCAGGAGCGTCACGCTCGACCGCGAGCTCGACGCAATATGCGTGGGCGTGCCGAGGACGACGCCGTACCTGCCGCGCGAACGCCCGAACCCGCTGCTCGGGTCATATCTCGGGCTCGGCCTCGCGCTCCGCCTCTGGCGCGACTCGTTCCCGATCACCGAGGGAGGCACGGCGATCCTGCTGCACCGGTTCCAGCGTCACTTCAGCCACCCGACGCAGCAGCCGTACCGCGCGTTCTTCGCGGCGACGCGCAGCGCCGGGCGTCCGGACCCGTCGGCGCTGAGCGAGGCCGAACGCAGCGCCGCGAGCGACGCGCGCGCACTGGAGGCCTACCGAAACGGCCGCTCGTGTCATCCCCTGCTGCCGTTCGTCGACTGGGACGGCTGCCGCCCGGCGCTCGGCCGGCTCGGACACGTTCTGATCGCCGGCTGCCGCGACCACGCCGCGGCGCGGCAGCTCGGCTTCGTCCCGACGCACGGCACCGGCGCCGCGCTGACGATGGTGCGCGGGTGGTCCGACCGCCCCCCGCGGATCGGGTTCTTGCTGTCCCCGCCTTACTTCCCGCTGCGCGTAACGTCTGGGGTCTGACCCCGGCCTTTCAGGACGCCCCGAGGTATGTCTTCCGGACGTCCTCGTTCTGCTTGAGCTTCCTGGCCTCGTCGGCGAGCGCGATCTTCCCCGTCTCCAGCACGTAGCCGCGGCTGGCCACGTCGAGCGCCATCAGGGCGTTCTGCTCGACGAGCAGGATCGGCGTCCCCTGCGAGTTGATCTCGCGGATGATCTCGAAGATTCGCTCGACGAAGATCGGCGCGAGCCCCATCGACGGCTCGTCGAGCAGCAACAGCTTCGGGCGCGCCATCAGCGCGCGGCCGATCGCGACCATCTGCTGCTCCCCGCCCGAGAGCGTCCCGGCTTTCTGCGCCTTGCGCTCGTTGAGTCGCGGGAACAGCTCGTACACGCGTTCCAGGTCCTCGTTGACCGCCCTGCGGTTGCCGCGGTCGGCGCGCTGGAACGTGCCCATCTCCAGGTTTTCGAGCACGCT
>VAXY01000116.1:533-1180 GCA_005885085.1 Actinomycetota bacterium | reverse complement strand
TCCGGCGACTGCGAGATCCCCTGCTCGACGATGTCGTGCGCCGACGCATGCGTGATGTCCCGTCCCTGGAATTGGATGCGTCCGCGGCGTGGGCTGTTCAACCCGTTGATCGAGCGCAGCGTCGTCGACTTCCCCGCCCCGTTCGCACCGATCAGGGTCACGATCTCGCCCTCCTTGACCTCGATCGAGATCCCCTTCAGCGCCTGGATCGAGCCGTAGTACGTGTGGACGTCCTCCAGTTCGAGGATGTTCTGCGCCTGCGCGTTCACTCGGCCTGCAGCTCCAGTGCCTGCTTGCCGAGGTACGCCTCGATCACGCGCGCGTCCTTCTGAACCTCCTGCGGCGTCCCCTCGGCGATCTTCTCGCCGTAGTCGAGGACGGTCACGCGGTCGGAGATGTTCATCACGACCCGCATGTCGTGCTCGATCATCAGCACGGTCAGGCCCTGCTCGGTCCGCAACCTCTCGACGAAGGCGGTGAAGTCGGCCGTCTCCTGTGGGTTCATTCCCGCGGTCGGCTCGTCGAGCAGCAGCAGCTTCGGCTGCGTCGCCAGGGCGCGCGCGACCTCGAGGCGCCGCTGGTCGCCGTAGGAGAGGTTGCGCGAGACCTCGTCGTCCTTGTTGCGCAGGCCGCTGAACTGCAGCAGT
>VAXY01000116.1:0-358 GCA_005885085.1 Actinomycetota bacterium | reverse complement strand
TTCCCCGCTCGGTGATCGCATGCGGCGGCATTCCCGTCACGTCCTCGCCGTCGAAGAGGATGCGTCCCGAGGTGGGCCTGTAGACGCCGGTCAGCATGTTGAAGAACGTCGTCTTGCCGGCCCCGTTCGGCCCGATCAGGCTGACGACTTCTCCGCGCGGGATCGTGAAGTCGACGTCGTCGGTCGCGACGAGCCCGCCGAACTCTTTGCGCACCTTGTCCGCGACGAGGAGGTTCCCGTTTCCGTTGCTCATTGCTGCGTGTCGTACAACGGCGTGTCGGAGACGCCCTCGTGGAACTCGGCCCGGCGTCTCGCACTAGGGATCAGCCCCTCCGGCCGGATCAACATCGTGAGCACG
>VAXY01000115.1 GCA_005885085.1 Actinomycetota bacterium | reverse complement strand
GGCTGTAGCCGCCGTGGAACTGCGCCGGCCCGTAGCCGGTCGGCGAGATCGTCGCATTCGGATTGCCGTTCGCATCTGTCACCACGTTGGAGTGGCAGCGCGCGGCCAGCGCCTCGGCGCCGGGACAGACCGCGTGGTAGTTCGCGTGGTCGTTGACGGCCTGGCCCGTCGACGCCAGCAGGAGCGGCGCGGAAACGACGAGCAGTGTTACGAGGCTACGCAGAGCCCTCATTGATGACCCCCTCGGATATGCGTTGAAAAACAGAAAAGCCGCTTGACTATGGTTGGGCTCCGATCGAAAGTCAAGAGAATCAGCGAATGCCGCGGACGATCGAGCCCGCCGAGAGATTGCCGGCCTCGCCGATCTTCATCGCCGTCCGACTCGCGTTTGGAGCGGCCACGATCGTCGTTTTGCTGCTGGTGTTCGGGGCCCTCGCGGCAGAGGTCGGTGCCGTAATTTTGCTGGCTGCAGCGGTGTTGTTCGTGCCACGTGCGCTCGTCCTCGACGAGCATGATCGCTGATCCCCTTCGTCAGACGCACGAAGGTGCTCTGGAGTGGAGTGGATTCGTTCCACACCAGGTACACGACGCGCGGCGGTCGATTCGTGCGCTATGCGAAGGCTGGGCGGAAGCCGCGCTGGTGGTATCCCGCCGGTTGGCCCGCAGAGGGATCCATCAGCCCGATGTTCGCTTCGCGGCGCGGAGAGCGAGCCCTGAGTGCGACCGATCTGTGCGACCTGCTGACGGACCGGGCCGAGAAGACGAGTGCCAATCTGACTTCTGGGGTCTGACCCCAGCCTCAAGAATCCCTAGGCTTGCGGCGGCCACGGCGTAGAAGGGGAAGAGATGAAGCGTGTCGCGCTGATTGCAGCCGTTGCGGCAGTCGTCGGGCTCGGTGCCACGAGCGCGCAAGGCGCAACGGCGCTGCCTGCGCACGCCTATGCCCCGTACTTCGAGACCTGGACGACCGACAGTCTCACGACGACCGCCCAGGACTCGGGCGCGCGCTACTTCACGCTCGCCTTCCTCGAGACGCTCTCCAGGACGTCGTGCACGCTGGCCTGGAACGGCAGGCGGAGGGATCCCGTCTCGAACGGCCGCTATCTGTCCGACATCGCATCGCTGCGCGGAATCGGCGGAGACGTGATCCCGTCCTTCGGCGGCTGGAGCGCCGACCAGGGCCGCACCGAGATCGCCGACTCGTGCAAGGACGTGAACACGATCGCCGCCGCGTACGAGGACGTGATCACGCGCTACGACGTGACCCGCCTCGACATGGACGTCGAAGGCAGGTCGCTCAACCGCACGGCCGGGATCGACCGCAGGAACAAGGCGCTCAAGCTCGTCGAAGACTGGGCGGCCGCGCAACGCCGGCCGTTCGAGGTCAGCTACACGGTGCCGACGTCGGCGTCCGGGCTCGAGGCGTCCGGCGTGGCGATCCTGCAGAACGCGATCGCGAACGGCACGCGTGTCGACGTCGTCAACATCATGGCGTTCGACTACTACGACCGCGTCACGACCAACATGGGTGCGGCCGCGACCAACGCGGCGAACGGCCTGGTCGCCCAGCTGCACGGTCTCTATCCGTCGAAGACGACCGCGCAGCTCGACGCGATGGTCGGGATCACGCTGATGCCGGGGCTCGACGACTACCCGAAGAAGACCGAGAAGACCACTCTCGCGCACGCGCAGCAGGTCTACGACTACGCGCAGGCGAACGGCTTCAACACGCTCTCGATCTGGGCGATCCAGCGCGACAACGGCGGCTGTCCGGGGGGCACCGGCTCGAACAGCTGCTCGGGCATCGTGCAGAGCATGTGGGATTTCAGCCACCTGCTCGAGCCGTTCACGTCGATGTAGCAGCAGCCAGGCGCTGACAACTGGCAGCAAGTTGCCCTAAAGGCCGGGGCGGTCGCCGTCGATGCTCTCCGCATGACTGCGCGCATCCCCGTCGGCCCACGGGCCGCGCCGAAGCCCCATGCCTGGATCGACAAGTGGCTCGCCGCCGTCCACGACCTGGCCGAGCTCGAGCGCTCCAATCCGATGACGGACGCGGTGATCGAAGAGATCGACGGACGAATGATCCGCGTCGGCGACCGCTGGTTGTCCGACTTCGCGTCGTGCAACTACCTCGGCTTCGACCTCGACCGCGAGATCATCGAGTCGATCCCCGGATATCTGCAGAAGTGGGGCACGCATCCGAGCTGGTCGCGGCTGCTCGGCAGCCCGGTTCTGTACACCGAGATCGAAGAGCGCCTGACGGAGCTGCTCGGCGCCGAGGACACGCTCGTGCTGCCGACGATCACGCTGATCCACATGTCGGTGATCCCGGTGCTGGCCGGCTCCGGCACGATCTACGTCGAGTCACGGGCGCACAAGACGATCTACGAGGGCTGCCAGCTCGCCGGCGCGCGAGGCGCGACCGTGAAGCGGTTCCAGTTCGAGGACGCGGACGATCTCGAGCGCCTGCTCAAAGAAGGCGGCCCGATGCCGCGGCTGATCTGCGTCGACGGCGTCAACAGCATGACGGGGAACGCTCTCGACCTCCCGGCCTTCGCGCGGCTCGCGCGCGAGTACGACGCCCTGCTCTACGTCGACGACGCCCACGGCTTCGGTGTCCTCGGAGAGCGCAGCGATGATGAGCTGTCGCCCTACGGGACCCGGGGCAACAGCATCGTCAAGCATGTCGGGGAAACCTACGACCACCTCGTGCTCGTGTCGGGGCTGTCGAAGGCCTACTCGTCACTGGCCGCCTTTCTGACGTGCCCGCCCGAGCTCAAGCGGCTGTTGAAGACCGCCGCGCCGCCCTACCTCTACTCGGGCCCCTCTCCGATCGCAGCACTCGCGACCGTGCTCACCGGCTTGGATGTGAACGAACAGCGAGGCGAGGTCGTGCGCGCCGCGCTCTGGCGCAAGACCAGCGCCGTGCTCGACTATCTCGCCCGACTCGGCGTGCACACGCCGAACCGGTCCGGGTTCCCGATCATCGAAGTCCCGCTCGCCCGTGACGAGGACATCGACGCGGTCGGGCGCTTCCTGTTCGACAACGGCATCTACGTGACCCTGGCCGCGTACCCACTCGTCCCGCGCAACGAGGTCGGGTTCCGGATCCAGGTCACGGCGGCCAACACCGAGGCCGAGATCGAGCAATTGCTCGAGGTGCTCGGCCGCCTCGTCAACCGTTTCGACCTCCAGCCGGCCCGAACGAGCGAGCGGGCGGCATGAAGGTGCTCGCCCTGCCCGCCGGCGCTCGGAACCGCGCCTGGATCTACTACCTGGTTGCAGGGAGCGGGCTGACCGCGCTGTACCTGTTCGCTCCGCACCTCGCCGGCAACGGCCCGCTGATCAACGCACTGGGCCTCTCGGGCGTGCTCGCGATCGTGGCCGGCATTCGAATGCACCGACCGGGCGCCCGCGCCGCCTGGTGGCTCTTCGCCGCCGGTCAGTTCCTGTACTTCGGCGGCGACCTCTACACCTACGGCTACCGGAAGGTCTTCGGAGCCGACGTTCCGTTCCCGTCGGCCGGCGACGCGCTCTACCTCATGGTCTATCCGGTCCTGATCGCCGGTCTCTTCGTGCTGGTCAGGCGCCGCAACCCGCGCCGCGATCGCACGGCGCTGTTCGATGCGCTCATCCTCACGATCGGCGTCGGTCTGCTCTCGTGGGTCTTCCTGATCGCCCCGAACATCCACGTGACCGACCAGACGTGGCTCCAGACGGGCGTCGGCGCGGCCTACCCGCTCGGTGACGTGCTGCTGCTCGCCGGCCTGATTCGCCTGGCGGTCGATGCGGGCCGGCGCACGCTCTCCTTCTGGCTCCTCGTCGGCAGCATCGTCTGCCTGCTCACGACGGACTCCGCGTACAACCTCGCGCTGCTCAAGGGCACCTACAACTACCAGCTCATCTACGACGCGGGCTGGATCTTCTACTACCTGCTCTGGGGTGCCGCCGCGCTGCACCCGTCGATGCAGTCGCTGGAGACCCCGGCGGAGGATTCGCGCACCCGGCTGACGCCGCTCAGGCTGACGCTGCTCGCCGGCGCCTGCCTGATCGCGCCCGGCATCCGTTTCGCGCAGGCGATCCACAACACGGACGCACTCGTGTTGATCGTCGGCTCCGCAGTCCTGTTTCTCCTCGTCGTATCGCGCATGGCCGGGCTCGTGCGTCAGGAAGCGCGCGTCGTCCGACGCGAGCGTGCCCTCCGGAGAGCCGGCGTCGACCTCGTCGCAGCCGCCGGCCACCAGCAGGTTGCCGAGGCGGCCATCCTGTCCGTCCATCGCCTGCTCGACGCGGAACCGCCGGTCCGGATCGTGCTGGTCTCAGGCGAAGACGCCGTGGTGGAGGCTTCGTCTGACGGGGCCACCGGCGGCACGGTCGCCGTCGCCACCCGCGACTGGCTGCGCCAGGTTTCGGAGTCGAAGAAGATCGTCCACGCTGAGCTCCCGCCGCACGTGCGCGGCGACCTCAGGTTGGCCGAGGGCCATTCGACAGTCATCGCGCCGCTCACCGTCCGCGGTGAGATCCGCGGCGCGCTGGTCGTCTCGTCCCCCGAGACCGTCACAGGCGATCTCGCAGATGCGCTCGGCGCGCTCGCGACGCAGGTCTCGCTCGCGGTCGAAGGCGCATCGCTCGCGGCCGATCTGCACCGGCGCCAGAGCGAAGCGCGTTTCCGCTCCCTCGTCGCGCACTCGAGCGATCTGATCACCGTCCTCGATGCGGACGGAATCGTCACGTACCAGAGCCCGTCGGTCGAGCGTGTGCTCGGCTATCGCGCCGACGAGATCGAAGGACAGCGCTTCGACCGCCTGCTGACCGAATCCGACCGGCCACTGCTCGCGCAGTTGATCGCAGTCGACGGCTCGGGAGTGAGCGAAGGCCACACGATCGAATGCTCGGTCAATCACCGCGACGGTACGCTGCTCCGCTTCGAGGTGCAGCACACCGACCTGCTGCACGACGAGCACGTGCGCGGCATCGTTCTGAACAGCCGCGACATCAGCGAGCGGAAGGCGTTCGAGGAGCAGCTCGCCCACCAGGCCTTCCACGACCCGGTGACGAAGCTCGCGAACCGCGCGCTCTTCTCCGACCGCGTCGAGCACGCGCTCATGCGCGCCGGCCGCGGCGTCCCGGAGATCGCGGTCATGTTCATCGACCTCGACGACTTCAAGACGGTCAACGACAGCCTCGGGCATGCGGCGGGCGACGAGGTCTTGCAGGAGGTTGGTCGCAGGCTCAAGATCGCCGTGCGTCCGACCGACACCGTCGCACGCTTCGGGGGCGACGAATTCGCCGTGTTGCTCGACGGGGTGAACGGCTCGGCCGACGCGGCCGACGCGGCGGCGCGCATCCTTCGCGCGCTCGACCTCCCGGTCGACATCGACGGGAAGAGCGTCTTCCCGCGGGCGAGCGTCGGGATCTGCCTCGTCGGCGAGGACCTCGAGACGCCCGAGGCCGAGGAGCTGCTCCGGAACGCAGACGTCGCTATGTACATGGCCAAGCGCGACAGCAAGGGGAGCTACCGCGTCTTCGAGCCGACGATGCACGAGCGCGTCGTCGAGCGACTCGAGCTGCGCTCCGACCTGCAGCATGCGCTCACCTTCGAGCAGCTCGAGCTTCACTACCAACCGGTGGTCCGGCTCGCCGGGAGGGACATCCTCGGCGTCGAGGCTCTGGTCCGCTGGAACCATCCCACCCGCGGCACGATCGCGCCCATCCAGTTCATCCCCGTCGCCGAGGAGACCGGGCTGATCATCCCGATGGGGCGCTGGATCCTCGAGACCGCGTGTCGCCAAGGCGTTCGCCTGCAGGAGCAATTCCCGCGCACCGAGCCGTTGACGATGAGCGTCAACCTGTCGGTCAGGCAGCTGCAGTCGGAGACGCTCGTCGGCGACGTCCGCAAGGCCCTCGAGATGTCGGGCCTCTCGGCGTCCGCGCTCGTTCTGGAGATCACCGAATCGCTGATGCTCTCC
>VAXY01000114.1 GCA_005885085.1 Actinomycetota bacterium | reverse complement strand
ACGGGCGGCATTCCCTGGAGATGATGAGTACGGGATGCCGGGAGTGGATCTTCACCAGGCCTTCGTCGCCATGCGCGACTTCGTGGTCAACTGGTGGCCGCTGCTGGGGATCTCGTTCTACATCCTGCTGCTCTACATCTTCTGGCGCATGCTGCAGCTGATGCCGCGCGTCAAGCCGGCAGAGGTCGATACCCGGTCGAAGACGGCGGTGACGTGGGCCGACGTCGCCGGCGTGGACGAGGTGCGGGCGGAGCTGCAGGAGGTGGTCGACTTCCTTCGCAACCCGCGCAGGTTCGAGCGCCTCGGCGCGCGCGTCCCCAAGGGCATCCTCCTGCACGGGCCGCCGGGGACCGGGAAGACACTGCTGGCGAAGGCGGCGGCGCAGGAGTCAGGGGCGACGTTCTTCGCGGCGAGCGCGTCGTCATTCATCGAAATGTTCGCCGGCCTGGGCGCGGCGCGCATCCGCCGGCTGTTCAAGGATGCGCGCAAGCGGGCGCCCGCGATCATCTTCATCGACGAGCTCGACGCGATCGGGACTGCGCGTAGCGGTCACAGCCTCAACCGCGAGCAGGATCAGACGCTGAACCAGCTACTGGTCGAGCTCGACGGTTTCGGCGGCGAGGATCAGGTCGTGGTGATGGGAGCGTCGAACAGGTTGCAGCACCTCGACGCGGCGCTGCTCCGGCCCGGCCGGTTCGACCGCCAGGTGCTCGTCGGCGTGCCCGACCTCACCGCGCGGTCCGCCATCCTGCAGGTGCACACGCGGAACAAGCCGCTCGGGCCGGACGTCGATCTTTCGCTGGTTGCGCGTCAGACGGCCGGGCTCACTGGAGCGGATCTCGCCAACATCGCCAACGAGGCGGCGATCTTCGCCGGTCGCGAGGATCGTGCGTATGTGATGCAGGACAACTTCGACGCCGCGATGGAGCGGGTCGTCGCCGGCCTGCAGAAGCGGCGCGTCGTGACAGAGAAGGAAAAGCGCGTGCTGGCGTACCACGAAGCGGGCCACGCCGTGATGTCGTACCTGATGGGCGAGCTGATGCCGCTGCACAAGGTCTCGATCGTCGGCCGCGGCGAGGCGCTCGGGTACGCGTACTACCTCCCGACCGAGGATCGCTACGTGCGCACGAAGGAGGAGCTGAGCGACTCGATGAAGGTCACGCTGGCCGGCCGTGCGGCCGAGCAGGTCGTGTTCGGCCGCATCAGCACGGGCGCGGCGGACGATCTCGAGAAGGTGACGGAGCTGGCTCGGGCGATGGTGTTCGAGTTCGGCATGTCCGACCTGGTCAGCTCGCGCACGATGCGCGCGGACAACTACGCGTTGTCCGAGGAGACGAAGAGCCTCCGGGACCAGGAGCAGAGCCGCCTCACCGACGGAGCGTTCGCCGAGGCCGTGCGGCTTCTCACCAAGCATCGCGTCTCACTCGACCGAGTTGCCTCGGCGCTGCTGCAGAAGGAGACGCTCGTCCGGGAAGAGGTGCTCGAGCTGCTCGAGGACGTTCCGGCCGAGTCGCATGCCTCGGAGACCGTCGGCATGCCTCGCGTCGTCTCCGCCGAAGGCTAGAACTGGGGTCTGACCCTCCGGGGTCAGACCCCAGCCTTTCGTACGATGCGGCCGATGCGCTTCGGGCTCTCGTGTCTCGCCCTGGTCGTCACGGCCCTCTGTCTCGCCGGTGTCACCGCGGCGTCCGGCTCTGAGACGTTCACGGATCCCACCGCCGATGCGCCCGCCCAGGCGCCCGACGTGACGAGCGTGACCGTGTCCAACGACGATCAAGGGCTGATCACATTTCGCGTCACGCTCGCGAACCGATCCGCGCTCGGGGCCGACGATGTGGTCGCCGTGCTGATCGGAACCGACGACCCGAACGTTTTCGCGGGGAAGCGCGACGACGGGATCAACTTCGCCCTGGTGCTCGACGGCACCCAGGGCGCCTTGCTGCTCGAGTGGAGCGGCATGGACCTCGACGCCGTCGATCCCACCCCGGCCTCGTTGAGCGGTTCGTTCTCCGGAGGCGTGGCGACGTTGACCGTGCGGCAGGAGGACCTCGCACCCGGCTTCCCGGATCTCTCGGTCCCGATCGAGCTCGAGTTCTACGTGCTTGGGATCGCGTTCAACGGAAACGAGGTCGTGGCCCAAGACGTTGCGCCCGAGGCGAATCTCTACCCCTTCCGGCTCGCGGAGCCGTTGCGCGTGATCGTGACGAACTTCGACGCAGCCAAGACCGTCAAGGCAGGCAAGGCGCTCGTCGTCCTGATGGGCATCGCGCACGGTGACACAGGCGCGGCGGTGACGAGGGGGAAGGTCACGTGCCGCGCCAAGCTCGGCAACAAGGCGTTGCGCGGCAAGGGCGCTTTCGTCACCGTGACCGTGAAATCGCCGTCGGGGGCGGTGGTGAAGAGCCCGAACGCTGCCTGCTCGTGGAAAGTGCCGAAGAACGCGAAGGGCAAGACGATCCGTGGCTCGATGACGGTGCGCGAGAGCGGCGTCGCGAACACCCGGTCGTTCACCACGCACGTTCGGTAGCCTCGCCTGCGTGCAGGCGCGGGGGATCCACCATCTCGGTGTCGCGGTCGACGATCTCGACGCCGCCCTCTCGACGTACGAGCGGCTTTTCGGCGCCCAGGTCGAGCACCGCGCGACGGTCGAGGGGCAGGGCGTCCGCGCGGTGTCGCTGCGCATCGGAGACGGCCGCGTCGAGCTGCTCGAGCCCCTCGGCGCCGACACTCCCGTCGGCCGGTTCCTCGCGAAGCGGGGCCCGGGCATGCACCACGTAGCGTTCGACGTGAGCGACCTGCCGGCGGCGCTCGCCGAGCTTTCCGGCGCGGGAGCGGATCTGATCGACGAAGCTCCGCGCGAGGGTTTGTTCGGGCTCGAGGTTGCTTTCATCCATCCCGACTCCGTGCACGGAGTTCTCGCGGAGGTCGTATCGAGTGAGTAGCGCAGAGCGGGTGCGAATCGAGATCGCGTTCGACGGCGGGCAGATCATGGGCGCGCTCGTGTCGCCTGCGAGCGCGGATGCCCTCGAGCAGGCGCTCGGGTCGGCAGAGCTGCGCGCGGGGACCGGCGAGGCGGCGCTGTCGCTCGACGCGGAGGACGGCCGCTACACGATCGCCCTGCAGCGCGTGGTGTACGTCAAGCGATTCGCGCGGGAGAGCAGAGTGGGATTCGGCGCATCTGGCTCCACGTAGTTGGGGGAATCTCCGCGGCGCTGCCGCTCCGGGAGTTAGAGGGCGTGCCGAGAGGGAACTCTCTGGCTTGATGGCCGAGGAAGCGACCCGCGCTGCGTCGCCGCCTGCCCAGGATCCGGGCGCGTACGTGCTCTACCTGCTCCATTTCGACCGCATCTACAGCTACCTGCACATGAGCGTCGGGAACCGGCACGACGCCGAGGACCTGACGACGCAGACGTTCCTGAAGATGCTCGAGTCGATCACGCGCTTCCGGTGGCGGTCGGCGCCGTTCTCCGCTTGGCTCTTCCGCATCGCTCACAACCTGGCCATGGACCATTTCCGCTCGTCGCGCCGGTGGCAGCCGGAGGAAGACGTCCCGGAGCCGATCGGCGAGTCTGAGCCCTCCGCCGAGGCCGCTGCCTTCCAGTCGATCGGCCGGCAGAGCTTGCTCGAGCTGATCGAGGGCCTGTCGCAAGAGCAGAGGCAGGTGCTGACGCTCAAGTTCGTGTTCAACCTTCCGAATTCCGAGGTGGCGACGATCCTCGGCAAGACCGAAGGTGCGGTGAAGTCGCTCCAGCATCGCGCACTCGTGTCGTTGCAGAAGCAGATCTCGAAGACGTCGTAGTGGCGCTCGAGGTCGGGATCGTGGGGCTTCCGAGCTCCGGGAAGTCGACGCTGTTCCACGCCCTGACCGGCGCGCGTGCAACCGGCGACGTCGGCATGGCTGCGATTCCCGATCCGCGCCTCGCACGGATCGCGGAGGTGATCAGGCCTCGTAAGGTCACGCCCGCGGCGATCCGGGTCGTGGAGGTGCGCGGCACGGGGCCGGAGCTGCTCGGCAACCTGCGCCAGGTCGACGCGCTCTTGGTCGTGCTCGACGGATTCTCCGGCACGCGTGTGCCCGCGGACGATCTCGAGACGCTCCGGCTCGAGCTGCTCGTCGCCGATCGCGACCAGGTCGAGCGGCGTCTGGAGCGTGTCGCCAAACAGGCGAAGTCCGGTGAGCAGAAGCTGAAGCAGGAAGCCGCCGAGCTCGAACGGCTACTCGCGCACGTCGACGGGGGTGGCTCGCTCGCCGACTGGCCCGCTGAGCTTCCGGCAGAGCTGGAGCCGCTGACGACCAAGCCGCTGCTCGCCGTCGAGAACGGGCCCGGCGGGATCGACCTCAAGCTCGAGGCCGAGCTCGCCGACCTGGGGGCCGAGGAGGCGGCCGCGTTCCGCGAGGGCGAATCCGCGCTGGAGGAGGTCGTGCGCAGGCTGAGCGCAGAGCTCGGCCTGATCAGCTTCTTCACCGCCGGCGACAAAGAGACGCGTGCGTGGACGCTGCGCCGCGGCCAGAACGCCCTCGAGGCGGCTGGGACGATCCATTCCGACATCGCCCGTGGCTTCATCCGCTGCGAGGTGATCCGCTGGGACGATCTCGTCGCCGCCGGCTCACACGCGGAGGCCGCGCGACAGGGCCTCCAGCGCCTCGAAGGCAAGACGTACGTGGTTCAGGATGGGGACGTGCTGAACGTGCGCTTCAACGTCTAACCGGCCGAGATCAGCGCTACACCCGCGAGCGTCAGCCCGATGCCTGCCTCCTGCGAGCGCGAGACCCGTTCGCTCAGGACCAGACGAGCCAGAACGACGGTCACGATCGGATACAGCGACGCGAGCACGGAGGTGACGCTCACGAGGCCGCTCGTCGACGCGGCGGCGAACAGCAGGTTGCCCAGCATGTCGCCGAAGCCGATCAGGGCGAGCAGCGACATTCGGAGCGGCGCGACCGCCAGCGCCGGCCTCCGCACGGCGACGGCTGCGAGGATCACGGAGGTCGACGTCAACCTGAAGATCAGCGCCGCCCACCAGAAGTCAGCGTTGCCGGCGGCGTGCATGAACGGGAAGTAGCCACCGAAGCCGAGTGCCGCGAGCATCGCCAGGCCGACGCCCGGTGCGAAACGGGACAGCCCTGGCGGAACCTCCCGGTTCCCCCGGACCCCCTCCACTGCTCCGCGCTGCGCGCCGACGGGCCGCTCCGCGGCCGGCTCACGGGCGGCGAGGAACACGCCCGTGAGTGCGGCCGCGATTCCGAGCAGCTGCCAGGCGGACGGGCGGTCGCCGCTCGCGACCCCCACGATCACAGGCAGCAGCGCCGAGATCCCCGCGATCGGCGCGATGATGCTGATCGCACCGATGGCGATGCCGCGGTAGAACGCGAAGAGGCCGAGCGTGCCGGAGATCGCCGCCGGCACGGCGAAGAGCGCGGCGGCGTCGCCCGGTCCCTTGCCGCGCACGGCGACGATCAGCGCGATGCCGGCGAGCCCGCCGAGCTGGACGTACACCAGCGTCCGCAGCGCCCCGAGAACGCGCCCCTGGAGCGGCCCGAAGAAGTCGGCGAGCCCCCACGTCAGGCTCGCGCCCAACGCGAGGGCGATTCCCATCCGAAGAAGCTAACTAGTCAGGTACGGGCCGAGTCGCAGCGACCGCGTCGAGCTGGTTCGCGTGGTAGAGCGCGGCGGCCTCGGCGGTGCGCGCCGCGCGCGCGTCGTGGTGGCACGAGATCGCGTGCAGCAACTCTGCCCGCACCTCCGTTTCGAGCGCCGCGGCGCGTGTCTCCACGAGCCGCAGGCCGAGGTGGACGTGGCCGAGGAGGCGGCCCTCCTCGGTCTGGCGAAAGGTCGGCCCGGCAGTGAGCTCGGCGGTGCGGCCGACGTCGTGCAGCAGGGCAGAGGCCAGCAACAGATCGGTGCGCAGGCGCGGGTGGAGCTGAGCCGTCTCGCGGCAGATCGTCGCGACGCCGACGCTGTGCTCGAGCAGACCCCCCGCGTACGAATGGTGCGTCTCCGCCGCCGGCAGCCGCCGCAGTGCGGTCCGGATCGCCTTGTCGTCGAGGAAGCGGTGGACCGTGGCGCGCAGTCCGGGGTGGGCGATCTCGGCGGCGAGAAACTCGAGGAAGCCCTCCAGCTCGTCCGCGTTACGGCGCAATGCGGGCGCGAGCTCGGCCGGGTCCGCATCCGGAGCAGCTTCGAGCGTGCGCACGTCGACCTGCAGCCGGTTCCTGAACTTCTCGACGCGTCCGAGCACGCGCACGGCGTCGCCTTCCGCGAACCGCGCGTCGAGCAACTCGACGTCGTGCCAGACGCGCGCGTCGATGCGGCCGCTCGGGTCGACGAGCTCGAGCGCGAGGTACGGCGCGCCTCCCTTCGTCCGCAAGCGCTGCTTGCGTGCGACCCCGTAGATGCCCTCGATGACCCGTTCCTCGGCCAGCTCGGCGATCGCGTTCACGAGGCAAGTCTAGGTCCGGGGACGGATGCTAGGGTCGAGGCGCATGGCCGAGGTCAAGCCGTTCCGGGCCGAGCGCTACGACGAGGCGAAGGCCGGTCCGCTGGAGCACCTGGTCGCGCCGCCGTACGACGTGATCTCGCCCGAGGAGCGCGCGAAATACCTCGCCCTCAGCCCGTACAACGTCGTGCGCCTCACGCTGCCCGACGACGAGCAGCAGGCAGGCCGCGAGCTCGCGGCCTGGCGGCAAAGCGGCGTCCTCGTCCGGGAGGAGGAGCCGAGCTTCTGGTTTCTTTCGCAGGACTACACCGGTCCGGACGGCGTCGCCCGCCGGCGCTCGGGGCTCGTCGCTTCGCTCCGCGCCGAGCCGTACGACCACGGCATTGTCCTCCCGCACGAGCGGACGCACAGCGGCCCGAAGGTGGGCCGCCTACGGCTCCTGCGCGCGACACGCGCGCAGTTGGAGCCGATCTTCCTCCTGTACGAAGGCGATTCGCTTCCCGTGCCGGACCGCATGCCGGACCTCGAGAGCGGCGGCGACAGGCTCTGGCGGATCCCGGACGCGCCGAGCTTCGGCGACACCGAGCTGTTGATCGCCGACGGGCACCACCGCTACGAGACCGCCCTCGCGTATGCGGCCGAGGGGGGCTCGCCGTATCTGATGGTCGTGCTCGTGCCGACGAGGCAGGCGGGCCTGACGATCTTCCCGACGCACCGGGTCGTACAGCACGTGAACGGGGCCCGAGGGACTCCGATCGAGCAGCCGGGAGACGAGTTGCCCGGCGTCGTGCTCTACCGCGACGGCCGGTATGAGCTGCTCGAGAGCGACGCCCTCGACGTCGAGGTGGTGGAGCGCATCGCGACAGAAGGCGTTACGTACACACCGCAACGCGAGGAGGCGGTTGCGACGGTCGACCGGGGCGACGCGGAGGCGGCCTTCCTGCTGCGGCCGACACGGATCGAAGACGTCTGGGCGGTCGCGCGTCGAGGCGAGACGATGCCACAGAAGAGCACGTACTTCTATCCGAAGCTCACCTCGGGCCTGCTGTTCCATCCGCTTGACTGACTGGCTCGCGCTCTGCCGCGAGGCGGTCGTCGACGTCCGCCACGTGCTGGCCGAGTTGCCCACGCGGGCCGATCGCGAACCGGTCGTCGGCTCCGGGATGGGCGGTGACGAGACGACCGCGATCGACGCCGCGGCCGAGCGCGTCGTGCTCGCCCGCTTCGACGGTGTCGAGGACCTGACGGTCGTCTCCGAAGAAATCGGCACGGTCGGGGACGGCAGGACTCACGTCGTCGTCGACCCGATCGACGGCTCGCTCAACGCGAAGCGTGGCATCGGCTTCTTCTCACTGTCCGTCGCGATCGCCTCGGGCCCGACCATGGGCGACGTCGAGTTCGGCTTCGTGCACGACTTCGGGAGCAAGGAGGAGTGGACCGCGACGCGCGGTGAGGGAGCCCGTCTCAACGGCCACCTGCTCGACGGCGAGCTGCCGAAGGATCGCATCGAGATCCTGTCGTTCGAGGCGACGCGCACGGCGTCCGTCGCCGAGAAGGCGGCGGCGGTCGTGGAGCTTGCGTACCGCCTGCGGATCATGGGCTCGCTCGCACTTTCCTTGTGTCACCTCGCGGCCGGGCGCGTCGACGCCGTCTGCTCGCTCAAGCCGGCGCGGGCGGTCGATATCGCAGCGGCACAGCTGCTCCTGCGCGAACGGGGGCTTGCGATCGACCTGTTCGAGGCGCCGCCTTTCGACGGGGCGCCGCTCGACGTGGAAGGGCGTTCACGCGTGGTCGCAGCGGGAACGCCGGAGCTATGCCGCCAACTGGCGCACGCTCTGTCCGCATAGGCTGCTCCGGCTGGAACTACCAGGCGTGGAAGGACGAGTTCTACGAAGGGAAGCCCGCGCGGCTCTGGCTCCAGCACTACGCGCAGCACTTTGACACCGTCGAGGTGAACAACACCTTCTACCGCCTGCCGCTGAAGTCGTCGGTCACCTCGTGGGTCGCGCAGACGCCGCCGCGCTTCCTCTTTTCGGTCAAGGCGAGCCGCTACCTGACGCACATCAAGCGCCTGACCGACCTGCGCGGCGGCATCGCACGCTACTACGAGCGGATCGAGCCGCTCGTCCGCTCGCCCAAGCTCGGACCGGTGCTGTGGCAGCTCCCGGCGACGTTCAAACGCGACGACGATCGCCTCGCGGCGGCGCTAGAGGCGTTTCCGCCGGGCCGGCACTGTTTCGAGTTCCGGCACCCGAGCTGGTTCGCCGAGCCCGTGTACGAGCTGCTCCGTGCCCACGACGCTGCGCTCGTGATCGGCGACCGGCCGGAGGTGAAGGAATTCCAGGCGCACGTGTTCACCACCACGTGGACGTTCGTGCGTTTCCACTACGGTTCGCGGGGCCGGCGCGGCAACTACAGCACGACCGAGCTGGAGGAATGGGCGCGCCGCTTCGAGGGGTGGAGCCGAGATGTTGAGATCCTCGCGTACTTCAACAACGACTGGGAAGTGTTCGCGATTCGCAATGCGCTGTGGCTGAAGCGAAGACTGTCAACCTGACGTCGCCCGACCGCGTCCTGTATCCGGACGACGCGATCACGAAGGGCGACCTCTTCGCCTACTACCAGGCCGTGGCGACGACGCTCGTGCCGCATCTGCGTGACAGGCCG
>VAXY01000113.1 GCA_005885085.1 Actinomycetota bacterium | reverse complement strand
GCATCGTCCGGCCACTCGACGGAATGCGGCCGGCGCAGCTCCTCGGCGCGCACCTCGTGCTGATCATCGGCACGTAGACGGGTCGACGAGGCAGCGCGCACGGTCGAGGTCCCGGCCCGGCTGCGTCCCCGGCGTGAAGATGTACCGGTCGTACGTGTAGGCCTGGTTCAGGTCGCGGTACGCGTCGCGCGGCCGCTTGAGCTGATGGAGCTCGAAGGCGCCGAGCACGTACCACGCCTCCGCGTTCTTCGGCTCGCGGTCGCGCGCGTCTCTGTAGAGCTGCAGCGCCCGGGCCTTCTCCGTGTCCGGGGTGAGCGCCGCCATCAGCCAGACCGGCTCCTCCGCGAGCGGGTTAAAAGAGTGCGCTGCCCTCGCCTCGTCGCGCGCCCCGATCAGGTTCCCGCGCGCGAGGTCGTCGTACGCCGCGCTCAGCCGGTGTGACGACAGCCACGGCGACGCGAGTGAGTACACCGCCGCAAGCGCGCAGACCGCGGCCCCCGCGGTGGGCACCCAGCGCGCACGCCGTCCCGCGGGCGGGCCCGTCGCAAACGCGCCGACCGTCAGGAAGAGCGGCCCCTGGACGGCAACGTAGTCCCAGTCGATGTCGACGACGGAGTGCAGGAAGCAGACCGCCAGTGCAAGCGCGAGCGGGATCGTGGCGCGCCGCCGAATCGCCACGACGGCGGTCGCCACCACGGCAGCGAACAAGAGGAAGCCGACGATGCCGAGCTCGCTCAGGAACTGCAGCGGCGTCGAGTGCGGCTCGACGACGGCGAGCGGGCTCTTCCGCTCGACCCGGTCGGTGAGCCCGAACGAGCCGGCGCCCGTGCCCTGCGCCGGGTGGTCGACGAACGCATTCCACGCCTCCTGCCACCAGCGCCAAAGGTTGCTCGAGCTCGCGGACGCGATGCGACCCGGCGTGTTCCCGACCTGCGCGCTGGAGGGATTGTTGAACTCGTGCCACCGGTCACGCAGGAAGTCGACTGGGCCCCCCGCGCGCACGACCGAAGCCGCGAGCCCCGCGACGATCACGGCGGCGAGCAGGGCCGCCACGGCGCGCACGACGCTGCGGCTGACTGCCCGCGTGACGACGTAGCGCAGGCCCAGCCAGACGACCGCGGCACCGACCACCAGCGCCGCCCCGAACAGCAGCCCGTCGTCCACGCGGACATGGTGCGCCTGACCGTCGTCGCTCACGCCCGGCAGCAACAGCCCGGCGCCCGCGACGGCCCCGCCGACGATCCACGCGAGCGCCCACGGCCCGATCGTCTCGAGTCGCCGCTCGTCGAGGGCGAGGAATGCGAGAGCGGCGAGGACCCCGAGCACGATCCCCACGCGCGAGTAGGTGAGGACGACGACGACGACCGCGGCGTAGAGCAATAACGCGCCGGCCACGCGGGCTCGCCGCAGCAGCCACAAACCGATCGGCACGGACGCCGCCGCGAGCAGCGCCAGCTCGTTCCAGTACCCCAGCGGGTAGCGCAGGCGTGCCAGGCGTCCGTAATCCGAGTACAGCCCCGGAATCACCTTCGCCGCGAGCGCCCAGACGAACAGCGTGGCGAGCAGCCCGGCCGCGACATAGGTGAACCGCCGCGCCGCGACGCCCCCGAGCAATGCGCCGACGGCGGCGAAGGCGAGGTAGACGAGGCCCCGGTTCGCGTAGTCCCAGGACCGGCTCGGCTCGATCGACCACGCGATCGAAGCGCCTTGCCAGAGGACGAAGACGGCGAGAGCCGCAAAGAAGGCAACGGCCGTGGCCGGCAACGCCGGGGGCCGCGCACCCCACCCGACCGCGGCGATCACCACCGCCGCCGCCCCGATCCAGAAGAGCCGCGACTGGCTCGAGCCGTCGCTGAAGAGGAGGGCCGTGAAGGCGAGAGCCGCGGCGGCGGCCGGGAGCAGAGCTCCCCGAACGGCCGGCCGTCGCATCGCGCGCGAAGCTAACACAGGCGCCTCCGATGAGGAGTTCGGCCCGCTTTAGGAGAAGTCAGCCGGGGTGTTCTCGCTTACAAAGCGTTTACAAGCGCCATATGCGACGCTCACTCCCATCCGGCACTGTGGGCAAGATCGTGGTTAGAGTCCGCCGAAGCCGCAGCGCCGTTCCCGCATGCCCAAGTTCCTGAAGCCCCTCATCCTCGTTTGTGCCGCCGCTGCAGCCGCGGCCACATTCGGGGCCGGCACGGCCCAGGCGAGCACGTGCTCGGACGCGTTGATCCACGACTGGTACGTCGACGGCCGGATCGACAACACGTACGAAGTCCACTGCTACCGCGAGGCGCTCAGGGACATCCCGGAGGATCAGATCGTGTACGGGACATTGCGGGACGACCTGACGCGCGCCCTCCAGAACGTGATCCGCGACCACGACGGTCACGTGACAGGCGCGACGCTCGTCCCGGGCGCCGGCGACGGCCCCGGGGGCCCGGGCGGCGGCGCGACGGGCGGCTCCCACGACAAAGGCTTCTTCCACTGGCTCGCCAGGGCGGTCGGGCCGAGCACCGCGAACTCGGTGCCGGTGCCGCTGCTCATCCTCGGGGGGCTCGCCTTAGCGCTGGTCGCGGCGGCCGCAGTCAGCTTCTTCGCGCGCCGGCACCAGGCCCGCAGAGCCGCTCCAGAGCCGCCTCCGCCGGGCCCCGTCGTCTAGCCGGAAAACAGCGCTCGTTCCGTCCGAGCCTGCCTCCATATTGCTGGTCCCCCTACGATCCACGGCTACCCTTGGAGGAGCGGCATGGCGAGCACGAAGCAACAGATTGAGTCCCCGGTAACGGCCGAGGAGATCGAGAACACGGTCGTCCGAGAGGACGCCACTCTCGCCGTCCGCCGCTACTTCACCATCCCCGGGCGGGAGCCCTTCGACGAGATCGAGTGGGAGACCCGCGACGGCTTCATCCCGGGCAAGGACAGGCCGGTTTTCGAGCAGAAAGACGTCGAGTTCCCGAAGTTCTGGTCGCAGACCGCGACCAACATCGTCGCCCAGAAGTACTTCCGCGGCCGCATGACCTCCCCGGAGCGGGAGCGCTCCGTGCGCCAGATGATCGGCCGGGTCGTCGACACGATCTCGACGTGGGGCCGGAAGGACGGCTACTTCGCGACGGACGAGGAGGCCGAAACCTTCGAGGCCGAGCTGAAGGCGATCCTCGTCAACCAGCTCGCCTCCTTCAACTCGCCCGTGTGGTTCAACGTCGGCTTCGAGGAAAAGCCGCAGTGCTCCGCCTGCTTCATCCTCTCGATCGAGGACTCGATGGACTCGATCCTGGATTGGATCCGGCGCGAGGGGGTCATCTTCCGCGGCGGTTCCGGGTCGGGCGTGAACCTCTCGAAGCTGCGCTCGTCGAAGGAGCAGCTGTCGAAGGGCGGCTACGCGAGCGGGCCGGTGTCGTTCATGCGCGGCGCCGACGCGTCGGCCGGGACGATCAAGTCCGGTGGCAAGACGCGGCGCGCGGCGAAGATGGTCGTGCTCGACGTCGACCATCCCGACATCGAGGAGTTCATCTGGTGCAAGGCACACGAGGAGCGCAAGGCGCGCGTGCTCGAGTCGGCCGGCTACGACATGTCGCTGGACTCGCCCGACTGGGCGTCGATCCAGTACCAGAACGCCAATAACTCGGTGCGCGTCACGGACGCGTTCATGGAGGCCGTCGAGGCCGACTCGGACTGGAACCTGACCGCGCGCACTGACGGAACGGTCGTCGACACGATCAAGGCGCGCCAGCTGCTGAAGGACATCGCGGAAGCGGCGTGGCAGTGCGCGGATCCTGGGGTGCAGTACGACACGACGATCAACAACTGGCACACACTGCCGAACACGTCGCGGATCAACGCGTCCAACCCGTGCTCGGAGTACATGTCGATCGACGACAGCGCGTGCAACCTCGCGTCCCTGAACCTGATGAAGTTCCGACGCGAGGACGGCGAGCTCGACGTCGAGGCGTTCGTGCATGCCGTCGACGTCATGTTCCTGGCGCAGGAGATCCTGGTCGGCAACTCGTCCTATCCGACGCCGGAGATCGAGCGGAACGCGAAGGCGTACCGCCAGCTCGGGCTCGGGTACGCGAACCTGGGCGCGCTGCTGATGGCGCGCGGGCTGCCCTACGACTCCGAGGAGGGTCGTGCCTACGCGGCGGCGATCACCGCGCTGATGACCGGCCGTGCGTATCGCAAGTCGGCGGAGATCGCCGGCCGGATGGGTCCGTTCGCGGGCTACAAGCCGAACGCGGCGGCGATGATCGGCGTGATGGCGCAGCACCGGGCCGCCGTCGGGAACATCCAGGACGCGGACGTCATTCCTGCCGATCTCTTGACGGCGTGCCGGCAGGCCTGGGACGACGTGCTCAATCTCGGCGAGGTGAACGGCTACCGGAACGCGCAGGCGACGGTGCTGGCGCCGACCGGGACGATCAGCTTCATGATGGATTGCGACACGACGGGCGTCGAGCCGGACTTCTCGCTGGTGAAGTCGAAGAAACTCGTCGGCGGCGGCGAGATCACGATCGTGAACAAGTCCGTGCCGATGTCCCTCGACAAGCTCGGCTACGCGCCGGCGGAGGTCGAGGAGATCGTCGCGTTCGTGGACGAGCGGAACACCGTCGTGGGCGCGCCGTACCTGAAGGCCGAGCACTACCCGGTGTACGACTGCGCCGTCGGCGATCGCGCGATCCACTACATGGGTCACGTGAAGATGATGGGCGCGGTTCAGCCGTTCATCTCAGGCGCGATCTCGAAGACCGTGAACCTGCCGGAGACGGCGTCGGTGGATGAGGTGGCGCAGCTGTTCCGCGAGTCCTGGCAGCTGGGCGTGAAGGCGATCGCGATCTACCGGGACAACTGCAAGGTCGCGCAGCCGCTGTCCGGCAAGAAGGACGGCGGCGCGCAGGAGACGCTGGCGTCCGCGTTGCCGCCTGCACCGCTGACGCAGCGGCGCCGGCTACCGGAAGACCGGGTCGAGGTCGGCCGCAAGTTCCGCGTCGGCGAGTACGAGGGCTACATCCACGTCGGCCTGTACGAAGACGGGACGCCGGGCGACATCTTCGTCGACATCGCGAAGGAAGGCACGACGCTGGCGGGCCTGATGAACTCGATCATGATCTCGGTCTCGCTGGGCCTGCAGTACGGCGTCCCGCTCGAGGTGTACGTCTCGAAGTTCTCGCACATGCGCTTCGAGCCGAGCGGGATGACGAACGACGCGGACATCCGCGTCGCGAAGTCGATCGTCGACTACATCTTCCGCTGGATGGGGAAGCGCTTCCTGACCGTGGATCAGCAGGAGGAGATCGGGATCCTGTCGGCAGAGGTGC
>VAXY01000104.1 GCA_005885085.1 Actinomycetota bacterium | reverse complement strand
GTTTTGGCCAGGATCTCCTGGTCGAAGTCGCCGCCGACGATCGGGACCTGGTTGATCGCGGCAACCGGCGGGACCCGCAGGCAGCGCAGCGGCGCGATCAGCCCGCGCCGCGCCGCGTCCTGCAGCGGGAGATCGTCGACCGACGCGGGGAAGACGTCCGAGACCTGCTTCGCGATCAGCTGCTCCGTCGCGGTCATGCCGATGTAGATCGGCTCCGGGAACGAACGGATCGCCGCGCTCGTCTTCTCGCCGAGTGCGGTGTGCGCCTCGTCGCAGATCACGAGCTGATATGCCTCGCGTGACAGCGTGTCCTGGTGGCGCGCGAACCACGCATACGTCTGGATCGTCAGCGGATTGCCGCCGCGCAGCGGCTCCTTGCCGCGCTCGACCGGAGGCGAGAAGCGGTCGCCGTAACCCTCCGTCGTGAGGTCGCGCTGGAACTGCGAGACGAGCAGGCGGCGGTGCGTGAGGATGAGGACGCCGAGCGTGCGCGCCGCCTCGACGAACCCCGCGGCCGCGATCGTCTTGCCGGAGGCGGTCGGATGACGGAAGCGATAGCGCCGCACCGCACCGGGATCCGGGCCGGTGTACCCGTCCTCTTCCTCGGGCTCCTCGTCGAGCGCGTCCTCCGCGGAATCTTCCTCCGGCTCTTCCTCGTCCTGAACGAGCTCGGCGACGGCCCCGTTGCCGTTGCCGTTCAGTGCAGCCTCCTTCTCGTGCGACGCGATCAGCTCGGTCAGCATCCCGGCGAGCGCGTCGACCTGATGGCGGCGGAGCTCGGTGCCGGACGCGAGATGCGGACGCTGCTCGGCGAGCACGCGCTCGAGCCCGAGCATGAGGCCGTACTGCACCTTCCAGCCCGGCGACGGCGCCCGGTGTCCGGCTTCGATCTCCGCGAGCGCGTCGTCGAGCGCGCGCCGGCGAGAGGTGTCGGGCGCGAGGACTTGGGCCGGGTCTTCGCCCTCCCGTAGGAAGGGCTCACCAGCCCAGGCTTCGGCTCGGAGGGCGGCGGCCGCCAGGCCGTCCGTTGCCTCCGACGCTGTGGTCGGCTGCTCTTTGATCTCCTGCATGGACGCAGCGCGTACAGGCGCTGCACTTGTCACAAAAGGCGACCCCGCGCATCCCCTAGGCGGGCGTCGTTCCAGAAGTATATCGGTCTTCCGACTAGCCGCCCAAGCCCCCAAAAACGGCAAAGGGATTCTGGGGCCTGACCTCGTAGACAAGCTCGCCGCCCGGCTCGACCCGGCCGTCGATGCGCCGCGCCAGCTCGACTGCCTGCTCCCGGTCCTCCGTGCCGGCGATCACGTAGGTGAACGTCCGCGAGACGTCGAAGCCCTCGGCCCGCAGTTGCTCGGCGAGGTCGTGGGCCTCCCCGAGGCTGTGGCATTCGACCCGCACCTCCCACGGCGCGTAGCCGCGTTCCAGCAGCTCCTCCTCGGCGTCCGGCTGAGGCGGATCGTCGTCCCAGCGCTCCTCGTCGCGCAGCCAACGCTCGGTCACGAACCTCGTCGGCGTGAAGTCCGCCTCCTCCAACTCCTGCTCGATCACGCGGCTCGCCTGCTCCGCCTGCATCCCGCTCGCCGCGTAGACGAACACCGTGTCGCCGTCGCGCGAGACGGCGAGCCGATGCTCGCGCAGCTCGTCCGCGAGCTCTTCCGCGTCATGCCGCGTCAGGCCGAGCCGGTCGAGCAGGCCGCGGGCGCCCTCCTCGTCGGGCAGCTCGACGCGAATGCGCCAGTCGTCCTGCGCCATCAGGCTGGTGCGCCCGCTCTCATCTCGGCGAACCTGTGCCCGAAGAGGCGCTCCGACATGCCGATCTGGTCGAGGTGCTTCGTGATCCCACCCAGGAAGAACGGCCAGCCTGCGCCCAGGAGCAGGCCGGTGTCGACGTCGGCCGCCTCCAGGACGACGCTTTCTTCGAGCAGACGATGGGTCTCGTCGGCCACGGCCTCCAGCACGTCCTCGACGATCTGCTCCCCGGACCGCGGAGCATGGTCGACGACGACGGGCTCGCCGCCGTCAGCGAGCGACGCCAGAGCCGGCGAGAGCGGAAACCGGTCGGGGAAGGCCTCGTGCATGCGTTCCAGGACATGGTTCGCAACGCGCGGGCCGACCATCTGCAAGAGGACGGAGGGCGCCATCGGCATTCCGAGCGACATCACTGCTTCGTCCACCTCTTCCACGGGGGTGCCGTGCTCGATCGCGTCCATGATCACACGGGTCATGCGGGTCAGGATGCGGTTGACCACGAACCCGGGCGCATCACGCACGAGAATCGGCCGCTTCCGCAGCTGCTCGCCGACTGTCCACACGGTCGCGAGCGCTTCGCCGCTCGTCTCCTCGGTGCGCACGACCTCGAGCAGCGGCATCAGCGCCACGGGGTTGAAGAAGTGCATGCCCACGACTCGCTCGGGGCGGCGGAGCGAAGCGGCCATGTCGGTGACCGACAAGGCCGAAGTGTTCGTCGCGAGGATGCAGTCGTCGCCCACGACGTCCTCCAGCTCGTCGAGAACCTGCTGCTTGACGTCGAGTTGCTCGAACACCGCTTCCAGCACGAGGTCGCAACCGCCGAAGCCGGCGTAGTCCGTACCGCCGGCGGCGAGTGAGGCGAGGAAGCGGGCCTTGGGCTCGTCCAGCCGTTTGCCCGCCTCGATGCCGATGTCGGCGATCGCCTCGTCGACGATCTCCTGCTTCACGTCTCGGATCACGATCGGCACCTCGAGGCGGCGTAGGAAGAGGGCGGCGATCTGCCGCGCCATCAGGCCGCCGCCGACGATGCCGACCTTGCGCACCTCGCGCGGCGAGGCGGTCGGCCGCTCCGGGTGCCGCTTCGCGCGTTGCTCGACGAGCTGGAACGCGTAGATCGACGCCTGTGCCTGCGGGCCCGGTAGCAACTCGCCGATTGCATCCTCCTCACGGCGGTAGCCCTCTTCGACCGGCCACTCGCGCGCCCCCTCGATCAGGTCGAGCGCAACGTACGGGGCCGGCGCCGCGCCGTGGACGGCGTCGTCGACGGCGGTACGTGCCCGGCGGAAGATCGTCGTGGTGTCCGACCAATCCGGCTCTGCGCGGTCGGGCGGCCTCGCCGCGAGTTCGCGCGCAAACGCGAGCGAGTCGTCGACGAACTCGACCGGCTCGATCAGACGGTCTGCGATGCCGAGCTCTGCGACCTCGGCCGCCTTCAGCATCCGGTTCTGTCGCAACGGATTCGACACGATCACCTTGACCGCCGCCTCCGGCCCGACGAGACGTGGCAGCAGCTGCGTGCCGCCCCACGCGGGGAAGAGGCCGAGGAAGACCTCCGGAAAGGCGAAGTGGCGCACAGCCGACGAGATCGTCCGCGCCGTGCAATGGAGCGCCAGCTCGACGCCCCCGCCGAGGCACGCGCCGTTGATCGCTGCGACGGTCGGGAACGGGAGTGCGCGGAGGCGGCCGAACAGCTCATGCCCTGCGCGTGCGCCCTCGATCGCCCGTTCGCGCGAGATGCCGGGAAACTCGGTGATGTCGGCGCCGGCGGCGAAGAAGAACGGCTTGCCGGTGATCACCGCAGCCGTGAAGTCGCCCGTCTCCAACTCCCTCAGCGTGCGCTCGAGTGATTGGAGCGCGGTCTCGCCGAAGAATGTCGGCTTCGTCCAGTTCTCGCCGTTGTCGATCGTCAGAAGCGCCACGTCGCCGGCGCGCGCGAGCTTGAACTCAGTGACCGGCGCCAAGGTTTTCCCATAACACTGCTGCGCCCATACCCATGCCGACGCACAGGGCCGTGAGCCCATATCGGACCAGTGGACGCTCTTTGAACCCGTAGGCGAGCTGCGCCATCAGCCGCACGCCCGTCGCTGCCAGCGGATGTCCGCAGGCGATCGCGCCGCCGTATGGGTTGAGCCGCTCGTCTTCGGGATCGATGCCCATCCCCTCGCACCACGTGAGCACCTGGACGGCGAACGGCTCGTTCAGCTCGAACAGGCCGACGTCGTCGAGCGTCAAGCCGGTCTGCTCGAGCACCCGCTTCGTCGCGGGGATCGGCCCGATCCCCATCAGTTCCGGCTCGACCCCGGCGAACGAGACGGCGACGAGCCGCATCTTCGGCTCGAGCCCGAGCTCTGCGGCGATCTCCTCGCCGGCGAGGAACGACGCCGTCGCACCGTCCGTGAGGCCGGCGGAGTTGCCCGCCGTGACCCGGCCGCCGGCGCGGAACGGCGCGCGCAGCCCGGCGAGGCCCTCCAGCGAGGTGTCTGGGCGAAGGAACTCGTCGCGGTCGGCGCCCTTCCAGCCCTCGTCGGTGAACACCGCCATCGGTACCACGGTCTCGCGCATGACGCCGTTCTGCCAGGCGGCGGCGGCGCGCTGCTGCGAGCGGACCGCGAACGCGTCGGCATCCTCCTTCGTGATCTGTGGGAAGCGGTCGTGCAGGTTCTCGGCAGTCGCGCCCATCGTCACCGCGGACGTGTCGACGAGCCGCTCCGCGACGAAGCGTGGGTTGAAGTCGACCTCCTCGGCCATCGGGTGGTGGCCCATGTGCTCGACCCCGCCGGCCAGCACGATGTCGCACGCGCCGAGCGCGATCTCGCCCGCACCCGCGGTCACGGCCGTGAGCGCGCCGGCGCACATGCGGTCGACGGCGAAGCCGGGGACGGATTGCGGAATGCCGGCGAGCAGCGCAACGTCGCGCCCGAGCGTCAGGCCCTGGTCCCCGACCTGGGCCGTCGCGGCGAAGATGACGTCGCCGATCCGGTCGACCGGGAGCTTCGGGTTGCGGCGGATGAGCTCGCGCACGACCTTGACCGCCATGTCGTCCGCACGCGTCCTCCAGAAGATCCCCTGCGGTCCCGCGCGACCGAACGCCGTGCGGACGCCGTCGACGAACACGACCTCCCGGCGCTCCATCAGGACAACTCTATGCGGCGTTCTCTAGCTCGGCGCGCAAGTCTTCGAGCTGCCAGCAGTCCGCGGCCATCGGCTCGCCGCGGTACTGCAGGAGGATTGCGCCGCCCGTCTCGAGCTTGCCTTCACGGCAGGCATCGAGCAACCGCCGGTAGGGACCGAGGCCGTCGCCGGGCGCGTAGACCGCGTCGTCTGGCTCGTCGTCGTAGGCCGAGTCGTGCTTCGACTCAGGCAGATAGGGAAGGTTCGCGACGACGAGGTCGACCGGCTCGGGCAGCGGATCGAGGAGGTTGCCGCGCAAGACGTGCACGCGGTCGGAGACGCCGAGGCGCTCGGCGTTCGAGCGCGCGAGCTCGACGGCGTCGGCGTTCGTGTCGGTGGCCCAGATCTCGACGTTCGGCTTGTTGACCGCGAGCGCGACGGCGATCGCGCCGCTGCCGGTGCCGACGTCCGCGATTCGCATCGGCACGCCGTCGATGCGCTCGAGCGCCGCGTCGACGAGGCGTTCGGTCGCCGGCTGTGGCGTGAACACCCGGCCGGGCGCCGTCTCGAGTTTCAGTTGGCAGAAGATCGTTTTCATAAGCTCCCGCAGTGATCGATTGGGAAGCGCATGCGCGCCGCGAAGAGCAACGGTATCGAGACGGCGAGGATCGACTGCCGGCTGCGGATGATCATGACGCGCGCCAGCGGCAGCTGACCCGGATGGGGAACGCGGCGGCGGGCGCCGCGCTGGCGGAGCTCATGGGCGGCAATACGGACTCGGCGGGCGAGTGGTTCGCGACGGCCGTCGAGCGCTACCGCGAGAGCTACGAGTATGCGCCGCCGGGAAGCTGGGGGCGACCGATCGGGATCCTGAAGGCGCGCATCCTCGCCGGCGACTGGGGCGGCGCCGAAGCGGATGCGCGCTGGACGCTGGAGCAGAACCCCGCGGACGTGTCGACGAGCCGCTCCGCGACGAAGCGTGGGTTGAAGTCGACCTCCTCGGCTCGTGATCGGGCGTGACGGGGAGGCGCGAGTGCTCGCGGACGGTCTCCGAACGCACGCCGACTTTCCGCCGCCGGTCGGCGATGCGCTCGCGATGCTCGCGGCGCAGGATCCGCTCGGCTACGTCGAGGCGGTCGAGGCCGTGCTCGAGTCGTTCGCGACCCGTGACGAGTACCTCGAAGATCTCCCGGTTGCTGACACCGTGTTGGTTTTGCAGGCACTTGCCGCGCGGCGTTCGATGGCCGCGGAGCTGTCCTCACCGTTGCTGCCTGAAAAATCCGGGGTCTGACCCCAGCCGTTTGATCAGCAGCAGACAGGGGTTGCCCGGCCAGAAGTCCAGAAACTCCTCGAGCGGGACGAAACCGCGCGACTCGTAGAAATCGCGTGTTGCCGCATAGGCCCGGCTTTCGTGCGACGGCCCAAGCGTCTTCACCTGCAAGTACTCCACGGCTCCGGCACGAAGGTCGTTCTCCGC
>VAXY01000103.1:4589-18960 GCA_005885085.1 Actinomycetota bacterium | reverse complement strand
CTCGCTGTCGTGCACGTGCCGCGGCGGCGCCGCCCAGCGCGAACGCCAGGCCGTGCCACGGTCGTAACCACCTGCTTGTGTCGCCATCATTCGCCTCCCGGTTCGCAGATTGCAGTTGCTGCGATTCCGCGTTTGACAACGTGTGAAACCGGCTACTGGGGCAGCAACCCGCTGAAACGGAGGTGAATGATGGGCTTGTTGTGGCTCCTAGTGCTGCTGCTGATCATCTTCGCGCTCGTAGGCGGATTTGCGGTCAGCAACTGGTTGCTGCTCATTCTCGTGATCGCGCTGATCCTGCTGCTCGTCGGCTACGTCTAGGATCCACGCGAGCACGGCCGAATAGTCGCGTTCGCCCCACGACGCGTCGTCGGCGTCCGCGAGCCAGGAACGGGCCGCCTGCGCGAGCCGCAGCTCGGGCGCGGCGCCCGCGACGAGGTCGGCGTCCTTGCGCGCGAGTGAGAGCGGAAAGCGCGGCGGATAGTCGTTCGCCTCCAGCGCTGCCCGCCGGCGCTCGGCCTGCGCGGCGATCGGCGTCGCGGCGAGGACCTCGTAGGCCGCGTCGCGTGAAAGTCCGAGCCGGTCGGCGAGCCTGAGCGCTTCGCCGAGCATCCCGATCATGCCGAAGAGCGTCGAGTTCGCGACCAGCTTCGCCGACGCGCCGGCGCCGAGCCCGCCGACGTGGTGCACGGTGCCAAGCGTCGCCAGCAGCGGCGCGAAGGTGTCGTAGAGCTCCCTCGGACCGCCGACGAAAACGTGCAGCGTCCCGGCCTCCGCCTCGGCACGGCTGCCGAGCACCGGCGCGTCGAGCAGCCGGGTGCCCTCCGGCAGCGCGGTGGCGAGCTCGTCAATCGCGGCCGGTCCGACCGTGGACATCTCGATCAGGGTCTGCGGCGCGATCCCTGCGGTGACCTCCCGCAGGGCCTGGGGGTTCGCGACCATGGTGATCGTGACCTCGGCGGCGCGGGCCGCCTCCGCCGGCGTCGCGGCCACGCGCGGAAAGCCCTCGGCCCGGGCGGGCGTCCGGTTCCAGACGACCACCTCGTGGCCGGCGTCGAGCAGCCGCCGCGCGATCCGGCTCCCCATTGCTCCGAGCCCGATCACTGCAACCTGCATGCGGAAGAAACTAGAGGACACGGCCGTCTGGTGCGAAACTGCTGCGCATGATCGCAATCGCAGAAGGACTCACACTGGATGAAACCGCGCTGGCCGAGCTCCAGGCCGGCTTCAGAGGCCAGATCGTCGGCCGCGACGATCCCCCCTACGACGAGCACCGCAAGATCTGGAACGGCTCGATCGACCGCCGCCCGGCCCTGATCGCCCGCTGCGCGGGCGTCGCGGACGTGATGGCCGCGGTGAAGTTCGCGCGGCAGCACGGGCTGCCGGTCGCCGTGCGGAGCGGTGGCCACAGCTTCCCGGGCCTGTCGATGGCGGACGACGCGTTCGTGATCGACCTGACCCAGCTGAAGGGCGTGCGCGTCGACCCGGCCGAGCGCACCGCGCGCGTCCAGGCCGGTGTGCTGCTGGGCGAGCTCGACCGCGAGACGCAGCCGTTCGGGCTCGCCGCGCCGTCGGGCATCGTCACGCACACCGGCGTCGCCGGCCTGACCCTCGGCGGCGGGATCGGCTGGATCATGCGCAAGCACGGCCTCTCGGTCGACATGCTCCGCCGCGTCGACCTCGTCACCGCCGACGGCGAGCTCGTCAAGGCGAGCGCCGAGGAGAACGAGGAGCTGTTCTGGGGCGTGCGCGGCGCCGGCGCGAACTTCGGCGTCGTGACGGAGTTCGAGTTCGATCTGGCCGCCGTCGGGCCGACCGTGCTGGCGGGCCCGATCTTCTGGAAGATGGAGGACTCGCCCGAGGTGCTGCGCTTCTACCGCGACTGGGTCGCGGACGCGCCCGACGAGCTGATGACGATCGTCGTGCACCGCAAGGCGCCGCCGCTGCCGTTCGTTCCGGAGGAGCTGCACGGCCAGCCGGTGGTGATGGTGATCCCGTGCTGGATCGGTGACCTCGACGAGGGTGAAAAGTTCATCCGCCCGATGAAGGAATTCGGCAATGCGATTGCCGACGTCTGTGTGCCGAAGCCGTTCTTGGCGCACCAGTCGATGCTCGACCCGAGCTTCGTGCCGGGGCGCTGGTACTACTTCCGCGCGTTCGACGTTCCCGCGCTGACGGACGAGATGATCGACATCACCGTCGAGCACTCGTTGCGGATCAATTCACCGCTGACGTCGTTCCCGGTGTGGCAGATGGGTGGCGCCGTCGCCCGGGTCGGGGAGGACGACACCGCGTTCGGCGGGCGCAACGCCGGCTTCACGTACAACATCGGCGCGGCGACGGAAAACGCCCAGGGCTTTGACGAGGAACGGCAGTGGGTGCGTGACTTCTACGCGGCTTCCTCTCCGACGCCGAAGAGGGCGAGGAGCGGATCCGCGCCGCCTACGGACCGGAGAAGTACGCACGGCTGAAGGCGCTGAAGCGGCAGTGGGATCCGGACAACTTCTTCCGCATCAACCAGAACATCCCGCCGGACTAGCGGCCGGCGAGGCCGGTCAGATCCGACAGCGCCCGCAGCATCCAGAGGCAGGCGAGCAGCGCGTAGACGAGGGTGGGGAAGAACACCGTCAGCAGGACGACCATGAACAAGCCCTGCGGGATCCCGTGGACGAGGTAGAGCAGGCCGACCGCACCGAAGAGGGCGACGACGCTCAGCCCTGCGTGCACCCCGCGTTGGATCGGTGACTCCGGCCTGGCATCGCCGAGGCGCACGTCGAGCCAGGCGGCGAGCAAAGCCCCCGCCACCGGCATGACCAGCGTGAAGTCGATCCCCCTCATCCCCGCCTCATCGTGGCCGGGGCGGCGGCGGCCGACGCGCTCCGAACGTCCAGGGTGACCCAGACCGACGGCCATCTAGGCGCACGCGGGTAGAGCCGGTGGAACTTCGCGAAAACGAATGAGCTCGAGTGGGCGGGCGCGACGCCCACGGTGAGAACGGTGACGACGAGGGCGAACAATCGCACCGAAATTGATCTTGACACCGACATGCGTGACTGACAAACTCAGCGGCTTCGTATCACGCCTCGGGAAAGGAGAACAGGTGAGAAAAATCTTTCCGCTTCATGCGTCCTGGTCTCTCGGTACCGGCGTAGTCGTCTGCGCCTAGGGCCGTAGACCTCACTTCAACGTTCGGCCTCCGCGGTCGTGCTGCCGCGTGCCGATGTCCTGCGCCAACCGGCGCGAAACAACAGAAAGGAGCTGTTGTGACTGACCCGTCCGTTTTCAACGACGAGTCACTCATCACGCTCCCGCAAGGGAGGAAGCGTGTACGACTACTACCGATACTGCTACGAGGCCCGTGAACGCGCGGGCACGCGTGAACGCGAAGCCGAAGCCGAGCGGACGACCCGCCGCCAGGCCCGCGGACGCCGAGCACGACGCCGGCGAACGCAACTGACTGCGCAACTGGCCAGGCTGCGGGCGCACGCTTAGGAACGTCGCAGACGCCCGGGGACCTTCAGGTTCCCGGGCGTTGCCTTACCAGCTCGCGCGAGACGCGCGTCCGGCGAGTGCCGCAGCGGCGGCGATGCCGACCGCGATTGCCGGAGATCGCAACCGCCGCGAAATCTTCGCAAGACGCATTCGCAGCCGCCTCGCGGCGAGCTGCTCGTGCTCGAGACAGCGATTGCCCATCGTCAGCGTGGCGCAGCCGGGCTCCGCGCAGGGGTGAACCAGGGACATCGGAGAAGCCTACGCCCCTCGTCGGAGGGAACCAGGCGTCCTACACTCGGCGTGTGCGGAACCTCGTCGCACAGTTCAGGGCCGTCGCGGGAAACCGCAACCTGCGCCGGCTCGAGCTTGCCTATGCAGCGTCGATCACGAGCGAGTGGGCCTTCACGGTCGCGCTCGCCGTCTTCGCGTACCACCATGGAGGCGCGAAGGCCGTCGGCATCCTCGGCGTCGTGCGGCTGCTTCCGGCCGCGATCGCGACCCCGTTCACGGCTGCGCTCGCCGACCGCTACGAGCGCGAGCGGGCCCTCGTCGGAGTCTCGTTGCTCTCGGCGGCGGCGCTCGCGGCGGCGGCCGGGCTCTTCTACGCGGGCCGCAACGAGGCTGCGATCTTCGCGTTCGCCGCCGCGCACGCGGTCGTCTCGACACTGTGCCGGCCGGCCGTGGCGGCGCTCACGCCCTCGCTTGCGACCACCCCGCAGCAACTGGTGGCGGTGAACGCCGTCTCCCTGACGATCGAGGGCCTCGGAACGCTCGTCGGCCCGCTGATTGCAGGGGTCATCGTCGCGACGGCCGATGCCGGCGTGGTGTTCGTGCTCGGCGCGATCGCATACGTCGCCTCGGCGCTGGCGCTGGCGGCGATCCGGGTCGAGGGCCGGTTGCGCTTCGCCCGCCAGCGCACGCAGACCGACCTCACCGCGGGCATCCGGCTCGTCGCCCGCGAGCCGCGACCGCGGCTGATCGTCGCGCTGTTCTTTGCGCAGACGCTTGTCCGCGGCGCGCTCAACGTCCTGATCGTCGTGATCGCGTTCCGGCTCCTGCACGCGGGCGGAGGCTGGGTCGGCTTTCTCTCGGCCGCCGTCGGTGCCGGAATTCTCGCCGGCGGGTTTGCGTCGCTTGCACTCACCGGTCGCAGGCTTGCCGTGCCGTTCGCGCTCGGGCTCGTGCTCTGGGGCGTTCCGATTGCCCTCGTCGCCGCCGCACCGCACAGGCTGACGGCACTGCTCCTGCTCGCGGCCGTCGGCGTCGGCAATGCGCTCGAGGACGTCGCCGGGATTGCGCCGCTGCTGCAACGACTCGCCAGCGACGACCTGCTCGGCCGTGTCTTCGGCGTGTTGTTCGGCGCGGCAACTGCCGGAATGGGAATCGGCGCGATCACGGCGCCCGCGCTGATCAGCGGCCTCGGCGTTCGCGGCGCGCTCGTCGCGACGGGTGCATTGCTGCCGGCGCTCGTCGCGCTGTCGTGGCGCGCGCTGCGACAGATCGACGGTGCCGCGGACGCTCCCACGGAGGCGCTCGCGCTGCTCGACCGCGTGCCGATGTTCGCGCCGCTGCCGCTGGCGGCGAAGGAGCAGCTCGCGAAGAGTCTCGTCCGCGTGAGCGTGCCGGCCGGCGGCGAGGTGATCGCGGAGGGAGACACGGGTGATCGCTTCTACATCGTCGGCGGCGGCCGCCTGCAGGTGACGCGCGACGGGCGAGAGCTGCGGGAGCTCGCCGCCGGCGACTCGTTCGGCGAGATCGCGCTGCTGCGCGACGTGCCCCGTACGGCGACGGTGACCGCCTCGCGCGACGCGGAGCTCTACGCACTCGAACGGGCAGATTTCATCGACGCGGCCACAGGCCATGCGGCCGGCCGCGCGGCGGGTGAGGAGATCGTCCGCGAGCGTCTGGCGGTTTCGGCTTTGTAGCCACGCGTTACGTTTGCGTCGTGACCTTCAGCGTCCCGGCCGATGCGTACGACCGTTTCATGGGCAGGTATTCGGCGCAGCTGTCGACGCAGATGGCCGACCTCGCGGGTGTGGAAGCGGGACAGCGCGTGCTCGACGTGGGTTGTGGCCCTGGGGCCCTGACCACCGTGCTCGTGGCGCGGGTCGGCGCCGAGTCGGTCTCGGCGGTCGATCCGTCCGAGCAGTTCGTCGAGGCGGCGCGCGAGCGGCAGCCGGGGGCCGACGTTCGTCTGTCGGCGGCCGAGCAGTTGCCGTTCTCCGACGACGCGTTCGACGCCACTCTCGCGCAGCTCGTCGTCCATTTCATGGCGGACCCACTCCAGGGTCTCCGCGAGATGGCGCGGGTGACACGTGAGGGCGGCGTCGTTGCCGCGTGCGCCTGGGATCACGGCGGCGAGCGGACGCCGCTGTCGCCGTTCTGGCAGGCGGCGCACGAGCTCGATCGCGAGCTGGAGGACGAATCCGAGCTGGCCGGCGCGCGGGAGGGTCACCTCGGTGAGCTGTTTGCGGAGGCGGGTCTGCACGACGTCGAGGAGACGGCGCTGCCGGTGCGAGTCGAGCATGGGAGCTTCGACGACTGGTGGGAGCCGTTCACGCTCGGGGTCGGGCCGGCCGGCTCGTACCTGGCCCAGCTCGACGCCGACAGGCGACACGAGCTGCGTGAGCTCTGCCACAAGCGGCTTCGGGCTCCGTTCGTGCTCGACGCGCGAGCATGGGCCGCCCGCGGCCGGGCTGGGTAAGCTTCTCCGCCGACGGGGTCCCCCAACCGGAAGGAAATCCTCTTGCGCTACCTGAACTGGTGTTTTGTCCTGGTCCTGCTCGGCAGTTCGCTCTTCGTCGCGAGCGCGTTCGGCTCCTCGAGAGACAAGGGCGTCGTCGTGAAGGCGAAGGACGCCGGCGTGACGATGTCGCCGAACAAGTACATCCAGGACAACATGTACTTCTCTCCCGGCACGATCGAGGTCAAGTCGGGACAGACGCTGACATTCGAGTACGAGAAGAAGACGATGGAGCCGCATACGCTCACGATCGTCAAGCAGGGCGACCTGCCCAAGACGGGCGCTCAGGTCGAGAACTGCAGCGCGTGCCAGAAGCTCGCCACCGGGCACCTCAAGAACCCGAAGGCTGAGCCCGGCCCGTCCAATCCGATCGTCCACTGGACGCTCAACAAGGGCAAGCCGGGACTCGACACAGTCGGAGACAGCATCGCGATCGATTCGACGGCCAAGCCGGCCCACACCAAGAACAGCATCAAGGTGACCGCCAAGGCGGGGACGACTCTCTACTTCCTCTGCGCCGTGCATCCTTGGATGCAGGGCAAGATCGTCGTCAAGTAGCACCTCGTTCGCTAACGCGCCGTCCACTCCAGCGTCTCGGCGACGTCGACCGCGAGCACCGGCCCGTCCGGCGGCTCGCTGCGGTACTGCGGATACTTCTCCGCGAGCAGAGCCAGCGCGCGCTGCCGCTCTTCGCCCTCGTCCAGCACGCGGGCGCGGCCGCGCAGACGGATCCACCAGAGGCGGCTCCAGTCCTCGTCGTAGTGATCGACGAGGATCGTCACCTCCGGGCGCGCGCGGGCGTTCTCGACCCGCCGCAGCCTCGACGACCGTTTCGGCTTGCGGTCGACGGCGGAGTAGAGCGTGTCGCCGTCGAGCGCGAAGACGATCGGCACGACGTGCGGCCGGCCGTCGGGATCGGTTGTCGCCAGCCGCGCCACGCGCGCGCTCGTTAGCCTCGGGTCGTGCACCTCGGCGTCATCCTGCCCAACTACGGCAAGGACGCAAGTCCCGCCGCGATCCGCCGGACTGCCGGGCTGGCGGAGGAGCTCGGCTTCGACTCCGTCTGGACGACCGAGCACATCATCGTCGGGCCCGAAGGCGTCGATCCGTACGGCCGCGTCTACGACCCGCTCGTCACACTCGGCTGGATCGCGGGCTGGACGGAGCGGATCGGCCTCGGGACGTCGATCGTGCTCGTCCCGCTGCACAACCCCATGCACCTGGCGAAGGAGGTCGCGACGCTGCAGGAGCTGAGCGGCGGGCGCTTCCACCTCGGCGTCGGCATGGGCTGGCACCGGGACGAGTACGCCTTCATGGGCGTGCCGTTCAAGGGCCGGGGCCGGCGAGCCGACGAGGCGATCCGGCTGATGCGCGCGCTCTGGAGCGGCGAGAGCGACTTCGAGGGCGAGCACTGGTCGTTCCATGACGCGACCGCCGAGCCGCACCCGTCGCCCCAGCCCGAAATCTGGGTCGGCGGAAGCTCGGACCACGCGATCCGGCGGGCGCTCGGGCTCGGCGACGTCTGGCACCCCTCGCGCGGCTCGGATCCCGACCACGTCCGGCAGGTCAAGGATCAGCATCCCGAGCTACGCGTGATTCCGCGCACGCGCCCCGAGTTTGTCGACGCAATGGTGGCTGCAGGCGCCGAGGGTGCGGTCGTCCGGTTCCCGGACGAAGCCGCGATGCGCGAGTTCGCGCGTCTGAGGCTTCCCGCCTAGGGAGCGGTCGGGACCAGGAAACTCGCGGGCGGGCTCGGCTGCGACGGTGGCAGTGCAGCGGCCAACGCGAATCCGGCCACTGCCAAAGCGCCTGCCAGCAGGATCGCGACCACGATCCAGAGCCGCTCGGCGGAAACCGCGGAACGTGGATCGAGAATGAAAGTCCCGGCAGGCGCGTGGGAAGCAGTCATCACTCCCATGACGCGCGCCGGCCGGGAGTTCTTCCGGAGCTGCTACGTCGTCTTCTGGCCGCTCGCGATGGCGCCTCGCCAGGCCCCGGTCTCGGCGCCGCGGCCCTCGATCAGCTCCTTGAAGCGCTGGAGATCGCCGCGCACCCGCCGCGCGTCGAGCCCCGCCGCCGAGCCGAAGGCTTCTGCCGGGCCTTCCGCCTGATAGCTCATCGACAGGCGGACGAGTGCCCTGTCGCCGCGCGGCTCGAACGTCACGGTACCGCGGGTCTTCTTGCCGTCCTCGCTGATCCAGCTGATCTGGCGGTCGGGATGCTGCTCGAGGATCTTCGCGTTCCACTCGGCCTTCCGGCCAGCGACCGTCGCGGCCCAGTGCAGCCGCGTGTCGTCGAGCTGCTGCACGTGGTCGACGCCTTCCATGAAGAGCGGGAAGTCCTCGAACTGGGTCCACTGGTTGTACGCGGTCGAGACGGGAACGTTGACCTCGATCGACTCGTCGATCGTGCGCGGGCTCATCCCGCTCCCGAGCCCTCGGCGCGACAGCTTCTTGCGCAGCGGCAGCGCCACCGCGGCGGCGCCGCCGATCCCGCCGACGATGAGCAACGAGTTGCGCACCTTGTGACTCCGCTTCTTCTCGACGCGCGACCAGGCCTTTTCCAGGTTGGTCACCATCTTCTTCGCCTCGCGCTTGAGCTTCGGATCCGTGCTCAGCCGCGTCGCCACGGCCACGAGCCCGATCTTCCGGGCCGCACGCCGCTTCGCAACCGTCCCGTGCCCGATCGCGGAAATCAGCTCTTTGCGGAATTTCCGGTCTTTTGCCAGCGCGCTCGCGAAGTCTTTCGCACTCGTCGCGTTGGCCTTCACCGCAGCTGTCCTACTGCGTCTGAACATGTGGACGCCCCCTCTGTGGGTTTCCTTTCCTCTACCGGCGAATGGGCCGGTTCAAACGCCTGAAATCGGCCGCAAGGCTCGATTGCCTAGCCGAAAGCCCAGTGGTGGTCGCCTGCTGCGCGGTCCATGCTCAGGGCAGCGACCGGACTGCGGCAGTCAGGCGCTACTGCGAGCCCAAGCATGCGACTTCGTCTCAGCGACCCTGCGCTCATCCCCGAGCTGCTGGATTTCCTGCAGTCGACCCCGGATGTGGTCGTCGACGTGGTGGGGGACCGTGAGGTCGAGGTCTCGCTGCTCGGCTCCTACGCCCTCGACGCGATGAGGATGGAGCTCTACCTGCGGATCCGCGCGTGGGAGGCCGCGCGGGCTGCTCGCGGAGTGACCGTCGAGCTCGTGGACGAACCTTCCCGCTGAGCGTGTGCAGGGCGGTGCTGCCGCCCTGCACACGACCCGGTCTCAGGCGTGAACGCCGCTCAGCTGCTGCGCGACCGCGACCTCGTAGCGGTCGACGCTGCCGATGCGCTGCCCGCCGCTCTGTGCGGCCTGCGCCCGCAGCTTGTCGGCCTGCTGCTCTGTCTTGCGCAACGCGTCGGGGCTCTCCCAGAGCGTGATCACGATCGAGTTCCCGCTCTTGCGGTCCGCGAGCCCGATGGCGCCGACGTTCCCCGGTAGCTCGCGTACCTGCGGCAGCGTCTCGGCCTTCACCTTGCCGACGCTGTCGTCGATGCTTGCCGGTGATCCCTCGAGGACGCTGACGCGCGCGGCACCGGCCCTCTCGGCGTCGCCTTCGAACACCGTCACCTCGTAGGTGTCGACCGACTTCCGGCGCCCGCGCATCTCCTCCGGAAACTGCTGGGCCATGTCTTCGAACGCCTGCTCGGAGTTGCGGATCGCCTCTTCGCTGTCGAAGAACGTGATCCCGAGCGACGTTCCGGCGTCGCGGTCGAAGAGCCCGAGAAAGCCCTTCGCGTCGGGCACAGACCCCGGCCCGGCGTCGCGGACGCGCTGGATCAGCTGATCCGTCAGGCTCGAGTCGCGTCCTTCGAAGCTTGCAATACGTGCGTACATGTAGTGCTCCTCTCTTACGCTCTTGCGGGGACTTTCAACTTGAGGCCGTGCTTTTCGGCGATGGCGTTGAGCCGCTCGAGGTCTGGCGGAGCATCGGACGGCGGTGGCACCTCGCGACGCTGCGCGGGCTCTCCCGCCTCCCTGAAGAACTTGTCCATGCCGCCGGGCGTGTAGATCACGAGCAGTCGGACGTTCTCTCCGTCCGCGGGCTCGAAGTTCTCCTCCGTTCCAGCCGGGACGTAAAAGACCGTTCCCGGTCCGCCCTCATGTGTCTCGCCCGCGATGTGATAGCGAACGTTGCCCTCGACGACGTAGACGGTCTCGCCGCCTTCGTGGACATGCGGCGGCGGGCCCATTCCCGGTGCGATGGTCATCTCCATCGCCGTGAGCTCACCGCCCGTCTCCTCGCTCGATGCCAGGACCTCGTAGAGCGAGTTGAGCATCCAGAACGCCTCGCCCTCGCCCGGCCTGCGCACGACAGTCGTGCCGGCCATATGCCCTCCCTTCGATTGCCGACGATTCTCGTCGGGCGACCCTCCCGACTACCTACCGTCTGCCCTCAGGCGAGGGAAGTCAAGGTTTCACGGAAGACTTAGAGCGCCAGCCGAGATTCCGGGTCGCGCACGGGCTCGACCGGACCCGTCTCGGCTCTAAGGGCCAAGGCGCAGGCCCCCTCGACCGACAGCAGCCGGCCGTCCTCGTAGAGCTTGGTATAGGCCTTCGTGTCCAGACGTGCCAGCGTTCGCGCGAGCCAGCGGTCGTAGAGGATCTGCTGGTCGGGCTGCCGTTGCGCCCCGATTGACGCGCGCACAGCGTCGCTCGCGCCGAACAGCGTTGCGGCGCGTTCCGCCTCGTCCGCAGTCGCCGCGAGACCGGCGAAGGTCTCGAGGCAGACGGCGATGCCGTGTGCCTCGCCGATCTCGCGGGCGAGGCCGAGGCTTTCGGACAGCAGTTCGGTCGCCTGCGCGCGCTCGCCGAGCTCGATCGCCGCCGCCGCCAGCGAGCGGGCGGCCGCCCCGATCTCCCGGTCGTCGTAGCCCTCGCGCGCGAGCTCCAATGCCGCGGTCAGCCACGTCACCGCTTCGGGAACGTCGCCGGCGGTGAGCGCCATCAGGCCGATGTTTTCTTTCGCCAGCGCCTGGCCGCGCAGGTCGCCCAGGGACTCGAAGTACTCGATGCTCTCCTCGTAGAGATAGCGCGCCGCATCGAGATCACTGCCGTAGAAGGCGAGGTTTCCGAGGTTGACCAGCGCCGACGAGATGACGCGTGTCGATCCGGCGGCACGCGCGTCGTCGAGCGCGGCGTTGAAGCTCGCTTTCGCCGTGTCGAACTCGCCCTGCTCGGCGGCGAGGATGCCGACCATGTTGAGCGCATCGGCGCGCAATTCGGAGGGCGCATCGGCGGAAGCTGCGATTGCGGACTCCAGCGCCTCACGCCCCTCCGCCAGGTAGCCGTGGATCTGCCAGAAGCGCCGAATCCCGACGACGAGCCGGAGCGCTGCATCGGCGTCGGCAGTGTCGAACGCGCAGGCAAGCGCCGCGCGAAAGTTGTCGTGCTCGTCCGCGAGCCGTGCAAACCATGCGATCTGTTCGTTGCCCCGGGAGAGCTCCGGCCCGGCTTGCTCGGCGAGCGCGACGTAGTGCTGGAGATGCCGATGTCGGAGCGCGTCGCCTTCGCCCCAGCTCTCGAGTCGCTCGAGGGCGTACTCGCGCACGATCTCGAGCATCGAGAACCGCGCCTCGCCAGCAGCCGTCTCTCGCTGTCGCACGAGGCTCTCGTCGACGAGCGCCTCCAGAGCGTCGAGGACGAAGCCCTCGCACACCGCTTCGGCGGACGCCAGCGTGCAGCCGCCCGCGAACACACCGAGCTGAGCGAAGAGGCGCTGCGCCTCCGAGCTGAGCAGGTCGTAGCTCCAGTCGAGTGTCATGCGCAGCGTCTGCTGATGCCGCGGGGCGTCGCGGCGTCCGCCCGTGAGCAGCTCGAGGCGGTTACCGAGCCGGGAAAGCAGCGTCGCGGGGGGCAGGAGCTTCGTCCGCGCGGCGGCCAGCTCGATTGCAAGCGGCAGACCGTCGAGTCGCGCACAGAGCTCCGCGACGGCGGCGGCGTTCTGCTCGCTCAGCTCGAAGTTCGGATTGGCCGCCTGGGCACGGCTGACGAAGAGCTCGGCCGCCTCGTCGTCTGCGAGCGGCGGCACAGGGAACTCCTGCTCGGCCGCCACATGCAGCGGTGCGCGGCTCGTGACGACGATCTTCAGGTGCGGCGCCGCGTCCAGCAGGCTCGCGACCGAGCGTGCGGCCGGCAAGACCTGCTCGAAGTTGTCCACGAGTAGCAGCAGCTCCGACGCAGCAAGTGACGTCGCGAGGAGTTCCTCGGCATCCTGGCCCACCTCCGGGATCTCGAGCGCCTCCAGAATCGCGCGAGGGACGAGGGCCGGATCACGAATGGTCGCGAGTGTCGCGACGGCCGCGCCGTTTCCGAACTCCGGTGCGAGCCGGCGGACGAGCTCGAGGGCGAGGCGTGTCTTGCCGATCCCGCCGATGCCGGTGAGCGTGACCAACCGCGTCTCGTCACGACGCACGAGGTCGGCGAGCGCCGTGAGCTCGCGCTCGCGGCCGAGGAGGGGCGTCGGCGGTGCCGGCGTTCGGCGTGGAGAGGCCGGGCGCACCTGCGGAGCGTTCAGCGAGGGATCGTGCTCGAGAATGTTCCGTTCGAGCTTGCGGAGCGCGTCGCTCGGCTCGATCCCGAGCTCGTCGACCAGCGTCCGCCGTGCGCGCTGGTAGACGGCGAGTGCATCGGCCTGGCGCCCGGCGCGATAGAGCGCGAGCATCAGCTGCCCGCGCAACCGCTCGCGGAGCGGATGCTCGGCGACGAGAGCCTCCAGTTCGGCAACGACCTGGCCGTGCCGGCCGCGGGCGAGATCGGCATCGATCCGGTCCTCGAGCGCCGCGAGCCGCAGCTCCTCGAGCCGAACGACCTCCGTCTGGGCGAACGGCTCCCAGGCGAGGTCGGCGAGCGCGGTCCCGCGCCAGAGGGCGAGCGCCGCGCGCAAGGTCTCGCCGGCCGTCGCCGCGTCACCCAGCGTGAGGGCCGCTCGCCCTTCCCGGCTGAGCCGGACGAACTCGAACAGGTCGACAGTCGCCGGATCGACCACGAGCCGGTAACCGGGCGGCGCCGTCTCGAGGGTGCCGTCCGGCAGGAGCTTCCTCAGCTGCGAGACGTAGACCTGGACCGTGTTCCGGGCTGTGTCCGGGGGCTCCTCGCCCCAGAGCGCATCGATCAGGCGATCGCGGGAGATGACCTGGTTCGCCTCCAGCAAGAGAGCGGCCAGGAGCGCCCGGCGCTTCTGGCCGCCGAGCGCGATCGGCTCACCGTCGAGGCTCACCGCGAGCGGACCGAGGAGCTGGAACCGAGGACGACCGGTCGTCACCGCAGGTTCTTAGCACGATTTCAGCGCTTCTTCAGCGCCCCTTCAGCGCTGGGAGCCACGATTGCGGCGTGAATGCACCCCAAGCGAGGAGCCCCCACAGCATTGCGGCAAGCGCGCCGGGGGGTTGTCAGACCGGTCGCGTGACCACAACGGGCGGGACGGCCGCCGCCGTCGCGGCCGTCCCGTTGCCCGAGAGGAGGAGCCATGAAGAAGAGCAGCAGCTGGAGTTGAGCTCTGGGGATCAGGGGGGCGGTGTCTCGGCACCGTCCCCACTGGTTGCGATGCGATGGCTGGCGTGAGGCGGCTGATGCCGGAGCGGCTTCGCAGGCCGCTGCGGTCTCCGTCGTTCCGCCGGCTCGTCGTCGGGAAGAGCATTTCGTACTTCGGCGACTGGCTCATGGTCGCGGTGCTCGTCGGCTGGGTCTATCAGTCGACGTCTTCCGTGGCCCAGGTCGCACTGCTGATGGCGGTCAGGCTCGTGCCCCCGATCGTCGGCGGCGGCCTGGCGGCGTCGATCGTCGATCGACTGCCTCGGCAACGTGTGCTCGTGTGGAGCGAGATCGCCTCGGCGGCGACGATCGCAGGTGCGCTTGCCGCCGTCATGACCGGATCACGGCCGGCGGTCTTCGCGCTCGTCGGCCTCTGCGGGTTGGTCTCGATGATCTCGACCGTCGCGGGGAATGCGCTCATCCCCATGGTCGTCGAGCCGACCGAGCTTCCGGCAGCGAACGGGATTCACGCGGTAGGGCAGGAGGCCGCGATGGCGCTGGGCGCTGTCGCCGGCGGGCTGACGCTGGCGCTCGGCGGCGCACCGGCGGGGCTCGCCGCGAATCTCGCGAGTTACGGG
>VAXY01000103.1:0-4537 GCA_005885085.1 Actinomycetota bacterium | reverse complement strand
CGGGCTCCGCTATGTCCTCGGCAGTCGCGCGCTGACGGTCGTCGTGGGTGGCTTCGCGCTGGCCACGCTCGCGACGGGCCTCGTCAACGCCACGCTGCCGAAGTTCACGTCAGCGCTGGGGCTCGGTGCGAGCGGGTACGGCTGGGCGCTGGCGGCGTTGGCCTGCGGCATGATGGCGGGCGAAGCGTTGACCGGCGCGATCGCCGAGCGGATCGAACCACGGTGGCTTGCAGCCGGGCTTGCGGGGATGGGTGCGCTCTTCTTCGCGTTCGCGTGGTCGGGCAGTGCCCTGATCGCGCTCGGGTTCCTCGTCGCCTTCGGTGTCGCGAACGGCTTCACCGAGGTCGTGATGATGACGGCGATCCACCAGCAAGCTGACTCCACTCACCAGGGCAGGGTCTTCGGAGTCGGTTCAACGCTCTGGCGGACGACGATGCTCGGCGCCGTCGCGCTGGCGCCTGTCGTCGATGCCGTCGCCTCGCCGGCAGAGGCGATCACCGTCGCTGGAGTGGTGCTCCTTGTCGGCGCGGTGCTCGTTCAGCTCACGCTGCGTCCGTCGCCGCGCTTGGCGACTGCAACTGCGTAACCGTCGCGCCGAAGATTCCCGGTTCTTTCCGCCACAATTCTTCCAGCGCCCCGACGACGCGTGGACAGAACTGCGTGCCCGCGTGGGCGCGGATCTCGGCCAATGCGGCGAGCATCGAGCGCGCAGGACGATACGGCCGCGTGCTGGTCAGAGCATCGAGCGCGTCCGCGACGAAGACGATGCGCGCGGGCAGCGGAATGTCTTCCCCGCCGAGCCGGTCCGGGTAGCCGGAGCCGTCGATCCGTTCGTGGCTCGACCGTGCGCACTGGCGCACGAAGGGATGCAGGTCGAGCTCCGAAAGGATGTAGTCCGAGATCAGCGGGTGCGTCTTCACGAGCTCCCATTCATCGTCCGTGAGCGGTCCCTCCTTGCGGAGCACCTGCCCGGGAACGCCGATCTTGCCGATGTCGTGCAGAAGCGCACCGATCTCGATCGCTTCGAGCTCGTCGTCGCGGAACCCGAGCCGGCGCGCTAGCCCTTCGGCGACGGCGGCGACCCGCTCGGTGTGACCACCGGTGTAGAGATCCTTCGCCTCCATGCTGCGGGACAGCGCGGCGATCGTGTCCTTGTGCGCGCGGCGAAGATTCAGGTTCGCTTCACGGATCTCCTCGACCGCCGCGGTCGTGCGCTCGAGGTACTGGCGGACGGAGAGGATCATCAATGCGGGCGGCAGCGTGAACGCGACGAGGCCCGCCGTTCCGATCTGCTCGTACGCGATCGTCGCCGCGAGCGCGAGTGGCCCGAACAGCGCGAAGTGGAAACGCGCCCAGTGGAAGCGTTCGAACCAGATCTTCGACCACGGTGTGCGCTCGGCCAGGCTCATCGCAAAGCAGAGGAGCCCGTTGTTGACGGCGGCGTATGCGATCCCCGCAAGCACGGCCCCGAGTAGCCGCCATTCGTCCAGAGCCTGGAACACGAGCGAGGCCGCTGCAGCAGAGACGGCGAAGTTCGCGGCGTCGAACACACCCTTGTAGAGCTCGTTCCGCCGGCGCAGCCACTGCGCGGCCGCCACGAGCACCGCGATCGCCATCGTGGTGCCCGTGTCGAAGAGGATCGCGGTCGCGACGATTCCGATCGCGGAGACGCTGACGCTCCCCCGGCCGTACACCTGAACCGAGAACATCTGCAGGGCGAGCGTGAGCGCGAGCAGTGTCGCGACCCGCAGGGGCTCTGCCGAGACGGTCGCGACGATGCCCTGAAACGCGACGATCAAGCCGACGCAGGCGGCGATCACCAGACCGATCATGAGCCCCGCGACGCGCTCGTCGAGGCCGGCCGTCGGCGTCACCGGCTGAAGTCGCTGCGGGACGGGCGGGCCTGCGTCGCCGCGCGCGGAGATGCAGCACTCCAGGTTGAGCAGGAACAGATCGGCCTCGCGCACCACGTCTCCGAGCTCCGGCGCGAAGAGCTCGTGCTTCGGGTCGCGGTCGAGCCGCTCGGCAACGCTGCGGCCGAGCATCGTGTCGCCTGCGAGTGCCAGCTTCAACCGCTGAGGCGCTGGAGCCCGCGGGCGGTGACGACGACGTTGCCGGTCGAGGCAGGCAGCTGTGCGCGTGTTCCGTTGAGCGTCGCGTCGACGTTCCAGGGAGCGCCGACCCGCATCCAGAAGCGCGTGCCGACGAAGCGGGCGGTCTGGCCCGGCTCGAGCATCCGCTCGTAGATGGGCCGCCCGGTCTCCGAGCCGAGCCGCACCGACAGCCAGCATTCCCCGCGCGCGGCGATCAGCACGATGCGAGCGAGCTGCGGTCGGGCGGTTTTCGTGGAGGCCCGAACCGCGCCCGTCGTCGAGGTCGCCGGGCGCGGGGGCGGCGTTACGCGGCGTGCGTGCTCGTGGCCGCCGCCGCTCGTCAGCCGCCACGTGAACAGCCCGATCCCGATGGCGAGAGGAATCGCGACGAGCCGCGCATCGAGCAGGCGGCGAGGGCGCCGAACCCGAACCGGCGCCGCCGCCTCGGGCACCTCTTCGGGGGCGAAGCGCTCGTTGAACTCGTCCACGAAGCGGAGCCCGTCGAGCCCGAGGAAGTCTGCGTACGTGCGCAGGAAGCCCTTGACGTAGGCGGTGCCTGGAAGGAGCTCGAAGCGTTCGTCCTCGAGCGCCTGGAGGTACTTCGTCCGGATCCGCGTCGCCTGTTCGACATCGGACAGCTTGATCTGCTGCCGCTCACGAGCGGCACGAAGACTGCTCCCGATCTCGAACACAGGCGGCCCCTCAGACGACGATTCATAGTGTTACGCCGGAAGGGCCGAGGCGCCAGCTTTTCTTGTTCCTTCTTGTCCGGCGTACGCTTCCCGCGTGATCGTCTGCCCGAATTGCGGCCACGAGAACGAGGCCGGCGCGAAGTTCTGCTCCCAGTGTGCGACGCCGCTCGGGGAGACGCGCGCTGGCGGGGGCACCGAGCGCAAGGTCGTGAGCGTGCTGTTTGCCGACCTCGTCGGCTTCACCTCGCGCGCCGAGCAGCTCGACCCGGAGGACGTCCAGGCGGTGCTGAGGCCGTACCACGAACGCCTGCGCTACGAGCTGGAGCGCTGGGGCGGCACGGTGGAGAAGTTCATCGGCGACGCGGTGATGGCGCTGTTCGGGGCGCCGGTGACGCGCGAGGACGACCCGGAGCGTGCTGTTCGCGCCGCGCTCGCGATCCGCGACTGGATCGCAGAGGAGGGAAAGCTGCAGGTGCGGATCGCGGTCAACACCGGCGAGGCGCTGGTGAATCTCGCCGCGCGTCCCGAGGCCGGGGAGGGGATGGCCGCGGGTGACGTCGTCAACACCGCGGCGCGGCTGCAGTCCGCCGCACCTGTGAACGGCATTCTCGTCGGTGAGACGACGTATCGCGCGACCGCGGAGACGATCGACCACCGCGAGCACGCGCCGGTCGAGGCGAAGGGGAAGGAAGAGCGAGGTCGTCCAGGCGCGGGCGCGCTTCGGCGTCGACCTCGCACCCGAGACGCGCACACCGCTCGTCGGCCGCGAGCGTGAGCTGGAGCAGCTGATCGTGGCGCTCGCGCGCGCGCGACAACAACGTGCGCCGGAGCTCGTCACGCTCATCGGCGTCCCCGGCATCGGCAAGAGCCGGCTCGTCGGCGAGCTGTTCCAGTCGATCGAGGGCAGCGGCGTGCTGACGTACTGGCGACAGGGCCGGTCGTTGCCGTACGGCGCCGGCGTCAGCTACTGGGCGCTCGCCGAGATGGTGAAGGCGCAGGCCGGGATCCTCGAGACCGACAGCGACGACGAGGTGGAGGCGAAGCTCGCCCGCGCCGTCGAGCAGCTGATCGACGAGGACGCGGCGTGGGTGCTGTCGCACCTGCGCCCCCTCGTCGGGCAGGCAAGCGACACGTCGAGCTCGCAGGAGGAGGCGTTCGCTGCCTGGCGCCGCTTCTTCGAGGCGCTCGCGGAGCAGCATCCGCTTGTGCTGATGTTCGAGGACATCCACTGGGCCGACGACGGCGTGCTCGACTTCATCGAGCACCTCGCCGACTGGGTGCGCGGCGTGCCGATGCTGATCCTCTGCACCGCGCGGCTGGAGCTGCTCGAGCGGCGCCCGGCGTGGGGCGGAGGCAAGGTGAACGCGGCGACGGTTGCGCTCGCGCCTCTGTCGGACGAAGAGACGGCGGCTTTGATCTCCGCCCTGAGGGCAACCCGCTCTACGCGGAGCAGTACGTCCGCATGCTCGCCGAGCGGGGGAGCACGGAGGAGCTGCCGGAGTCGGTGCAGGGCATCATCGCGGCGCGCCTCGATTCCCTTCAGCCGAACGAGAAGGCGCTGCTGCAGGACGCTGCCGTCGTCGGCAAGGTGTTCTGGCTCGGGGCGCTCGGCGCGACGGAGCAGCAGTTGCATCCACTGCAGCAGAAGGAGTTCGTTCAGCGCGCGCGCCGCAGTTCCGTCGAAGGGGAGGTCGAGTTCGCGTTCAAGCATTTGCTCGTGCGGGACGTCGCGTACGGCCAGATTCCACGCGC
>VAXY01000102.1 GCA_005885085.1 Actinomycetota bacterium | reverse complement strand
CTCGTCTCCCTGCACGCCGACCGAGCGGATCGCCGGCAGCACAGCGAACGACTGCCACAGGTCGCGGTACAGCCCCGCGCGGCGGATCTCGTCCTGGAGGATCGCATCCGCGGTGCGCAAGATCTCGAGCCGCTCCACCGTCACGTCGCCGATGATGCGAATCGCCAGCCCCGGGCCCGGGAACGGCTGCCGCCACACCATGCGCTCGGGCATCCCGAGCTCCTCGCCGACGCGCCGCACCTCGTCCTTGAACAGCAGCCGCAGCGGCTCCACCAGTTGCATGCGCATATCCGCCGGCAGGCCGCCGACGTTGTGGTGCGACTTGATCTTCGCCGCAACCTCGTCGTCGCCGCCCGACTCGATCACGTCCGAGTACAACGTGCCCTGGACGAGGAAGCGCACGGCCCCGATCTTGGCCGCCTCTTCTTCGAAGACGCGAATGAACTCTTCGCCGACGATTTTCCGCTTCTCCTCCGGATCCTCGACGCCGGCCAGACGCGAGAGGAAACGCTCCTGCGCCTGCACGTGCACGAGCGGCACGTGGAAGTGGCCGCCGAACGTCTCCACGACCTGCTCCGCCTCGTTCGCACGCAGCAAGCCGTGGTCGACGAAGACACACGTCAGCTGATCGGCGACCGCCTTGTGCACGAGCAGCGCGGCGACGGCCGAATCGACGCCGCCGCTCAGCGCGCACAGCACACGCTCGCGCCCGACCTCGGCGCGGATGCGCTCGACCTGTTCCTCGATCACGGCCGCCGCCGTCCACGCGGGCGGCGCGCCCGCAACGGCGTAGAGGAAGTTCTTCAGCAGTTCCGTCCCGTAGGGGGTGTGCGCGACCTCGGGATGGAACTGAACTCCGTACAGCCCGCGTTCCCGCTGCTCGAAGGCCGCAACGGGCGTGGAGGGCGACACCGCCACCACGCTCGCGCCGGAAGGCGGCGCCGTCACCGTGTCTCGATGGGACATCCACACCGTCTGCTCGTCCGGGAGACCGGCGAAGAGCCGGGACTCCACGGCCGCGAGCCCCGTCTTGCCGAACTCCGATACGCCGGTGCGCTCCACCTTGCCGCCGAGGTCGAGCGCCATCAGTTGCGCGCCGTAACAGATGCCCAGCGTCGGAATGCCCAGGTCGAAGAGCGCCGGATCGACGTGCGGCGCTCCCTCGGCGTACACGGACGCCGGGCCGCCGCTCAGGATCAGCGCATGGGGGTTGCGCGCACGCACCTGCTCGGCGGTCACGGCGTGCCCGACCAGCTCCGAATAGACGCGACATTCGCGCACGCGGCGGGCGATCAGCTGCGCGTACTGCCCACCGAGATCCAGCACCAGGACCGGGCGCTCCTCGGGCGCCCGCTCCGGCAGCGGCAGGATCTCAGCGCCGATAGTTCGGCGCCTCTTTCGTGATCGTCACGTCGTGCGGATGGCTCTCACGTAGGCCGGCGGCGGTGATGCGCACGAACTGCGCGCGCTTCATCTCCTCGATCGTCGCCGCGCCGCAGTAGCCCATCGCCTGGCGCAGGCCGCCGACGAGCTGGTGCAGGATCGCCGCGAGCGGGCCCTTGTACGGCACACGACCCTCGATCCCCTCCGGTACGAGCTTCGCCACGTCCTCGACGTCGCCCTGGAAGTAGCGGTCGCGGGACGAGCCTCGCGCTCGCATGGCGCCGAGCGATCCCATGCCGCGGTACTCCTTGAAGCGTTCGCCCTGATGGAAGATGACCTCGCCCGGTGCCTCGTCCGTCCCGGCGAGGATGGAGCCCGTCATGACCGAGCTCGCGCCGGCGGCGATCGCCTTGGCGGCGTCGCCCGAGGACGTCAGGCCCCCGTCGGCAATCAGCGGCACGTCGGCGACGCGTGCGCAGTCGTAGATCGCCGTGACCTGCGGGACGCCGACACCGGCGACGATCCGCGTTGTGCAGGACGCCCCCGGACCAACTCCGATCTTCACGGCATCCGCGCCCGCTTCGATCAACGACTCGGTCGCCTCGGCCGTCGCGACGTTGCCCGCGATCACCTCGACGTCCCACTCCGACTTCACGCGCCGCACCATCTCGGGCACCGACGCCGAATGGCCATGGGCCGTGTCCACGACGAGCACGTCGACACCCGCGTCGACGAGCGCGCCCGCGCGCTCCCACGCGTCGGGCCCGACGCCGACCGCCGCGCCCACGCAGAGCCGCCCCTGGCGGTCCTTCGTCGCCTGTGGGAACTCGATGCGCTTCTGGATGTCCTTGACCGTGATCAGTCCGCGCAAGCGCCCGTCGGCGTCGACGACGGGCAGCTTCTCGATCTTGTGACGGTGCAGGATCGTCTCCGCCTGAGCGAGCGTGGTGCCGACCGGCGCCGTGACGAGGTCGTGCGACGTCATCAACGCCGAGACCGGCTGCGTCGCGTCGGGCGCAAAGCGCAGGTCACGGTTCGTCAGGATCCCGACGAGGATCCCCTCGTCGTCCGTGATCGGCACGCCCGAGATGTGGTACGTCGCCATCAGCTCGAGCGCGTCAGAGACCAGCGCCTGCCGCGGCAGCGTGACGGGCTCCACGATCATCCCGGATTCCGAGCGCTTCACCTTGTCGACCTCCGCCACCTGCGCGTCGATGGACAGGTTGCGGTGGACGATCCCGAGGCCGCCCTCGCGCGCCAGGGCGATCGCAAGCCGCGCCTCGGTGACGGTGTCCATCGCCGCGGAGACGATCGGGATCTCGATGCGAATCCCGCGCGTAAGCTGCGTCGCGGTCGAGACGTCGTTCGGCAGGACGCGCGACTCTGCTGGGACGAGCAGCACGTCGTCGAACGTCAGCCCTTCACGCGAGAACTTGCGATCGAGCTCGACGAGCCGTTCGAGCTGCGCCTGGTCGAGCTTCAGACCCTCCATCGGTCGATGGTACCAGCGGGTTCCGACGGCTCAGGTGGTCACGGGCTCGAGTTCGCGCACGTCGACGGCGTTCTGCAGCCGTGTCGCTTCGCGTGGCTCGAACCGGCCGGCCCCGACCTCGAGCGTCGAGGCCGCGCCGGCGGCGACTGCGGCGCCGAGCGACTGGTCGACGGGACGCTCTGCGAGGCGTGCGGCGAGGAACGCCGCGAGCAGGACGTCCCCGGACCCGACCGCCGATACGGGCTCCACCTGCGGCGCGACGGCCCGGAAGCGCAGGCGCTTCCGTTCCTCGCGGAAGAGCCCGAAGCTCCGCAGCTCCGACGTGACGAGGACGTTGCGGGCACCCATGTCGGCAATGCGGTCGACCGCCATCAGGTAGTCCTCGTCGTCGCGGAACTCCTGCCCGACGAGGCCCTCGGCCTCGCGCTGGTTCGGCGTGACGAGAAACGGCTCGGCCTCCACTCCGAGGCGCAGCGGGACGCCCTCGGAGTCGAGCACCGCTGGCACCTGACGGCGGTTGAGGTCGCGGATCGCTTCGGCGTAGAACGAGTCGTCGACCCCTCGCGGCAGCGTCCCCGAGAAGACGACCATGTCCGCACCGCGCGCGAGGTAGCTGATCTTCTCCAGCAGCATCGTGAGCTCCTCGGGCTCGACCCGCGGACCCCATTCGTTGATCTCCGTGTACGTCGCTGTGGTCGGGTCGACGACCGCCGTCGATGTGCGCGACTCGTCCGCGATGCGGACGAAGTCGTTGAGGATCGCCTCCGACGTCAGCTCCTCCACGATGCGCGTACCCGTGCGACCGCCGGCGAGGCCCGTCGCGACAACGGGCACGTCGAGGAGCTTGAGAGCGCGAGCGACGTTGATCCCCTTGCCGCCCGCGAGCGTCAGCCCCTGGCTGGCGCGGTGGCGTTGACCGAGCTGGAAGTTCGGCACGGTCAGCGTCCGGTCGATCGCCGCATTGAGCGTCACCGTGACGATCACGTGAACCAGCTCCCGATGTGATGGAACGTGCGCCCGGCGTAAAAGCCGAGCCGCCCGCCGAAGCCTGGACGCGAGACGGCCCTGCTCGTGACGAGCAGGCGACGGACGACGAGTCGCCTCCCCGAATAGACGCGCACCTCTCCTACCTGCTCACCGCGTGAGACCGGCAATGCCAGGGCGGCGGGCGCGATCACACGCTCGACGAGCGGCCGGTCGACGCGCACGGACCGAACAGCGCCCGCTGTGGCGACGATCGGCACGCTCTGCTTCCCGTAGCCCACCGCGGCCCGCAGGTAGACGCGCCGCGGCCGGACAACCCAAACGGGCCGGTAGCGTGAAACAGCCCAGCGCAGCAGCGATGCGAGGTCCGTATTCCGCTGCGAGCGGGTCGGGCTGCCGAGCACTGTGGTGTAGAGCGTGACGCCGTCCCTTCGTACGGCGGCGACCTCGCACCAGCCCGCCGCGGCAGTGTGTCCCGTCTTCACGCCGTACAGGCCGTGGAAGACGCCCAGCAGGTCGTTCCAGGTGTGAAGCCTACGGCCGCCCGCGATCGAATCCGTCCGCAGCCGGACGACGGCGCGGATCCGGTGGTCGCGCATCGCTGCCTCGGCGAGCCGCGTCACGTCGAGCGCCGTCGAGTAGTGATCACGGGCGTCGAGCCCGTCGGGCCGGGTGAAGTGTGTGCGATCGAGGTTGAGTTGCACGGCCTTGGCGTTCATCAGCTTGACGAACGCAGCCATGTCACCGTGCGCGGTGTAATCGGCGAGCGCGTCGGCCGCATCGTTTGCGCTCTGGATCAGCGCCGCCTTGACGAGGTCGCCGACGGTGATGCGCTCGCCCGCGCGCAGGTTGATCGTCGACTCGCCGACGTCGGCCGCATCCGCGTGCACCCGCACGACGTCGTCCCACCGCGTGTGGTCGAGCGCGACGAGCACGGTCATCAACTTGGTGATCGACGCGATCGGAACGCGTGCCCAGGCACGGTGCTGCGCGAGCACCTCCCCCGTCGCCGGATTCACGACAAAAAACGCGCGTGCGGAAACCGGCGGAGCGCCGGCGTAGGCGGGACCTGCACAGAGGAGCGCCGCTGCTGCGACGCCGGCCAGGCGAAGCTTCACGAGCGGCAAGGCTAGCCGACCCGAATGCGAACCCCGGGCTGGAGGGCGTTCGGGTCGACGCTGGGGTTCAGCGTCAGCAGCTGGTCGACGGTCGTGTTGTACTTCGCCGCGATCGCTCCCAGCGTGTCGCCGCTCTGGATCACGTAGTACTGGGCGCCGGGCGCGGTCGTCGCGGTGGACGTTTGCGTGCCGGTGAGGACGAGCTTGTTCGTCGTCGTCGCCTGCGTTGTCGCCGCGGCAGTGGTCGTTGGCAGCCCGACGGTGTCGGTGTGTGTGCCGGAACCGTGGTTCAGCCCCGCCTTGACGAGCAGCACGGCGACCGTGACCGCCGCGAGGAATGCGACCGGCGCACCGAAGCGCGTCAGCTCGCGGCGGCGGACCGGATCCACGCCGGAGTGATTACCACCCGGAGACTGACCACACCTCGCGTGCGTACTTCGACGCCGCCGCCGCCGCCGCGGTGCGCCAGTCCATCCCCGAGACGCGGAACGCGTAGATGACATTGCGCGCGACGTTGACGAGCGCGCTCGCCGGCCCGCTCGTGAACGCGCGTGCGACGTCGGCCGGCGTGGCGCCCTGGGCGCCGACGCCGGGCAGCAAGAGGATCGCGCGCGGCAACAGGCGCCGCGCCTCGCCGACCGCACGCGGATGGGTCGCCCCGATCACGGCGCCGACGGACGAGAGGCCGTGCTCCCCGACGAGATCCGCACCCCATTCCGCGACGAGCTCGGCAACCTGGTGCCAGACAGTGCGTCCGTCGGAGAGGACGAGGTCCTGCACCTCCGCGCCGCCGGCGTTCGACGTCTTGATCACGCAGAAGACACCGGCGCCCTCGCGGCGGCACGCCGCGAGGAACGGATCGATCGAGTCGCGGCCGAGGTAGGGGTTCACCGTTACGGCGTCGGCCAGCGGCTCCCGCCCGTTCGTCCGCTCGAGAAAGGCGGTCGCGTATGCGCGTGCGGTCGAGCCGATGTCGCCGCGCTTGGCGTCGGCGATCACCTGTAGGCCGGCGGCCCGCGCGTAGGTGGAGACATCCTCGAGCGCACGCGCACCGTCGGAGCCGAGCGCCTCGAAGAACGCGACCTGGGGCTTCACACCCACCACGTACGGCGCCACGGCGTCCACGAGTCCACGGCAGAAGCGCCCGCAGGCGTCCGCCGCCTCGGCGCGGCCGAGATGGGCTTCGCCTTTCAGCTCGACCGGAAGCAGGTCCGGCCGGGGATCGAGGCCGACGACGAGCTGCGAACGCTTGTGCTCGACGGCCTCGGCGAGGCGGTCGGCAAAGTGGGTCGTCGCAACGGCGGCCACGCGTCTGACTGTACTGATGCTCAAAGACGGCCCCCGGTCGTTCAGCGCACAGGGCGTCACGGTTTCTGGATCAAACGGTGGCCGGGCCAAGCCCGTCCACCTCTAAGGGCGGCACCGCAAGCGGCGCCGCGGAGACAGCGAGGGCCGCGATTCGCGGCCCTCGCTCGGAAACAACGACGGCGGTGTCTAGCCGCCCTTGACGGCCGCCTTGAGCTGGCTGCCTGCCGTGAACTTCGGCACCGTGGCTGCCGGGATCGTCACCTTCTGCGACGGATTCCGCGGATTCACGCCCTGCCGCTCGGCGCGATGCTGGGTGGTGAACTTCCCGAACCCTGTGAAAGCCACCTCGCCGCGACCGCGCAGTGTCTCGGTGATCGAGTCGAGGAAGGCGTCAACGGCCCTCGCCGCATCTCTACTCGAGAGGCCCGACTTGTTGGCGACCTCGTTAACGAACTCTTGTTTCGTCAAGTCCCGCTCCTCCTGTCGACGATTCAGACCACGGGCAAAGACCCTAACAGCCACGCCTGACCCGCTCAACCATGCGGTTTTGCGGGGATTTTGACCGTTCCCAGAAGGTCGCTCGCACGGAAAATCGGCCTCAGGCGTACGGCTTGGCGCGCCAAGGCGTCGGCGCCGCCCTCCTCCCGGTCCACCACGCAGACCGCTGTTCTGACCGCCAAACCCACCTCGCGCAGCGCCTCGACCGCCTCGAGCAACGCCCCTCCCGAGGTGACGACATCCTCGACGAGGCACACGCACTCGCCCTCGTCGTAGACGCCCTCGACCCGGTTGGAGGTCCCGTACTCCTTCGCGGCGTTGCGCACGATCAGGAAGGGCAGCCCGGACGCGAGCGAGCCTGCCGCCGCGAGCGCGACGGCACCGAGCTCCGGCGCGGCGAGCCGCGTGGCATCCGGCTCGAACTCCGCCGCCGCCTGCGCGATGCGCTCCCCCAGAGCTGCGAGCAGGTCGGGCCGCGTTTCGAAGCGGTACTTGTCCAGGTAATAGGGCGAGCGCTTGCCGGAGCGCAGCACGAAGTCGCCCTCGAGATATGCAGCCTCGCGGAGAGCGAGCTTGAGCTCGTCGTGGGTCAAGTACCGCGCGCTTGGCTGATGATCTGGCGCGCGAGCGGAAGCAGGCGCTCCGCGCCGGGTGAGCCGTTGCTCAGGGAGAGCATCGAGCCGTCCTCGAAGTAGAGATCTGCACGCTCCCGGTGCGCCGTCTGCCGGCGGATGAGCGCGGCGCCGGCGACCATGCCCCCGAGGACGCCGAGGATTGCGGCGGCGCTACGACGCATCGGGCTTCTTCTTTCGGGGAGCAGGCTTCTTTCTCGGGGCCGCTTTGGCCTTCGGTGCCGCCGCGGTCTTGCGGCGAGGCGGCGCCGGCTTCTTCGGGTAGAAGACCAGCCCGACCGTCGGATCGGCGCCCGTCGTCGCGGCGATGCACGTCTTGCCCTCGCGTACGACGAAGACGCTGCCCTCGCCGGTTGCGACCTCGAGCTGGCTGAGCGGAGAGTCGCCGGTCTTGAGCTCCTCGGCCGTGGCGAGCAGCTCGGAGGCCGCTCGGGCCAGCGCCTCTCCGTTCCCGCCGGTCGAGCCGGCGACCTTGCCTTTGTCGTCGAAGACGACCGCGGCCTGGATCTGGGAGGAGATCTCGGTCAGGTCGGCGAGTGCTTGTTGGGCATCCATCGGCCATCAGTCTAGGGTCCGCCCGGATGCGGGTGCGCAGACGGGACCTGTGGCGAAAGTTCTTCGCCGACCGCGGCACGCACCTCGCCGCGATGATCGCCTATTTCGCCCTGCTCTCCTTCGTGCCGCTCACGTTCCTTTCGCTGTCGCTGCTCGGCTTGACCGGCCGCGCGGACGAGTCGTCGTTCCTCGTCAAGGAGATCAAGCACACGCTGCCGGGCACGCCGATCGATCGCATCATCGACCTGGTTCACACCGTCCAGGACAACGCCGCCGCGCTCGGGCTCGTCGGCGGCGCCGCGCTGCTGTGGACCTCGCTCTCGCTCTTCAGCGTGCTCGAGTCCGCGTTCAACATCGTCTACGACCGCCCGAACCGGTCCTTCCTGCACGGGAAGGGGCTCGCGTCCGTGGTGATGGTCGGCTCGCTTGTGACGCTGTTCGTCGCGCTGCTGGCCGGCTCGCTCGGCGTGTCGGCGCTGAAGGAGTACGCGCCCGGATTCGTTGGCAACTCGACGACGGCGTACATCGTCTCGATAGCGGTCTCGCTCTTCGGCGTCTTCATCTTCCTCGTCTCCTGTTACTACGTCCTGACCAACGAGGATCTGAGCGTGCGCGAGGTGCTGCCGGGCGCGTTGCTCGCGACCGCCTTCCTCGAGGGCACGTTCCAGGTGCTGCCGCTCTATCAGCGCTACGCCGACCTCAACCCCGGGCTCCGTGCCTTCGGCGCACCCGCAATCCTGCTCGTCTGGCTCTACGTGATGTCCAACGTCATCGTCTTCGGCGCCGAGCTGAACTGGTGGCGCTCAATGCGGCGCGAGCAGCAGTTTGTGGAGGAACTCCCGGGCCTGGCTTGATCCCTTGAAGCCGCTCGCGCCGCAAAGCACGCCGCTTCGCGGGGAACGCGCGCGGGCTCGGCCCGCGCGCTTCTTGGGGGTCGGCGTTTGTTTTCTTCTGTGCGGCGCGGCGAGGCTTCGCGTCGCCGCCTCCGCATCGGTTCGCCTCCGCCTTAGAGCTCGTTTCACAATGAGGGTTGGAGTCGTCGGTAGCAGACGAGGCAGCAGCCGAGGGCGAGCAGCGCTTCGTGCATTTCGGCGCGGCGTTCGTAGCGGACACGTAGGCGCTTGAATTGGTGGAGCCAGGCGAAGGTCCGCTCGACGACCCAGCGCTGGCGACCCAGCCCTGAGCCGTGCTCGGCATTGCGGCGTGCGATCAGCGGTGTGATCCCACGGGCTCGCAGCTCGCGCCGGTAGACGGGTTGGTCGTAGGCGCGGTCAGCGAGCAGGCGTTTCGGCTTGCGGCGCGGCGGGCCGGGTCGGCCGCCGACCGGCGGCAGCGCGTCGACCAGCGGTAGCAGCAGCGTGCACTCGTTGCAGTTGGCGGCGCTCAACCGCCAGCCGAGCGGCAGCCCGCTGCCGTCGACGATCAGGTGATGCTTGGAGCCTCGGCGGCCGCGATCGACCGGGCTCGGGCCCGTTTCGGAGCCCCTTTTTTCGCCTGCACATGACTCGCGTCGACGACCGCCCGCGACCACTCGATCTCACCGCCGGCACGCAACCTCGCCAGTAGCACTCGGTGCAACTGCCCCCACACACCCAGCCGCTGCCACTCATCAAGGCGTCGCCAACACGTCACCCCAGAGCCAAAGCCGAGCTCGGCCGGCAGATGCCGCCAAGCGATCCCCGTATGCAACACAAACAAGATCCCCTGCAGCGCTTCCCGGTCGGGCAGCCGTCGCCGACCCGGATAACGAAACCGTCGCTCCCGCTTCGGCAACAACGGCTCGACCAACTCCCAGAGCTCGTCCGACACCAGCCACGGCGCAGCAGCCATCGCCACCACCCTCCAGCTTGACAACCGATGCCGACGGCTTCGTCGTCAACCAGCGGGTCCCTTCAATCTGAAACGAGCTCTAAGCCGGCTTCGCCTGGCTTAGGCTCCGGCCGTTGGCCCTCGGTGCTCGATTGGTGTGTCTTTCGCTAGCATTCCGCGGCCGGTCCGAAGGGCCGTCTTTCCTATGAGCAAGGTGATCGAGTCAATCGAGCGCGCGCAAGTGCGCGACGACATCCCGCAGTTCAAGGCTGGGGACACCGTCCGCGTGCATTTCAAGGTGATCGAGGGTCAGCGGGCCAGGATCCAGGTGTTCGAGGGGATCGTCCTCAAGCGTCAGGGGGCCGGCGCCCGCGAGACGTTCACCGTGCGGAAGCAGTCC
>VAXY01000101.1 GCA_005885085.1 Actinomycetota bacterium | reverse complement strand
GCTTGCGCGCGGGCCGGCTCGGTCGATGCGTACTCGAGCCAGTGCGACCAGCGCTCGCTCAATCCGCGCACCGTGTCGAGGTACGCCTGTTGGATCGCGAGCGTGACAGGACCGGGCGGGCCGATCGGCTGGTCGTCGACCTCGCGGAGCGGTGTCACCTCGGCGGCCGTGCCCGTCATGAACACCTCGTCGGCGAGATAGAGGTCGGTGCGGATCAGCTGCTTCTCGACGACCGGATAACCGAGGTCCTGGGCGATCTGGATGATCGTGTCGCGCGTGATGCCCGGCAGGATCGAGGCAGACAGGTCAGGTGTGTAGATCGTGCCGCCCCGGACGATGAAGACGTTCTCACCGGAGCCGTCGGCGATGAACCCGTCGTCGGTGAGCAGAATCGCCTCGTCGTAACCGGCGCGATTCGCCTCCATGACCGCGAGCATCGAGTTGAGGTAGATGCCGGTCGCCTTGGCGACGTGCGGGATCACGTTCGGGCCGACGCGCGTCCACGACGAGATCTTCGCGCGGATTCCCTTCTCCATCCCCTCTGCGCCGAGATACGTTCCCCACGGCCAGCTCATGATCACGACGTCGACAGGATTGCTGGTTGCGGCGACGCCGAGCTCGCCGTACCCGTAGAAGGCGATCGGGCGCAGGTAGCACTCGCGCACGCCGTTCGCGCCGATCAGCTCCATGCATGCGGTCCGCAGCTCCCCGAGCGTGTAGCCGAGCTCCATGTTCAGCAGTCGTGCCGAGTTGTCGAGACGCGTGAGGTGATCCGTGAGACGGAACACCGCGCTGCCTTTCGGCGTCTCGTACGCGCGAATACCCTCGAAGACACCGGAGCCATAGTGCAGGCCGTGCGTGCCGACGTGGATCTTGGCGTCGGCCCAGTCGACGAGCTCGCCGTTCATCCAGATCTTCTCGAGTTCCTGCATGGAAGACTCTCCTTTGCAAGGCTGGGCCGGGAATCGAATTCTACCCCGGCACCCGGTCCTCAGAATCCCCCGCCTGGTCCTGAACGAGGAAAAGGCCGGTTTCCGCCCGAGTGAGCCGCAGCAACTGGTCGGGTGGGAGGCCGACGACGTGTCGCGGGGAACCGGCTTCCAGCCACACGGTCGCCAGCGCCAAGAGCGAGCGTTCGGCGATCACACGCGCGCCCTGAAACGGGAACGGCGGGGACGCTGCAGGCCGCAGATTCGAGCAGCCGCACGACCGTGCGAGGCGGGACTGCTCGATTGCCCGGTCGGCGGGGACGAGCGCGACCAACATCCTGCCGTCGCATTCGAACCCCGCCGCGCGCGCCGCAGGGCCGGGAGGCGTGTCGACGCCGGGAGGCAGCTCTTCGATCCGCCCCTGCGCCTGCGAGTCGCGGAGAAACGACGCGATGCGCTCGACCGGCTCGGGCCAGATCACTCGAGTGCGATGAAACGCGCGTCCTCGAACGCGCCGTGCAGCTCGCTGACGAGCTCCCGGGGCGCGGGCGTGTCGATCGACAGCGCCATCAGCGCCTGTCCCCCGCGCCTCGTGCGCGAGACGGTCATGTTGGCGATGTTCACGCCGGCATTGCCGAACAGCGTGCCGACGCGCCCGATCACGCCCGGAACGTCGTCGTAGCGGAAGAAGACGAGCAGCGGCGCCAGCTCCATGTCGAGCTCGAAGCCGAGCGCGCTCACGAGCCAGAGGCGGTTGTCGTTGCCGATCGTGGTGCCGGCGACGCGCAGTGCGCGTCTGCCGGAGACGGCCTCGACGCGCACGAGGTTGGTGAAGTCGCGCGACGAGCGACGCCGCTCTTCGCGCACCTCGACGCCCCGCTCGGCGGCGATCACCGGAGCGTTCACGTAGTTCACCGGCTGGTCGGAGCGACCCTGGAAAGCACCGTTCAGCGCCGCAACCGTCAGCAACCGCGTGTCGTACTGGGCGAGCGCACCGAAGTACGTCAGCCGCAGCTCGTCGACGCGCCCTTCGGCGAGCTCCATCGCCAGACGTCCGAGCTTCGCCGCCAGCGGGATGTACCCGCCGAGGACCTCCAGATCCTCTGCGCCGATCACCGGGATGTTGACCGCGTTCGTCACGAGCCCGCCCTCGAGTGCCGCGGCGACCTGCTCGGCGATGATCACGCCGGCGCGGTCCTGCGCCTCCTCCGTCGAGGCGGCGAGATGGGGCGTGACGACGACATTGTCCAGTTCCAACAACGGGCCCGAATACGGCTCCGCGGAGAAGACGTCGAGCGCGGCGCCGGCAACCTTGCCGGAGCGCAACGCTTCGAGGAGCGCGGACTCGTCGACGAGCTCGCCTCGTGCGGCGTTGACGATCCGCACGCCGTCGCGCATCTTCGCGAGAGCGTCGGCTCCGATCGCGTGACGCGTCTCGTCGGTCAGCGGCAGGTGCAGCGTCACGAACTCCGCGGCTGCGTAGAGGTCGTCCTCGGTCTCAGCGCGCTCCACCCCGAGCTCGCGGAAACGGTCCGGAGCGACAAACGGGTCGTAGGCGACGACACGCATGCCGAGACCGCTGGCGCGCCGTGCGACCTGCTGGCCGATGCGGCCGAAGCCCAGCACTCCCAGCGTCTTGTCGGCGAGCTCGATGCCACCGTAGGTCTTCCGCTCCCAGCGGCCCTCCTTCAGCGCCGCGTGCGCCTGCGGGATGTTCCGCGTCATCGCCATCAGGAGGCCCACGGCATGCTCGGCTGCCGAGATCACCGTCGACTCCGGCGCGTTCGCCACGACGATGCCGCGCCTGGTCGCCGCGTCGACGTCGACGTTGTCGATCCCGACGCCGGCCCGGCCGATCACCTTCAGCCGGTCGGCGCGCTCGATCAGCTCGGACGTCAGCTTCGTGGCCGAGCGGATCACGATCGCCTCGTAGCCGCCGATCGTCTCGGCGAGATCGGAGTCGCCGTCGACGTCGACCTCGAAGCCGCGCTCGCGCAGGAGACGGATCCCGGCCTCGGCGATCTCTTCGCGGACGAGGACGGCGCTCAAACGGGCGTGTGCTCTGCCCAGGCCTCGAGTGCGCGCGTCACCGCTACACCACGCTCGATCTCCGCTCCCGCGTCCGCGAGCACCAGCTCGACGGCCGCCAGCGCGGTGGTGATGTCGAAGACGTCGAACCAGCCGATATGGCCGATGCGGAAGATCTTGCCCTTCAACTCGCCCTGGCCGTTCGCGATCGTGATCCCGAAGCGGTCGCGCAGCTCCGAGACGACCTCGGTTGCATCCACGCCTTCCGGCGAGCGAATCGCAGTCACGACGGCGGATCGCTCCTCATCGGGCGAGAAGAGCTCCAGGCCCATCGCCTTCGCCCCTTCGCGGCAAGCCCGGCCCAGCCGCGCGTGCCGGTCGAAGGCGGCCTCGAGCCCCTCGTCGAGGAGGAGGCCGAGCGCGACGTCGAGCGCGCGCACAATCGAGACGGCGGGCGTGAACGGTGCGTCGAGCTTCGCCTGCGCCCTGCGCGTGCGCTCCCAGTCGAGGACGTAGCGCGGCGCGCCGGCGCGCGACGCGGCCTCGAGTGCCGCCGCGGAGACGGAGACGAAGGCCACGCCCGGCGGGCACATCAGCGCCTTCTGGGAGCCCGAGACGACGACGTCGATCTCCCACGCATCGGTCTCGAGCGGCACGGCGCCGAGGCTCGAGACTCCGTCGACGACCACAAACGCGCCGGCCTCCCTCGCGACCGAAGCCAGCGCCTGCACGTCACAGACAACGCCCGTCGACGTCTCCGAATGCGTCAGGTAGACGACACGCACGTCGCCGCCGGCGAGCGCGCTCCGCAGGTCGTCCGGCTCGGGCGTTTCGCCCCAGTCGAGCCGCAGGTGGATGAGCTCGGCGCCGAAGGCCTGCACCATTCCGGCCCAGCGCTCGCCGAAGTTCCCGGCGGAGAGCACGAGCTGGCGGTCACCCGGGCTGGTCAGGTTCGCCACCGCCGATTCGAACGCTCCAGTACCCGAGGTCGTGAACATCAGGACGTCGTTCTGCGTGCGATACACGTCGCGCAGCCGTGCGAGGCAGCGCTCGTAGATCTGGCGATAGTCGCGTGCGCGGTGGTGGATGACCGGCTCGGCGAGTGCCGCGAGCACCTCTGGCCACCTGCTGGAAGCTGGGGCGGTTCGTCAAGCGCGCCGTCAGCGGCGGGAACCCAAAGCTCAGGCGCTCGCGCGTCGCGTCCGTGCGCCAGCTCCCCCGCGCGGGGTGAGACCGCCGTCCAGCCGCAGCTGGTCTTTGGCGGGGAGCGCGAGAACGCGCCTGATCGCGGCATGCCTACTACCGCGGGAGCTTGAGACAATCGACACGAATGTTTGCTAACTCGACGCGGCGGTGACCGTCCTACCACCTGAACAACCAGCGCTGCTCTCGACTGCGGCACGGTCGAGAGGGCGGCGCGGATCCGGGGGGGATCTCGAATGCGGCACAAGCACACACTCCTACTGGCGTGCGCGTGCGCCCTCGGGGCGCTGGCGGGCGCAGCGACGCTGCAGGCGGACCCCGGGCCGGATCCGGAGCCGACGAACACGACGACCGAGGAGGCACCGGCGCCGCAGCTCGACCTCGCGCTCGTGCATCGCGTGATCGAACGCCAGCGGCGCGAGACCTGGCACTGGCAGCGCGTGATGGGCCGTCCGCTGACACGTGAGCTCGAGGATCCGCCGGCCGATCCGACGCAGCAAATCGAAGCATGGCGCAAGCTCGCGCTGAAGATGAGACGTCGCGCGTACAACCCACCGCACAAGGGGGCATGGCTCTGCATCCACCGCTTCGAGGGCGCCTGGCACGATCCGAACGCTCCCTATTACGGCGGGCTGCAGATGGACGAGCAGTTCCAGCGCACGTACGCGCCCTCGCTCTTCCGGCGCAAAGGGACCGCCGACCACTGGACGCCGCTCGAACAGATGTGGACGGCCGAGCGGGCACGCCGCAGCGGCCGCGGGTTCTACCCGTGGCCGAATACGGCACGGTCTTGCGGGCTCATCTGAGGCGCCCACGGGTACCCGTCGGGGAACCTTCCGGTTCCCCCGAGCCCCTCCACCGGTCCGCTTCGCGGAGGGGGCGCTCTGCGGCCGGGCTTAGCGAAGTCTCTGCACGTTGCGCGTGTCGACCTCGGCCTCGTCGCGGCTCGTGACCTCGTCGACGTTCTCGACGTCGTTGTCGTCGACCTCGAGCAGCTCGGCGAACAGCGCGCGATAGTGCCGCACCGAGTGGCGAAGGTCCTCGGTGGACGCCTCGTTGCGCTCACTCGCCTGGGCGATCCCGTGCGCCGTTCTGTACTTCTCCACCAGCTCGGGATGGTCGACAGAGATGTCGGCCACGCGACGCTCGAAGTCCTTCGTCGGATAGCCGCGCTCCCGCATCACCTGTTGCACGAGTGCGTCGGCCTCGTCGACCGCCTCTTTCGGATCGTCGACGAACCGCGTCTGCGTCGACTGCCATCGGCGCGCATAGCGGTCGCGCGCCTCCGGTGACAGCGGACGGATGTCGAGCTCGTCGCGGCGCTTCTGCCGCTCGCGCAGCTCGAGCTCGGCTTCGCGCTTGCCGCCCGCTTGCTCGACGGTGCGGTCGTACTCCCGCCCGAATGTGTCCTTGAGCGCGCGCGAGCGCTTCGCGCGCATGGCGTTCCAGACGACGGCGAGAACAACGATCACCGCGACGACGGCGATCACGATCCAGACCCACGTTTGCATCTCGACTCCTTAGGGTTGCTAGGAAAGACCGAAAAGGCTCGAGTTCGGCCTACCCCCCGGGAGCCGGAGCTAACCGAGTTTCTCCCGCAGCAGGTCGTTGACGACCTTCGGGTCCGCCTTGCCCTCTGTCTCCTTCATCACCTGGCCGACGAAGTAGCCCAGGAGGCCCTCCTTGCCGCCCTTGTACGCGGCGACCTGCCCGGGATTGTCGGCGAGGATCCGGTCGACGAGCGGCTCCAGCTCGGACGCGTCGGCGACGAGCGCCTCGCCCAGGTAGGCGTCGGCCTTGAACTCGGGGTCGCCGCTCTCCGCCAACGCCTTCGCGAACGTCGCACGCGGAATCGTGGCGCGCGCGCCGATCACCTTCGCGAGCTCCTGCGCATTGACGACGGCGGGGTCCACACCGGTCGCGACGAAGTCGTTCATGAGCACGTTCGAGGCAGCCTTCGCGTCGACTCCGTCGAGCGCGACGCGCTCGTACAGCGCCGCGAGCGCGGCCGAGCCGTTCAGCACCTCGGCGTCGTAGAACGGCAGTGCGTATTCGCGCTCGAAGCGCCGAATGCGCGCGCCGGGCAGCTCGGGCAGCTCGGCCTTCAGCCGCTCGAGCAGCTCGGCTGCGGGCTCGAGCGGGACGAGGTCGGGCTCGGGAAAGTACCGGTAGTCGTCGGCTTCCTCCTTGCGCCGGCGCGGAGTGACGGTGTCGGACTTGACCTCGTAGTCGAGCGTCTCCTGCACGACCTCGCCGCCCGCCTCCCACGTCGCGATCTGCCGCCGCACCTCGGCGTCGATGCCGCGGGCGATGTGGTTGAACGAGTTCATGTTCTTCAGCTCGGTGCGCGTCCGGTAGACGGTCTCCCCCGCCTCGCGCACGGACACGTTGGCGTCGGCGCGGAGCTGCCCCTTCTCCATCTCCGCGTCCGAGAGCCCCAGCTCGACGATCGTCTGGCGCAGCAGCTGCAGGAAGCGCTTCGCCTGGTCGGCCGAACGAATGTCCGGCCTGGTCACGATCTCCACGAGCGGCGTACCGCCGCGGTTGAAGTCGATGTTCGAGTGTGCCGCGCCGACGATCCGGCCGGTCGCGCCGCCGACGTGGATCGTCTTCGCCGCATCCTCCTCGAGATGGGCACGCACGATGCCCACCTCGGAGTCGCCGTCCGGGCCCGGCAGGGTGAACCGCCCGTCGAGGCAGAGCGGTTCGTCGTACTGGGAGATCTGGTAGCCCTTCGGCAGGTCCGGATACGGGTAGTGCTTGCGGTGGAAGAGCGCGCGCGCTGCGATCTCGCAGCCGAGCGCGAGCCCGAGCTTGAGCGTCCACTCGACCGCGGTCTCGTTCGGCGTCGGGAGCGTGCCTGGGAAGGCGAGGCATACGGGGTAGGTCTGTGTGTTCGGTTCCGTCGCGAAGCTGTTCGCGCAGCGGCAGAACATCTTCGTCCTGGTTTTGAGCTGGACATGGATCTCCAGGCCGACGACCGGTTCCCACTCAGCCATCGAGAAACTCCCTCGCCTGCAGCAGCGGCACCTCGATGTCGCCGCGCACCTCGAAGACCGCGAGGTACTCCTCGAGCGCCCCGTGCATGCGGATGACGCAGAGCTCCCGCTCGCCGGCCTCGAGCGACAGGCGGACGTCGCCGAGCTGCACGGCGCGCGAGCCGTCGAGCAGACGCGGCCGCTCGCCGAAGACGCGCTCGACGGCGAGCACGAAATCGGCGGCGCGGTCGACGATCGTCTTCCTCATCTCAGTCGCTCCGGAACCGGGTCGAAGCCGATCGCTCGTTCCAGCGCGTGACCGGCACGGAACAGCGTGTTCTCCGAGAACTGCGGGCCGATCAGCTGCAGGCCGACAGGAAGGCCCTCGGACAGTCCGGACGGGATCGAGAGACCCGGCAGCCCGGCCATGTTCGGCGGGATCGTCAGCACGTCGGCGAGATACATCGCGAGCGGGTTCTCGGTCTTCTCGCCGAGCTTGAACGCCACCGTCGGCGACGTCGGGCTGACGAGCACATCGAAGTGTTCGAACGCCGCGGCGAACTCCCGCGAGATCACCGTGCGCACCTTCTGCGCCTGCCCGTAGTACGCCTCGTAGTAGCCAGCGGAGAGCGCATACGTGCCGAGCATGATGCGTCGCTTCGGCTCGTCGCCGAAACCGGCGTCGCGCGTGCGCGAAACCATCTCGTAGTAGCCGTCTGCTTCACGGCGCAGCGCATAGCGGACGCCGTCGTAGCGCGCGAGGTTCGACGACGCTTCCGCGGGGGCGATCAGGTAGTAGCAGGGCAGGCCGTACTCGACGGAGCGCGGCAGCTCGCACTCGCCGACGTCGGCGCCGAGCTCTGAGCAGAGACCGATCGCTCGGCGAACCGCATCGGCGACGCCCGGCTCGATCCCCTCGGCCTCGTTCAGCTCCTTCGGCACGCCGACGCGCAGGCCCTTCAGGTCCTCCGCGTCCGGCAGCTCGACCGCCGGCACGTCGACCGTCGTCGAGTCACACTCGTCGCGGCCGCTGATGATTCCGTACAGGAGCGCGTTGTCCCGCACCGTCTTCGTCACGGGCCCGACCTGATCGAGGCTCGAGGCGAAGGCGACGATGCCGTAACGCGACACGGTGCCGTAGGTCGGCCGGAGGCCGACGTTGCCGCACAAAGAGGAAGGCTGCTTGATCGAGCCGCCCGTGTCCGAGCCGAGGGCCCACGGGGTCAGACCCGCGGACACGGCCGCCGCGGAGCCGCCGCCGGAGCCTCCCGGCACCCGGGTCGGATCCCACGGGTTCCTGCTCGGGCCGAAGGCGGAGTTCTCCGTCGACGATCCCATCGCGAACTCGTCGGTGTTCGTCTTCCCGAGCAGCTGCAGCCCGGCTGCTTTACAGCGCGCCGCCACGGTCGAGTCGAACACGGGCACATAGCCCTTCAGGATCTCCGAGCCCGCCGTCGTCTCGATCCCCTTGGTCGAGATGACGTCCTTGAGCGCGATCGGCACACCCTCGTTCCCGTCGTCGTCGACGAGCGTCAGGAAGCAGTGCAGCTCGTCGTTGCGCGCGTCGATCGCCTCGCGGTACGCGGCGCGCAGCTCGGCGGCCGACACCTCACGCCGGTCGAGCAGTCCTCTCGCCTCTTCGGCGGTCAGGCGCAGGGTGTCGATCACGCGCGGCACCGCCGCGCATGATCGAGGGAAGGGGCACCGGGGGAAACCGTGAGGTTTCCCCGCCCTTCCTCCTCTGCGTGCGCGGTGATCGCAGCGGCGCGCGCGCAGAGGCGTGACCTAAAGAAGGGGTCTCGGAGGGGAAACATTGTTTCCCCTCCGAGAGCGAGCCGAAGGCGAGCGACGATCACGCCGCGGTCTCCCCGGTCGGCGGCACGCGGAAGTGGTCGCCGTCGCGCTCGGGCGCATTCGCGAAGACGTCCTCGAGCGGCAACGACGGGCGCGGCTCGTCGGGGCGGAAGACGTTCACGACGGCGAGCGGGTGCGAGGTCGGTGGCACGTCGGAGAGGTCGAGCTCCGACACCTTCCCCACCGCGGCGAGGATGTCGTTCAGCTGCACCTCGAGGCGAGCGATCTCGTCCTCGGTCAGCTCGAGCCGCGCGAGCGCCGCCACGTGTAGCACGTCATCCCTTGTGATCGCCATCGCGTCCTCCTAAGCAAAACAAAGAGGCCCCCTTTCGGGGGCCTCTGTTATCGGTTCCGAAAGGAAAGCTAGACAGGCTGGACGTTCGCGGCCTGAGCGCCCTTGGGGCCCTGCACGACCTCGAACTCAACACGCTGACCTTCGGTCAGCGACTTGTAACCCTCCTGGGTGATCGCAGAGAAGTGCACGAAGACATCTTCGCCACCCTCACGCTCGATGAACCCATAGCCCTTCTCGTTCGAGAACCACTTCACGGTGCCCTGAGCCAACGACTTCCTCCTTCAAAAAACACGCGACGGCCCGGGCACCGAGCCGCCACTACGGATACAGCGGCCGGAGTCTAGCTCAGATACGAGGGAACGCAAGCGCGCCGCTCCGGTAGCGGGCCGCCCGCACGGCGTTTTCCAGCAGGCAGGCAATCGTCATCGGGCCGACGCCGCCGGGGACGGGTGTGAGGAAGGCGGCGACGTCCGCGACGTTCGGATCGACGTCGCCGAAGAGTCCCTCGTCCGTGCGGTTCATCCCCACGTCGATCACGGCAGCACCCTGCTTGACCATGTCGGTGCTGATCAGGCCGAGCTGCCCGACGGCCGCGACGAGGATGTCCGCATCCAGCGTGTGACGCGCCAGATCTTGTGTCCGCGAATGGCAGATCGTGACGGTGGCGTTGGCGTGGAGGAGGAGCATCGCCACCGGACGGCCGACGATCAGGCTGCGCCCGACCACGACCGCCCGGGCGCCGGCGACCGGCACCTGGTATTCGGCGAGCAGCCGCATGATCCCCACGGGCGTCGCGCCGACGAGCGTCTGGTGTCCAAAGAAGAGCTGGCCCGCGTTGAAGGGATGCAGGCCGTCGACGTCCTTCACCGGGTCGAGCGCGCGCATGACGCGCGCCTCGTCGATCTGGGGCGGCAGGGGCGTCTGCACGAGGATCCCGTCGACCGCGTCGTCCTCGTTGAGCTCCTCGACGAGCTCGAGCAGGCCGTCCTCCGGCGTGTCGTCGGGCAGGCGCTTGTCGATTGCCTCGATGCCGACCTCGTCCGCCGCCCTGTGCTTCAGGCGGATGTAGATCTGGGACGCCGGATCGTCGCCGACGAGCACGGTCGCGAGGCGCACGGCTCCGAGCTCGGCGAGGTCGGATTTGACCTCCTCCCGGATTCGCGCCGCGAGCGCGGCGCCGTCCATCAGTGTGGCCATGCGGCTAGAACGGCATTTCGACGTCGCCGACGTCGAGGCCCAGCGATTCGGCGAGGCGGACGCCGATCTCCAGGTCTTCCTTCAGCCGCTCGGCGTCGCGCGATTCCATCGCGCGGCCGATCCAGGCGCGTTCCTTCGGGCGCCAAAGCGCATGCGCGGCGAACTCGGGTAGCAGCCGATTCGCCGCGTCGACGAGCCTGCGGTTCGTCTTCTTGTCGGCGTTCTGCAGCAGCACGCGCTCGTACGCCATGCCCGCGCCGTGGTGGATCCCGTCGTCGGTCGCGAGCCGGTTGCAGAGATCCTCGAGCACTGTGCCGCGCGACGAGCGGGCGATCAGCCGGAACCTCGAGATGATCAGACGCTCGTAGAAGACCTGCATCAGGAAGACCTTTTCCTCGAGCGTGTCGGCCTCGAGCGTCAGGTGCGCGAGGTTGTCCAGATGTGGGTCGCGCTCGGCGGTGCCGCCGGCCTCGCCGACCAGCTTCAGCCACGCCTCCGTGTGGCGCGACTCGTCCTGCACCATCGTCGAGTAGTAGAGCTTCGCCTCGTGGTCGGGAGCGATGTTCAGGAGCTGCGACGACATGTCGCACGCGAGCATGTCGGCCTGCAGCTGCTGCGTGAGGACGGAGCGCCACATGTCCTTGCGCCGGGCCTGACGCTGTGGCGATCCCTTCGCGCCCTCCGGAATCGGCGGCAGCTGGCCCCAGGGGAGATCCTTGACCTGCCATTCCTGCCGCTTGGCGAGCTCGTAGAACCGCAGGACGCCGCCAAAGGCCTCGCGGCCCTCGGTGGGCATCTCGATCAGTTGGCCGGTGGCCATTCTGGGAGATTATTCGAGTCGTGGATTTGAAGCGCTGGCCTCGCAGGAATGATCCGGAGTCGATCCGCGCCCGCCAGGACGCGTTGGGCCTCGACGGTGGGGTGACCGGAATCGACCTGTCGCCGTTCGTGAACGCGCAGGAAATGCTGACCGGCGCCGCGGTGATTCCCGTGTCGGTGGTCGGGCCGCTCGAGGTGGAGCTCGGCGCGTACGAGCTCGAGGAGCCGTTCGGGCGCGTGACGGAGACAGCGAGGTCGCGCGACCAGGTCTACGTGCCGCTCGCGCACACGGAGGGCGGGCTGTCGGCGTCGCTGTATCGCGGTGCGCGCGCCGCGGCGGAGTCGGGCGGCTTCCGCACGTACGTCCTGGGCGACCGGATCACGCGGGCGTCGTGCTTCGTCTGCCGGTCGACGGCGGAGGCCGTGCAGCTCGCCCGCTTCCTCGACGCGCACGTGGCGGAGATGCGCCGCTGGCTCGCGGAACGCGAGGAGGCGTGGATCTCCTCGTACGCAAAGCTGCGCGAAGTGGAGACGCACGTCGTCGGGCCGATGTGCCATGTCCTGTGGGCGTTCACGACCGGTGACGCCTGCGGGCCGAACATGATGACCCGCAACGCCTACGCACTGAACATGGGTTTCGTGATGGAGCAGGCTCCGGTGAAGCCCGAGCGCGCGATCCTCGAGGCGAACATGGGCGGCGACAAGAAGCCGTCGCACCGCTACTTCGAGCGCGGCGGGCACGGGAAGACGGTGCTCGCGGAGGCGACGCTGACCGAGGACGCGGTGCGCCGTGTGCTGCGCACGACCGTCGACGACCTGCTCGAGCTCTCCTTCGCCGGCACGCACGGCGCGGTCGCGTCGGGCATGCAATCCGTCGCCTTTACGCCCGCGTCCGCGATCGCGGCGATCTTCGCCGCCACGGGACAGGACCTCGGCATGGTCGGGACGAGCTCGATGGCGCACGGCACCGGCCGCCGCGTCGAGGGCGGGATCCATTGCGCTTTGCGGCTACCAGGCCTGGAGGTGGGCACCGTCGGCGGCGGCACCTCGTTCCCGTACGCCCATGCGTGGCTCGAGCTGATGGGTTGCGCGGGGGCCGGCAAGGTGTACCGGTTCGCGCAGGTCGTGGCGGCCGCGACCCTGGCACTCGAGATCTCCGCCAGCGCCGCGATGGCGACCGCCGGCTCGGAGAACTTCTTCCGCGCGCACCATGAGCTCGGCGGCAAGCGCCGCTGATTCAAAGGCTGGGGCCTGACCCCAGCGGGGTCAGACCCCAGCAGTTCGGCTAGCGAGTGCCGATCTGCATCCCCAGCAGCCGCGGCAACGCAGCGCCGAGACGCGCCGGCAATGCTGCACGCCGGCCTTCCTCGTCGGCCCGCTCGCAGGCCATGATCGCGCTCCGGACGACACCGCCGCCCAGACGCTTGATCGGCTCCGGCGGCAGCGACGGGACGCGGCGCGTGGCCAGCGGGAGCGCCGTCCACTCGTCGTCGAGGCCGAGCGCCAGTGACGCGAGGATCTGGCCGCCGAGCCAGCTCGGGCCGACGCCATGACCTGAGTAGCCGAGGCCGTAGTGGACGCGTCCTCTGCCTGGCACCGTCCCGAAGAAGGGCAGGTGGTCGGCGGAGACGTCGATCGGCCCTCCCCACGCGCGCTCGATGCGCGCGTCGGCCAGCCCCGGTAGCAGCCTTCGCAGGCCGCGCTCGGCGCGAGCGGCGGTGGCGACGTCGCCCGTGAAACGCTCGTCCACCTTCCCGCGGAAGCCGATCGGCCCTGACCCGCTGCCCATCAGGACGCGGCCGTCGGCCGTCGTCCGGAAGTAGTGCAGGAACATGCGGCCGTCCAGGACCGCCTCACCCCCGGTCCAGCCGATCTCCTCGAGCAGCTCCGGCACGGGCTCGGTGAGCACGACGTACGAGCCGAAGTTGGTCACGTGCCGCGCGACCGGACGCCAGCCCGTCGCGGCGGCGTTGATCGCCACCACGATCTCCGGCGCCCGCACACGACCGCCCGCGGTCGCAACGTCGCCGTCGCGGATGCGCGTCGCGGCGCTGTGCTCGCGCACATCGACGCCGGCCTGGAGAGCGGCCCGTCGCAGGGCGCGCACGAGCCGCGCAGGCTGGACGGTCGCACCGTCCGGAAAGAACACGCCGCGACGGAACGCGGGCGACCGGATGCGCGTCGCCAGCTGATCGCCGTCCAGCGGCATGGCCTGCTCCGGCACGCCCACCGATGCGGCGGCGGCAACCGCGTCGTCGACGGCCGCGTCCTGCGCCGGGGCGGCGGACACGATCAGCATCCCGCCCTCGCGCAGCCAGACGTCGTCCGGCAGCGCGCGGACCGCCGGAATCACGCGCTCACCCGCACGGGCGAGCTCCACCGCAGGGCCGCGGCCGAGCAGCGGCACCAGCGCCGCGAGCGAAGCCCAGTAGCCGTGCAGAAAGCCGCCGTTGCGCCCGCTCGGGCCGGCCCCGCACGTCGCCGCCTCGAGCAGCACGACCCGTGCCGACGGCTCCCGCTCCTTCAGCGCCAGCGCCGTCCAGAGACCCGTGTAGCCGCCCCCCACGACGCAGAGGTCAGCGGCGACGTCGCCCGCAAGCGCCGGCGCCGGCTCGTCAGAGCCCGCTTCGTCCCACCACCACGGCGGGAGCCGTGGCTCGATGGTCACGCGGTCGCGCCGGACTTTTCCCGCCGCATCTGCAACAGGACGTTTGCGATCATCGCGCTCACCGCGAAGAGGAAGATCACCGTGCCGATCACATTCACCTGCGGCGGCGCCCCGACCCGCGCCGCTCCCCAGACGAAGAGCGGGAACGTGATCCGTGGGCCGGCATTGAAGTACGTGACGACGAAGTCGTCGATCGAGATCGCGAAGCAGAGCAACAGCGAGGCGAGAATCGCGGGCGCGATCAACGGCAGCGTCACCTTCCGGAACGTCACCCACTCGTTCGCGCCGAGATCCATTGCCGCCTCCTCGAGGTGGCGGTCGAAACCGATCAGCCGCGCCTTCACGGTCACGACCCCGAAGCTGATGCAGAACATCACGTGCGCGATCAGGATCGTCGTGAAGCCGAACACGAAGTTGAGGTTCAAGAACAGCGTCAGCAGCGACGCGCCGAGCACGATCTCGGGCGTCGACAGCGGCAGGAAGATGAGCAGGTTGGTCGCGCCGCGACCGCGGAA
>VAXY01000100.1 GCA_005885085.1 Actinomycetota bacterium | reverse complement strand
CCGTCCAACTCGGCGGCATGTCCTGGTTGGGCATGCCTGGCGTCCCGGTCGAGATGCAGTCGTAGCCCTGGAGCTGATTGTTGCCCGACGGCGTGCCGCCCAGGATCTGGTACGCCCCGAGATAGAACATGTAGAACGTCGAGTACTTGTCGAAGAAGAACTTGGACGAGCCGACGAGGTCCTCGGTTCCAGGCTTGACCGCGAGCCACGACTCCGAGTGATTCGCGTCAAACGGACCTTCTCGGCAGGTTCCCGCGTCGGGCACTCGCGAGCCCGGCGGCACTGGGTAGCCGCCTCCCGCGGTCGGCGCGCTCGCGACGACATTCGTGAACGGGACACTCGCGCTCCAGAGGGGGCCGCCGGGCGTGCCCGCGGTCGGCGCGGCCGCCAGCGTGCGAGCGCAGTCAGAAATCGCTTCATTCGTCCTCCTCTCGTTCCGCCAAACGTAGGCGGTCGGTGTATCGCGTCTCCCCGAGCGCGATGGAGCATGACAAAGGAATTCCTCACAGTGCTACGAGATCCGCGGCAGTTCGCGGAACCGGGCCGCTTCGACATCGGCCGCTTGCCGAACCGGCAGCTTCAGCGGCGGCCCGGCCTAGGGCTCGAAGTAGAGGAACGCCGTGTCTCCACCTCCGAGGAGTTGCTTACAACTCGCCTCTTTCGGCAAGGTGGAAGAGTTCAGGCATGCGGATTCGCGACCTGAACTGGATGCAGCTCGAGAAATATCTGGAGCGCGACGATCGCATCGTGCTGCCGCTCGGCTCGACGGAGCAGCACGCGTACCTCTCGCTCGAGACGGACAACATCATCGCCGAGCGGCTCGCAGTCGAAGCGGCGGAGCCGCTCGGCATCCCGGTGCTGCCGGTGCTCGCCTACGGGATCACGCCCGGCTTCGGCGCGTTTCCCGGTAGCCCGACATTACGCCTCGAGACGTTCGTCGCCGTCGTGCGCGAGATCCTCGACTCGCTGCACGGCCAAGGCTTCGGCCGGTGTCTGATCGCGAACGGGCACGGCGGGAACACGTCGGCGCGTGTCGCCGTGATGGAGTGGATGACAACGCACGAGGACGCCGTCGTGCTCTGGCACGAGGTGTGGGAGGGCCGGCCGGACGAGGTCGCCGCCGAGCTCGACCCCGACTACGACCACGCCTCGTGGTCTGAGAACTTTCCGTGGACGCGGCTCGCCGACGTCGAGCTGCCGAAGGAACGGAAACCTCCGCTCGTCCGGCCCCGCTGGAGCCGGCCGCAGGAATGGCGCGACGCGCTCGGGGACGGCTCGTTCGGCGGGCCCTACCAGCTCCACGACGACGGCGTACTGCGCCTCTGGGCCGCGGCCGTCGAGGAGCTGCGCGAACGCCTGGACTCCGGCTGGCCCAGCTAGGCGCGCAGCTCTTCGGCCAGCGCAACGGCCGCGACAGGCTGCAGCTCCTCGCGCACGGCATCCGGCAACTGGTCGACGAGTAGCGACAGCCCTGCGTACAGGCCGCCGCATGCTTCGACCAGGCGGCGCGCGGTCGATGCCTTGCTCCCGGTCTCCGCCCAGTCATCGACGATCAGGACGCGGTCGCCTGTGGCGATCACATGACGCTGCAGACGCAGCGACGTCTCCAAACCGCGCCAGTCGGGCGGAGCCATCAGCTCGACCTTTGGGCCCGGATGGATCGAGCCCGGTTTGCGAATCGCCACGAAGCCGGCGCCGAGCTCGACCGCTACACACGACGCGAGCACGAAGCCGCGCGCCTCGATCCCGGCCACTTTCTGCACGGCAGCTTCACGAAACGGCTCCGCGACCGCCGCCGCTGCTCGCGACAGGAACCTGTCCTCGGCGAAGAGCCCGAGCGTGTCGGAATGGCCTTCGAAGTACTGCAGTTGCGCGACGAGCTCGTCGTGGAAGGCCGACACGCGCGAGACGCTAGCCTCTGCGCACGCATCACGATCACGATCACCGGCTTGCGACCGACCGCCGCGCGCTGACCGTCGCGCTCGTGCTCGTGGCCGCCCTGATGGCCGGCGAGATCGTCGCGGGCATGATCGGACACTCGCTCGCGCTGCTGGCCGACGCCGGCCACATGCTGACCGATGCGGCCGCGCTCGCATTCGCGATGGTCGCCTCCGCGATGGCCGCACGTCCGGCCGCCGGCCGGTGGACGTTCGGCTATTCGCGGCTCGAGATCCTCGCCGCGCAGGCGAACGGAATCACGCTCGGCTTGATTGCCGTGTGGATCGTCTGGTCGGCCGTCCATCGCCTGATCGATCCGCGCGACGTGCACGGCGGCCTTGTCCTCGTGGTCGCGCTCGGCGGCGCGGTAGTCAGCCTCGTCGCAAGCGCGGTGCTCGCGCGAGCGAGCCGGGAGAGCCTGAACGTGCGCGGCGCGTTTCTCCACATCGCGACGGATGTGGCCGCGTTCGGCGCGGCAGCCCTGGCCGGCGGGCTGATCCTCGCGACCGGCTGGAACCGGTCCGACCCGATCGCGAGCCTCGTGGTCGCGGCGCTGATGCTGTGGTCGAGCATCCAGTTGCTGCGCGAGTCGACGGCGATCTTCCTCGAGCGCGCCCCGAGCGACGCCGACCCCGAGGCGATCGGGCGGGCCCTCGTCGCCGAACCCGACGTCGTCGAGGTCCACGACCTGCACGTGTGGACCGTGACGAGCGGCTTCCCGGCCCTGTCCGCGCACGTCCTCGTCTCGCCCGAGGCCGACTGCCACGCTGCGCGGCGTAGGCTGGAGCGCACGCTCGCGGACCGGTTCGGGCTGACGCACACGACGCTTCAGGTCGAACACGCCGAGCCGGCGACCACCCGCGTTGTCCTGGGAGACGCGGTCGCTCGCCGCACCCCGGTCGAGCGCCGTTAACCTCCCCCAGGTGCCCAGCCTGGAGGGGAAGTCGGCGGTTGTCACCGGCGCGTCCAGCGGCATCGGCGCGGCGACCGCACGGGCGCTCGCGGCGGAGGGAGCGCGGGTCGTCGGCGGTGCCAGGCGCACCGACCGGATCGCCGCTCCGGTCACCGCGCTTCAACTCGACGTCACCGAACCGGCGAGCTGCGAACGGTTCGTGACCGCGGCCGCCGAGGAGCTGAGCGGCCTCGACATCCTCGTCAACGCCGCCGGCCTCGCATTGGGCCGCGATCCGTTCGACGACAGCACCGAGGAGGACGAGCGGCTGGTGCTCGAAACGAACGTCAACGGCCTCATCCGCATGACTCGCCTGTGCCTGCCGCATCTGCGCGACGGCGGGCACATCGTCAACATCGGCTCGGTCGCCGGGCGGCAGGCCTACGAGAAGGGCTCGCTCTACGTCACGTCCAAGTTCGCCGTGCGCGGCTTCACCTACGCGCTGCGCGAAGACCTGCTCGGGCGGCCGATTCACATCACGACCGTCGACCCCGGGCTCGTGCAGACCGACTTCTCGCTCGTCCGCTTTCGCGGCGACGACACGACGGCGCGGAAGGTCTACGAGGGCGTCGAGGCAATGCAGCCCGGGGACATCGCGGAGTGCATCGTCTTCGCCGTCACGCGGCCGTCACACGTGAACATCGACGAGCTCGTCGTCAAGGCATTGGCGCAGTCGTCCGGCGGGCGCATACTCCGGACCGAGAGCTGATGAACCAACAACTCAGGATCCTCGAAGGCGCCACCTTCTGCATCTGCGACGAGCTGGGAGACCTGCACGGCAAGGTCGAGGGGCTCTTCGCGCAGGACACGCGCTTTCTCTCGGGTCTCAGGCTCACCATCAACGGGCAGCGCCCGGGGCTGCTCTCGTCGGACAAGATCGAATACTTCTCCGCAGCGTTCTTCATGCGCAATCCGCTCGCCGGCGGGCTGGGCCACGATGTGCTCTCGATCCGGCGCGAGCGGTTCGTGGGCGACGGCATGCAGGACTCGTTCACCGTCCAGAACGAGAGCATGGAACGCGTCGAGTTCGACCTCGAGCTGGACGTCGCAGCCGACTTCGCGGACATCTTCGCCGTCAAGGACTACGACTTCGCGCTCGGCGATCCGATGGGGGCGAAGCCGCTGCCCGACCCGCGACCGGTGGAGTACGACGAGGGGCGGAACCAGTTCCTGATCTCCGACGACGGCGACCTGCCCCTGAAGACACAGGTGATCTTCTCGGAGCCCGGTGAGGTGAACGGCTCGACGATGACCTTTCACCTCTCGCTCGAGCCCCGCGAGCGGTGGGGTGTGCACGTCGAGGTGTTCCCGCTGCCGGACGGCGAGCTCGTCGCGCCGCGCTTCGCCGAGCTTCGCTTCGGCGAGGAGGTCGGCCGCGTGCGCGACTCGCTCGCCGCGTGGCAACTCCGGGTCCCGCAGCTCCGCGCCTCGTGGGACGCGCTGGCGCATGCGTTCGGGCAGTCCGTCTCGGACCTCGCCTCGCTGCGGATGCGTTCCGACAACGGCGGGATCGGCAAGCTGCCGGGCGCCGGCGTGCCGTGGTTCATGACGGTGTTCGGCCGCGACACGATCATCACGTGCCTCCAGACGCTGCTCTTCGGCCCCGAGCTTGCGCGCACGGCCCTCGAGGTGCTCGCGGACCTGCAGGCGAAGGAGGACGACGCGCGCCTCGACGCCGAGCCCGGCAAGATCGTGCACGAGGTGCGGCACGGCAAGGCTGCGCGCACCTGGTTCGAGCGCTATTACGGGACCGTCGACGCGACGCCCCTCTACCTCATCCTGCTCTCGGAGGTGTGGCGGTGGACGGACGACGCCGCGCTCGTGCGCGACCTCAAGCAGCCGGCGCTCGCGGCGCTCGGCTGGATCGAGCAGTACGGCGACCGCGACCACGACGGGTTCATCGAATACGAGCGCCGCACCGATTTCGGCTTGGAGAACCAGTCGTGGAAGGACTCATGGGACTCGCAGCGCTTCCACGACGGGAGTCTCGCCAGCGCGCCGCTCGCACCGTGCGAGGTGCAGGGCTACGTCTACGACGCGAAACGCCGCGTCGCCGAGCTCGCACGGGAGGTCTGGCGCGACCGTGAGCTCGCCGCCCGGCTCGATCGCGAGGCGGAGGAGTTGCGCCGCCGCTTCGACGAGGCGTTCTGGGTCGAAGGGCGCGGCGGCTACTACGCGCTCGCGCTCGACGCGGAGAAGCGGCAGGTCGACTCGCTCTGCTCCAACATCGGGCATCTGCTCTGGAGCGGCATCGTTCCGCCGCACCGCGTCGACGCGGTCGTCGACCAGCTGATGGGCGACGAGCTCTGGTCGGGCTGGGGCGTGCGCACGATGTCGACCGGCGACGCGGGCTACAACCCGCTCTCGTACCACAACGGCACGGTCTGGCCCCACGACAACTCCATCGTCGCGGCCGGCCTCGCCCGCTACGCGCGCTGGCCAGAGGCCCAGCGCGTGATCCAGCGCATGCTCACGGCCGCCCAGCACTTCAACTACCAGCTGCCTGAGGTGTTTGCGGGCATGCGCCGCTCAGAAACGCCGTTCCCGATCGCGTACCCGACCGCGGCCCGGCCGCAGGCGTGGGCGGCCGGTGCTCCCGTCCTGATGCTGCAGGCGCTGCTCGGGTTGCAGCCGGATCGCCGCCGGCACGCGCTCGAGACCGTTGCGCCGCCGGAGCTGCCTTCCTGGGCCGGAACGATCCGGCTGTCCGGCATCCGCGCCTTCGGCAGCCTCTGGGACGCACGGCTCGAAGACGGCACCGTGCGCGTCGACGCGGCATGACGGCAGAACCGTGAAGATCGCCGTCCTCGCGCCTGTGTGGTTCGCCGTCCCGCCGACGGGCTACGGAGGAATCGAATGGATCGTGTCGCTGCTCGCCGACGGCCTCGTCGACGCGGGCCACGACGTGACCCTGTTCGCCTCCGGCGATTCGCGCACGAAGGCGGAGCTCGCCGCCGTCTTCCCGGAGGCACCGAGCCGCCAGATCGGGCGGACCTTCTGGGAGCTGCAGCACGCGCTCTCCTGCTTTGCACGCGCCGGCGACTTCGACGTGATCAACGACCACACGGGCATGCTCGGCGCCACGCTCGGAGCGACGACGCCGACGCCGGTCGTGCACACCGTGCACGGCCCCCTCGACGGCGAGCCGGGCGAGGTCTACGAGGTGATCGCGAAGGTCGCGCCGCGCGTGGGTCTGGTCTCGATCTCCATGAACCAGCGCAAGCCGAAGCCGGACCTGAACTGGATCGCGAACTGCAACAACGCGCTCGACTTCTCCGTCTATCCGTGCAAGCCGCATCGGGGCGACTACCTGCTCTTCCTCGGGCGGCTGAGCCCGGACAAGGGTGCGCACCGTGCGGTCGCGGTCGCGATGGAAACCGGGCTGCCGCTGAAGATCGCCGGGAAGCTGCAG
>VAXY01000018.1:10842-33798 GCA_005885085.1 Actinomycetota bacterium | reverse complement strand
GACGGTGCTGCGGGTCGACACGTGAGAGGTGGAGGACTTTTCGCCCACGTTGGCCGAGATCGCCGCATTGACGTCGCCAACCAGATCGACGCCCCCGCCCGAGCGCCTGATCCGGCGCTGGATCACCTTGCGAACCTGCATTTTCTAGTTTTCGCCGGGTTTGCGCCCAAACAAACCACCTTGGTGACCCTGGTTACCCAGCTGGTCACCTGGTTACCCAGCTGGTCACCCCTATTTGTAAACGGGATGTTTAGAGGCGTCAGAGCCAGCCGCGCTGCCGGGCGATCCGGCAGAGGGCACGGCGCTTCGCGTGCGCGGGCTGGTCGGAGATCCCGGCCTTGGCGTAAATGCGGCTGAGGGCGGCCTTGACGGTGCCCGTCGCGCCTGGAGTGCCGAGCTCGGCGGCGATCTCCTCGTTCGACGGGAGCTGCTCGAGCCCTGAGCCGGCGAGCCAGGGCCCGCACAGGCATTGCACGACCTGCCGCTGGAAGCTCGAGAGCTGCGGCCCCTCCGTCGCCGAAAGCTCGTCGAGCCCTCGGGTCAGGTCGGGATCCTCGAGCTGCCCCGGCCACGAGAAGACCAGCGTCTCCGGGCCGATGCCGATCCGGTCGGCATGCCGGAGGGGAAGCGGTGTTCCCGGCTGCACGCGCGTGCCGTTGAGGAAGGTCCCGTTGGAGCTGCCGCGGTCCTCGATGAACCAGCGGCCGTCGCGGAACGTCAGGGCCGCGTGGTCTCGACTGACGGCGGCCGACTCGAGGATCACGTCGTTGTGCGTCTCGCGCCCGAGCGTGACGCGACGCCCTCTGCAAGCTCGCGCTCCGTCCCGTCCGGGAGCGTGAGCCAGAATGTTCGAGGCATTGCCGCGGGAAGGATACGTCCGGGTCGCTGCCTAACCTCTGACCGTGAAGGTCATCGGCATCGATGCGAGTAGCCCGACACGATCGCGAGAGCAACCTTCGGTCCGACTCCACCGACCGAGAGGAGCTGCTCGAAGAGCTCGCGCTCGCCGGCGTCCGCGAAGCCGTAGAGCTGGAGCGCGTCGTCGCGAACGTGCAGATGGGTCTCGAGGACCACCTCGTCCGCTCCTTCGGCCTTAAGCACCGCGCTCTTCGTCGGGCAGGCGCGCGGAGCCGTCATGGTCGCGGCCGCGAACGCCGGCGTCGAGTGCGCTGAGTATCCGCCGGCGCGCGTGAAGCAGGTCGTGTGCGGTTACGGCCGTGCCGAGAAGCAGCAGGTACAGAAGATGGTGAAGGCGATCCTCTCGATGCAGGCGGAGCCGACGCCGTTGCATGCCTCGGATGCGCTCGCCGTTGCGATCTGTCACGCGCTCGCGCCACCGCTGCTGAGGATCGCCGGGTGATCGCGGGGCTCGTCCTCGACGTGGGCGGCGTCGGTTACCTCGTCGCGGCGACGCCGTCTGCGGTGCGCAAGGCCGCCGGCGCAAGCGAGGTCACGGTCGAGACCTACCTGCACGTCCGCGAGGACGCGCTGCAGCTCTACGGCTTCGCGGAAGCGGCCGAACGTGAGCTGTTCGTGCAGCTCCTGTCCGTCAACGGCGTCGGTCCGAAGGTCGCTCTGGCGATCGTCTCCGGCTCGCCGGCGGCCGAGCTGCGGCGGGCGATCGTGCTCGAGGACACGGCGCGCTTCCAGGCGATTCCCGGCATCGGCAAGAAGACGGCGGAGCGGATCGTGCTCGAGCTGAAGGAGAAGCTCGGCGACGCGCCTGTGCCGATCTCGTCGGCCGGCGGCACGCAGCCGCACCTGGTCGCGCGGGACGCGCTGGTGGAGCTCGGCTACTCCGTCGGCGAGGCGGAGCAGGCGCTGGCCGCCGTCGATCCGGAGCTCTCGCCGGAGGAACGTGTGCGGCAGGCGTTGAAGGCTGCCTAGGTGCCCACGCAGTTCCTGGCCCCGGCGATTGTCCCGGAGGAGGAAGTCCTCGAGGAATCGCTGCGCCCGCGGCGCCTGGCCGATTTCGTCGGACAGGAGCGGATCAAGGACCAGCTCGCGATCGCGCTCACCGCCGCGAAGGCGCGCGACGAGGCGCTCGACCACGTGTTGCTCGTCGGCCCGCCCGGGCTCGGCAAGACGAGCCTGGCGCACATCGTGCGCGAGGAGCTGGGGGTGGGCATCCGCTGCGTCGCCGGGCCGGCGCTCGAGCGCAAGGGCGACATGGCCGCGATCCTGACGGGGCTCGAGCGGCACGACGTGCTCTTCGTGGACGAGATCCACCGGTTGAACCGGGCGATCGAGGAGATCCTGTATCCGGCGCTCGAGGACTTCCGCCTCGACATCATCGTCGGCCAGGGCGCAGCCGCACGCACCCTCACGCTCGACCTGCCGCAGTTCACGCTCGTCGGCGCGACGACGCGCACCGGGCTGCTGACGACGCCGCTGCGCGACCGGTTCGGGATGACCTTCCGGCTCGAGTACTACGAAGCGGGCGAGCTCGGGACGATCGTGCGGCGCTCCGCGCGCATCCTCGACGTCGAGATCGAAGACGACGCGGCCGACGAGATCGCGCGTCGCTCGCGTGGCACGCCGCGGATTGCGAACCGCATCCTGAGGCGCGTGCGCGACGTGGCGCAGGTCAGGCACGACGGCGTGATCACGAACGCCGTGGCCCGCGAGGCGCTCGCGTTGCTCGAGGTGGACGGGATCGGTCTCGAGCGCGTCGACCGGGAGCTGCTGGGCGCGATCCTGCACAAGTTCGGCGGCGGCCCGGTCGGGCTGTCGACCCTCGCGGTCGCCCTCGGCGAGGAGCGCGACACGATCGAGGACGTCTACGAGCCCTACCTCCTACAGCTCGGCTTCCTGCAGCGCACGCCGCGCGGGCGCATCGTGACCGAGCTCGGCCGCGAGCACATCGGCTCGACCGCACCCCGGGCGGACGCGAAGCTCTTTTGAGCCCGGACCTCTGGGTTCCGGGCGCCGCCGAGCCGTCGCTGGACGACTTCGTCGCACGTGTCCACAGGCAGATCGAGCGATACACGGCAACGCATGCAGCCGACCGCTCCCACGTCGAAGTCGAGCTGGGCGACGGCGAGCGGCTGACGTTGCAGTCGCTCGACAGCGAACCGGGCTACGGCTTCCTCACGCTGACGGTCCACGACGGCAACCAACTGATCGTCCCGGTCGGTGCAATCCGCCGCATCACCTTCGGCCCAGCGGACGAAAAAAACAAGCCGGGCTTCGCGCTGCCCAAAGACGCTCGCCTTGCCGACGACACCGAAGCCGGACGGTAAGCCAGGCGAAGCTCATCACGCGGCAAGGCCGGGCTCGGCCCGGCCTTGCCGCCGTAACCTCGTGGTCGGAACCGCAGGTTCCGCCCACGAAAAAAGGAGCGGAACCCGCCGCATAGGTTCCGCTCCTTAAATGTCCGCCCCGGCCGCAGTACCGCAGTTTGTCGGGGCTCGCTCTGCCGCAGAACAGAGCTACCCGCGCCGCTTGATTCCTCCCCCTTCGGGTGGTTCATTCGGATGCTTCACTTTCACCCACTCGGGGGAGTGCGGAATCGGCTTTCCGGCTTGATTCTGAGTCTCAGGAGGATCGTGGGGGGCCGCAGCCCACATCCTCCGAAGGCGGCCGCGGGGATCCCTCTGCGGCCGCCGCGTGTTCGGCCGCAGGCGTCCGCCCTAGACGCGTCCGGTGCCAGGCAGGAGACGGCGCCGCAAGGGCCACGCCCGTTCCGTTAGGGCAACGAGGCGAGGGGCGAGCAGGAGCGCCATGACGTCGAACCAGACGTAGCCGGAGGCGACGCCGCTGGGAGGGTTTCCGTCAGGGATGCCGAGCCCCGGGAGCCGTTCCGCCCAACGCCAGGTCCCGACCGCCGTCCCGTAGAGCTCGAGCGCCGCGACGACGAGGAACACGCCCGCATACGCCGTGCGTGCGCGCGAGCGCCAGAGAAACGCCAGCAGGAGCGGCACGCCGAGCGCCCCCGCCGCGTCCGTGCGCGGCAGAAGGATCAGGCCGAGGAGGCCCCAGGCGGAAGCGATCGCGGCCGCGGTGATGACGAGCGCGCGCGCGTTTCTCCGCAACGCCTCGCTCAGGGAGAGCCCCGCCATGAACACGAGCCCGTGCGCAGGCGGGACGAAGGTCGGGAGGTTGTGCAGCCGGTACGAGTAGACGCCCCACAGGATCGAGCCCGTCAGCTCGGCGACGGTCGCCGCGCAGATGACGACGGCGACCTGCGCGCGCCGCTCGACCGGGAGCGGTCTCGCCGCAACGAGCAGCGCGATCCACGTCAGTGCGCCGAGGACGAGCTGGCCGGACAGATCGACCTGCGTATCGACGGCGAGTAGCGCGGCGAGATAGCCGGCGATGGCGCCGGCGCGGATCAACGGCGGAACTGGAGCTCGTGCCACGACGGCACGGGGGCGAGCTCGAGGAGCGCCCGGTCGCCGTTGGGATCGCGGTAGGCGAAGTCCGCGACGTCCTCGTCCCAGGCGACGTCGAGGATCCCTTCCTTGACCCGATGGTCGAGCCACGCACTGCGGAACACGAGCTTCTTCAGCCAGTACACGAGCGACTCGCCGCCAACGAGCGAGACGCGTTCCCAGTGCCGCACGAGGTAGCGCCCGAGCCCGCTGCGAGGCTCGTCGATCCAGTCGCGCCAGACGAGCTCGACGAGATCGGCCGTCTCGTCCTCGTCCAGCTCGTTGTCGGCGAGGAGCCCGAGCTTGACGGCCGCAGCCGTGACGCGCTGTGCGAAATCGGCGGCGTTGAAGCCGAAGCGATGATCCTGGAACTCGATGACGTAGTCGTCGCCCGAGACGTAGTTCGCCTCCACCACGCCGTCGAGCATAGCCTGTGCCCCTGTGAGCACCCGGCTGTTGGGGGCATCGGCGGCGGTGACCGCGCTGGTCGTACTGGCCGTCTGGTTGACGGACCTCTCCTTCCAGCGCGCCGCGTTGCTCGCGCCCGTGCTCGTGATCGGTGTCGGCGCAGTTGCCGGCCTCGTGGTGTTTTGGGGGCGCACCGGCTGGGACTCGCTGCGGCGCAGCCATCATCCCGCGCTGATCGCGGCTGGAGCCGCGGCGTTCATTGCGCTGCTCGTCGTGTTGACCCTTCTGGGGGTCAACCTCCCGCGTGAATAGAGGGTCATCCGTACCCCGATTCGGGGGTTGCCTCCGTGGCCGCCGGGCCCGATGCCTGAGACATTCATGGACATGGACTTCACCCTCACCGAGCTCGACCACCGCTCCGCGGACGGAATCGAGGTCTTCCTACTCTGGAGCCGGAACACGAACCGGCTGCTGGTCGCGGTCGCAGACAGCCGCTCCGGCGAGAGCTTCGAGGTCCACGCTCCCGCCGAGAAGGCGCTCGACGTCTTCCGGCACCCATTCGCGTACGCGGCTTAGACGGACGCGCGAGCGGAGCTCGCACGACCTCTGGGCGGCGCCGCCGAGTCGGCGTCTAGACGGACGCGGCCAGGGCGGCCTTGAGCCGCTCGAGGTCCGCCTCGTCGTTGTAGCCCTGAAACGACGCGCGGATCAGGCGCCGGCCGTTGTGCTCCGCGACCGGAATCTCGATCCGGTGCTGGTCGTAGAGCCGCTCCTGTAGGTCGCTCGGCGCATCGTCGGGGAGGAAGAGCGACACCATCTGTCCGTAGAGGCCGTGTCGCCTGCCTGGCACCACGGGCTCGAGGCCGAGCTCCTCGGCGGCCCGCCGGGCGAGAGCGTGACAGCGCTCGCGCACGCGGTCCCAGTCGTGTTCGCGCTGCCACTCGATCGCGTCCGGAACGGTCAGGTACGCCGACGGATCGCGCGTGCCCTGCTGCTCGTGACGCGCGATGAAGCTCGGGTCGTCGCCCTCGTAGCCCCAGCTGAAGACGAGCGGGTGCACGTCGGACTGCAGCTCGCGGCGCACGTACAGGAATCCCGCCCCCTTCGGCGCGCACAGCCACTTGTGGCAACTGGCCGCGTAGAAGTCCGCTTCGAGCTCGCGCAGGTTCAGCGGCAGGTGGCCCGGAACGTGTGCGCCGTCGATCACGGTCCGGATGCCGCGCTCGCGTGCTCGGCGGCAGAGCTCGGCGACAGGCAGCGTCAGCGCGGTCGACGACGTGTGGTGGCTGAGGAAGAGCACGAGCGTGCGCTGGCCGACCCCAGACCAGATCGTCTCGGCGATCTCCTCGGCGCTCGTCAGCGGAAGCGGGATCGGCGTGCGCACGTAACGCGCTCCGAAGTCGCCGCAGACGTGTTCCCACGCCAGGTCGAGCGCGCCGTACTCCAGATCGGTCGAGAGCACCTCGTCGCCGGCCTGGAGCCCGAGCGCCCAGGCGGCGACGTTGACGCCTGCCGTCGCGTTCGGCACGAAGACCAGATCGCCGGCGTCGCAGCCGACGTACGCCGCCAACGTCTGGCGCGCGCCCGCGAGCAGTTCGTCCAGGCGGCGTTCGAGGAACAGCACCGGCTGCCGCTCGAGCTCGAGCTGCCACTCCTGGTAGCGCTCGAAGACGGCGCGCGGACACGCGCCGAACGAGCCATGGTTGAGGAACGTGACCTCGGGGTCGAGCAGAAACTCGTCGCGAAGCCCCACGCCTGCACGTTAGGCGCGCCGAGCGGCCGCTGCCGTCCGACGCCCTCCGTAGCTTGGAACGGCGATGCAAGAGGGCACCTGGACGATCAGTCCGTGCCCGCACCGGCAGGCCGGCTCGCTCGCCCGCGAGCTCGGCCTCAGCGAGATCACGGCAAGCGTGCTCGTCCGGCGCGGCTACGGCGACCCCGAGCAGGCCCGCGCGTTTCTCGCGGGCGAGCAGCCCCTGCACGATCCGTTCCTCCTCGGCGACATGGGGGTTGCGGTCGAGCGCATTCGCGCCGCCGTCACGGCGGGGCAGCGGATCTGCGTGCACGGCGACTATGACGTCGACGGCATCTGCGCGACGGTCCTCGCCGTGCTCGTCCTGCGCGAGCTCGGTGCGGACGTGGAATGGCACCTGCCGAGCCGGTTCGACGAGGGCTACGGCGTCAACGGCGGCACGCTCGAGCGCCTCGCGGGGGAGGGCTGCGGGCTCGTGCTCACCGTCGACTGCGGGATCACGGCCGTCGAGGAGGTCCGTCGCGCGCGTGAGCTCGGCCTGGACGTGATCGTCACCGACCACCACCGTCCCGCCGACGAGCTGCCGGATTGTCCGATCGTCGCGACGCGACCGTCGACGTATCCGTTCCCCGAGCTGTGCGGGACCGGCGTGGCGTACAAGCTCGGGCAGGCGCTCCTCGGGCCCGATGCCGACGTGCTGCGCCGCCATCTCGACCTCGTCGCGCTCGCGACGATCGCCGACGTCGTCCCGCTGGTCGGCGAGAACCGCTCGCTCGCGATCGCCGGCCTACGCGCGCTCGCGCGCACGCAGAAGCCGGGACTGCAGGCGTTGATGCGCGTCTCGCGCGTCGATCCTGCGACGGTCGACACCGGCCAGGTCGGTTTCCGGCTGGCACCGCGGATCAACGCGGCCGGCCGGCTCGGTCACCCGCGCGCGGCGCTCGAGCTGCTCCTCACGACCGACCGCGAGGAGGCTCGCCGGCTCGCCGACCGGCTCGAGGAGCTGAACCGCGACCGCCAGGCGGTCGAGGACAAGATCCTGCGCGCCGCGATCGCACAGGTTGAGGAGTGGCCGGAGGCCAAGCGTCGACGGAGGGCCTACGTCGTCTGGGGCGAGGACTGGCACGAGGGCGTGATCGGGATCGTGGCGTCGCGGCTCGTCGAGCGGTATCACCGGCCCGTTGTCCTGCTCGCCGGCGGCGAGGGGCTCTGGAAGGGATCGGGCCGCTCGATCCCGTCGTTCGACCTCCATGCCTCGCTCGGCGCGTGCGCGCAGTTCCTCGAGCGGTTCGGCGGCCACCGCGCGGCCGCCGGGCTGTCCATCCTGCCCGAGTGGATCGAGCCGTTCGCCGACGCGTTTGCCGCCGAAGCCGGGGAGCTGCTCGCGCCGGACGATCTCGAGCCGACGACAACGGTCGACGCCGTGCTGCCGCGCGGTGCGAAGCTGACGCTCGACCTCTGCGAGGAGCTGCGGCGGCTGGCCCCGTTCGGGCTCGGCAATCCGGACGTGACGCTGCTTGCGCCCGGCTGCGAGCTCGGCGATCTCGCCGCGGTCGGAGAAGGCAAGCATCTGCGCTTCCGCGTGCACCGCGACGGCAGCGACGCCGGCGGCGCGATCGCCTTCGGGCAGGGCACGCAGCTCGACCGCTACCGGCGGGTCGGCCGCTACGACGTCGCGTTCCGGCTGCAGGAGAACCGTTGGAACGGGACGGTCGCGCCACAGCTCGTCGTCCGGCGTGTCTTCGACGCGGACGACCGCTTCGAGGAGGTCTACGGGTGGCTGCGCTCCCAGTGGCAGGCGGCGGGGCGCGATCCGCAGGCACAGGCGATCTTCGACGAGCTCGAGGTCGAGGCCGGCGGCCCGAAACGGCATCCGCTCGAATCCGCGACGTTTCGCGCCCTGCTGGCGGAGCCGGCGCTGCTCCGCGCTGCGTGATCGTCCGCGCCGAGACCGCAGCCGACCACGCCGACATCCGCAGGATCAACGACGAAGCGTTCGGGGAGACGATCGAGGGCGAGCTCGTCGATGCGATCCGCGCCTCGGACAGGTTCGTCCTGGAGCTGTCCCTCGTGGCCGAGTCCCAGGGACAGTCCCTGGGACATGTGATCTCGAGCTACGTCGACGTCGAGCCGGGCGGACGGCGCGTGCTGCAGGTCGGCCCGCTCGCCGTCGTCCCGTCCCACCAGCGTCGCGGCATCGGCAGCGCGCTGATGGAGGAGACGATCCGGCGCGCCGACGAGCGCGGCGAGCCGCTGTTGCTGATCGAGGGCAACCCGCGCTACTACGAGCGCTTCGGGTTCACGCGCACGGATGCGCTGGGGATCGAGCCGCCGCCGCAGGCGCTCGGGCCCGAGTACTTCATGATCCGGCCGCTGGCGCGCTACGACCCAGCGTTTCGGGGACGCGCGGTCTATCCCCCCGAGACGTTCGGGATCGTCTACTAGCGTGCGACGCCGACCGAGGCCCGGCGCGCGCGCTGGGGGCGCGGCCGGCCGGCGGCGAGCGAATTCAGGGCGAGCAAGAGGCGCGCGGCGCGCGCGGCTGCTCGGCGTTCCTGTCTGCGTCTGTACCAGGCCATGGGCGAGTTGTTTTCCTCATCGGAACGCCCGTTCCTCCACTTGAGTCACGGCCACTGAGACGGGGGAGGGAGGCCGAAAGAGGCGGAGTACACTGAATCTATGGCCGTCCTCGAGACTCACGAACAGCATCAGGAGCTCATCGACGAGCTGATCGCGGACGTCTCCGCCTACAACCCGGACGTCGACCGCGACCTGATCACACGGGCCTTCCTGTTCGCCGCGGAAGCGCACGAAGGACAGCAGCGGCGCTCGGGCGAGGACTTCGTGCTGCACCCTTGGGGCGCAGCGAAGATCTGCGCCCAGCTCCAGCTCGACGACGAGACGATCGCGGCCGCGCTGCTCCACGACGTGGTCGAGGACACCGACGTCGCGCTCGAGGACGTTCGCGCCGAGTTCGGCGACGAGATCGCGAAGCTCGTCGAAGGCGTGACGAAGCTGACCCGGGTGCAGTTCCAGAGCCGCGAGCAGGCCGAGGCGGAGAACTACCGGAAGCTGATCATCGCGATGGCCGAGGACGTGCGTGTGATCCTGATCAAGCTCGCCGACCGGCTGCACAACCTGCGCGAGATCGAGTACCTCGGCAAGCAAAAACAGGTACAGAAGGCGAAGGAGACACTCGAGGTCTATGCGCCGCTTGCGCACCGGCTCGGCATCCACGCCCTGAAGTGGGAGCTGGAGGATCTCGCGTTCGAGACGCTGCACCCGCGCAAGTACGAGGAGATCAAGGCAATGGTGACGGAGCGGCGCGCGGACCGCGAGGGCCATGTCTCTGAAGCGGCGCGCATCCTGCAGCTCGAGCTCGACAAGGTCGACATCCCCGCCGAGATCGCCGGGCGCGCGAAGCACTTCTACTCCATCTACGACAAGATGGCCAAGAAGGGCCGCGAATTCAACGAGATCTACGACCTCACGGCGATGCGCGTGATCGTGGAGCGGTCCGGTGACGAGGGCACGCGCGACTGCTACGGCGCACTCGGCTTGATCCATTCGCTGTGGAAGCCGATGCCCGGCCGCTTCAAGGACTTCATCGCGATGCCGAAGTTCAACCGCTACCGGTCGCTGCACACGACGGTGATCGGACCGGAGGGCCGGCCGCTCGAGATCCAGGTGCGGACGCGCGACATGCACGAGACGGCGGAGTTCGGGATCGCGGCGCACTGGCGTTACAAGGGCAAGCGCCGTGCGAAGTCCGACGAGGCGTGGGAGACGTGGGTGCGCCAGTTGATGGAGGCGCAGCCGGAGACGATCGAGGAGCCGGGCGAGTTCAAGCGCGCCTTCCTGAGCGACCTGGTCGACGACGAGGTGTACGTCTTCACGCCGAAGGGCGAAGTGAAGACGCTGCCGACCGGCGCGACGCCGATCGACTTCGCGTACGCCGTGCACACCGACGTCGGCCACCGCACCGTCGGTGCGAAGATCAACGGGCGCATCGTGCCGTTGCACTACCGGCTGAAGAACGGCGACTTCGTCGAGATCCTGACCTCCAAGGCCGGCCGGGGGCCGTCGCGCGACTGGCTTTCGCTTGCCGCGTCCACGCGCGCGCGTAGCAAGATCCGTCAGTGGTTCTCCCGCGAGACGCGTGAGGACCAGGAGCACAAGGGGCGCGACGCGCTCGAGGGCTCGCTGAAGGCGGCGAAGCTCCCGTACCGGAAGCTCGCGGGCTCGGCCGTGCTGGCGGAGGTCATCCGCGACATGAACTTCAAGAAGGCGGAGGACTTCTACCTCGCACTCGGTTCGGGCAAAGTCAGCGCTCAATCCGTCGTCAACAAGGTGCTGCAGCGGCTGAAGACGGAGCAGGCGGCGGAGGAAGAGGCCGTCCCACTCAAGGCGCCGCGCGCGAAGCACGCAATCGGCAGCGAGAACTACGGCATCAACGTGCACGGCGTCGACGACGTCCTGGTGCGGCTGGCGAAGTGTTGCACGCCGGTGCCAGGGGACGAGATCGTCGGCTACATCTCGATGGGGAAGGGGATCACGATCCATCGAGGCGACTGTCCGAACGTGAAGGCCTTGGCGCGGAATCCGGAGCGCTTCACCCCGGTCAGCTGGGACGGCGGTGCGTCACAGAGCTTCCGCGTGCAGATCGCCGTCGATTCCTGGGATCGCGCGCGGCTGCTCGAGGACGTGGCGCGGACGTTCGCCGAGCACGGCGCGAACATCGTCTCCTACGGCGGTACCGTCGAGGATCAGATGGCGAAGAACTGGTACGTCGCCGAGGTCGGCGACGTCAAGGAGCTACGCGGCCTGCTCACCGCTCTGCGCAACATCGAAGCCGTCTTTGACGCGTATCGCGTCACTCCCTCGTAAGAGGGATCATCCCTCGAACGAGCGCGGTACCTCCTTTCAGGGATAGACCGCGCGCGGAATCTGATTACAACGAGTGCAAGGGGGAGAGGGCACGAAAGCTGCGGCGCCCGTTCGTTCCGAGGACAACGGGCGGGCGCGCGGCCTTTCTAGGACAGGGATTCGCTTCGCTCAGGTGAAGCGGTCTGCGCCGGTCGTTGCGACTGGCGCGGTCCACTCGGGTGCCAGGCAAGTGACGTGTCTCATGTGGCCAAGGCGTCTCCCTCGAACGAGCGAACCCGTTCCTTGTACGAGTCCGGAATGGCGACCGCCTTGCGTTCCTCGAGATCGACGAGAACGAGCGTCTGGGTCGCCGTCACCATCAACAGCTCGTCGCGGGCGCGGTACGCGGCGAACTCGTACGTGACGCTCGTGCGCCCGATCCTGGCCATCCGCACATAAACCTCGATCAGGTCGTCGAAGACGGCCGGCGCCAGGTACTCGATCGTGCACGCACGCATCACGAACTCCTGACCCTCCTCGCCGATGTCCATGCCGAGCAGAGCCAGGTTGCGGTGGTACTCGACACGAGCGAGGTCGAAGTAGGGCAGGTAGCGCCCGTAGTAGACGATGCCCTGGGCATCGGTGTCCGAGAAGCCGACGCGCGTCTGCGCCGAGAAGTTGAAGGGCGGCGTCGAGCTCAGCCTCTGATCACCTCGAGCACCTCGTCTCGCTTGCGCTCCATCAGGTCGGGCGAGAGTGCTTCGAGATTCAGCCGCAGGAGCGGTTCCGTGTTGGAGGGCCGGACGTTCATGTGCCACTCCTCGGCGTCGACCGAGAGCCCGTCGAGGTGCGACACCGTGCCTTCGGCGCCGAAGCGTTCCTTCAGCTCCTGGAGCTTGAGCGCGACATCGGCGACGGGCGTGTTCAGCTCGCCGGTGATGAAGAACCGCTCGTTGAACGGCCGCAGGATCTCCGACAGCTTCTCGCCGCGTTTCGACAGGAGCTCGAGCATGAGCAGAAACGGGACGACTCCCGAGTCGGCCTGCGAGAAGTCGCGGAAGTAGTAGTGCCCGGAGACCTCACCCCCGAAGGCGGCGCTCTCCTCGCGCATGCGGTGCTTGAAGAACGCATGCCCGACGCGGTTCACGAGCGGCGTACCGCCGGCTCGCTCGATCGTCTGCGGCACGGCCCAGCTGGCCCGAACGTCGTAGAGGATCTTCGCGCCCGGCTCCTTCGCGAGGATCGACTCGGCGAGTAGCGCCGTGACGAAGTCCCCCGGCACGAACTCGCCGGTGTCGCCGACGAAGAAGCAGCGGTCGGCGTCGCCGTCGAAGGCGACCCCGAGGTCGGCGCGCTCCTCCGTCACCTTGCGCACGATGAACTCCCGGTTCTCCGGCAGTAAGGGGTTCGGTTCGTGGTTCGGGAACGATCCGTCGGGCTCGAAGAAGCAACGCACGGCGTCGATCGGCAACCGTTCCAGCACGGGCGGCAGCATCGCGCCGGCCATTCCGTTGGCCGCGTCGATCACGACGCGCAGCGGCTTCACCGTGTCGACGTCGATGAAGGACAGGACGCGTTCGACGAACTGCGGCCAGATGTCCTTCTGTGTGATCGTCCCGACCGGCCCCGTCTCCTGCCTGGCACCTGACATGGCCCGCGTGCGGATGTCCAGAAGGCCCGAGTCGCCGCCGACTGGCAGTGCGCCCCGGCGGACGATCTTCATCCCCGTGTACTGCTTTGGATTGTGCGAGGCGGTCACGGCGATGCCGCCCTCGAGGCCGAGCTCGCCAACGGCGAAATAGACCATCTCCGTGCCGACGAGGCCGAGGTCGATCACGTCGGCACCCGACTCGGCCGCACCGCGCATCACCGCGTCGGCCATTGCCGGCGCCGACAGCCGCATGTCGCGGCCGACGGCGATCCGCCGGGGCTCGAACTCGTCGACGTACGCCCGCCCGATCGCATATGCACCGGCCTCGCCCAGCTCGTCGGGGTAGACCCCGCGCACGTCGTAGGCCTTGAAGACCTTGGGGTCGAGCACGCGACGATGCTACGCGTGAACCAGAAGGCGGGCGCCGTGACCCTTGGTTTTCAAGTCGGGTGCGGCCCGCGGTCACATCAAGCCGCACGCCTAGACTTTCGGGGTGGAACGAAAGCTCGCGACAGTCCTGTTCGCGGACCTGGTCGGCTCGACGGAGCTGGTCTCGGATCAGGACCCCGAGATCACGCGCCGGAACGTCACGGCCTTCTTCGACGCCGTGGCCGGCTGCATCGAGACCCACGGCGGCACCGTGGAGAAGTTCGCGGGCGACGCCGTCATGGCCGCGTTCGGCATCCCCCAGGCGCACGAGGACGACGCGGAGCGGGCCGTCCGCGCCGCCCTCGGGATCATCCAGAACGTCCACGAGCTCGGCGTCGAGGCACGGATCGGCATCGAGGCCGGAGAGGTCGTGGTCGACGAGACCGACTCGACGTTCGCGACCGGCGCGGCCGTCAACGTCGCGGCCCGCCTGCAACAGGCGGCTGGTCCTGGGGAGATCCTGATCGGGGACGCGGCACATCGCCTCACCGAGGGCAGGGTCGAGAGCGAGAACGTCGGGCCGCTCGAGCTCAGAGGATTCCGCCGGCCGATCGCCGCCTACAGGGCGGTTGCCGCCGTCGACGGGCGGCCGCAGTCCGCTTCCGTCTCGGCGCCGTTCGTCGGACGCGAGCCCGAGCTCGAGCTCCTCGAGAACACGCTCGCCCGGACGATCCGCGACCGGCGTCCGCACGTCTTCACGATCTACGGCGAGCCGGGCGTCGGCAAGAGCCGGCTCCTGCGCGAGTTCCTCGCCGGAGTCGAGGGCACGACGATCCTCGCGGGCCGCGCGCTTCCCTACGGCGAAGGCGTCACCTACTGGCCGCTGGCCGAGATGGTGAAGGCGGCCGCCGGGATCACGGACGACGACCCGATGGAGACCGCGCGCGAGAAGCTGATCGAGTGCTGCGGCGACGAGGCGATCGCCGAGCTGCTCGGGCTGGCCTCCGGCGTGATGGAGGCGGTCGAGGGCGAGCGCGGGCAGCCCGAGATCGCGTGGGCGGCGCGCGAGTTCGTCGACGAGCTCGCCGACGTCCAGCCGCTCGTCCTCGTCTTCGAGGACATCCACTGGGCGGAGGAGCCCTTGCTCGAGCTGATCGACCACCTCGCGCAGTGGGTGCGCGAACGCGCGCTGCTGATCGTGTGTCTCGCGCGGCCGGAGCTGCTCGACGTGCGTCCGGGCTGGGGTGGAGGGCGCATCCGGTCGACGGCGATCGAGCTCGAGCCGCTCATGCGCGAGGAGAGCGAGGCCTTGGCCGAGGCGCTGCTCGCAGAGCACGACATCGCCGAGAGCGTGCGCGCGAAGCTGCTCGAGAAGACCGAGGGGAACCCGCTCTTCGTCGAGGAGACCGTCCGCATGCTGCTCGAGGAAGGCGCCGCCGGCGGCGACCGTATCCCAGACACGGTGCAGGCGTTGATCGGCGCGCGCATCGACCGGCTGCCCGCGGGCGAGAAGATCATCCTCCAGCGCGGCTCTGTGATCGGCCGCACGTTCTGGGGCGGAGCGATCGACTACCTCTCCAGTGAGTACGACGCCGACGAGCTCGAGGACATGCTCGACGACCTGCTCCTGCGCGACTTCGTCACGCGCGAGGAGCGCTCGACGATCAGCGGCGAGTCCGCGTACCGCTTCAAGCACTTGATGATCCGCCAGGTCGCGTACGGCGGCCTCTCCAAGTCGAGCCGCGCCGAGTACCACACGCGTTTCGCCGAATGGCTGCACGAGAAGGCCGACAAGGAGCTGGTCGAGATCCGTGCGTACCATCTCGACCAGGCCTGCACGCTGTACGCCGAGCTCGACGGGCGGCCGCCGCAGGAATTGGCGCAGACCGCGGCGCGCGCGCTCCAGACCGCCGGCAAGCGTGCGCTCGCGCGCGAGTCCAACCTCTCGGCACGCAAGCTCTTGCTGCGCGCTTTCGAACTCGAGCCGACGTTGGAGCGGCGGTACCTGGCCGCACGCGCAGCGTCGCAGCTCGGCGACCTGCCGGTCGTCCGCGACGAGATGACCCTCGTCGCGGAGGAGGCCGCAGCCGAGGGCGCGCGTGATCTGCAGACGAGGGCCCTGACGGCCCTGTCGGAGACGGCCGCGTCGCTCGACGGCGAGTTCGCCCGCGCGGTGGAGCTCGCCGACCAAGCGCTCGAGGTGGTCGAGCCGGACGACCACGAAGGCCGGTTCGTCGCTCTCGACCGTCGCGCACGGGTGGCCAGATGGATCGGGCGTCTCGCAGAGGCCGAGGAGTTCGAGCAGCGGGCGCTCGACGCCGCACGGGCGGCCGGACGCAAGGACCAGGAGGCGAAAGCCGCGCTGCAGCTGGCCGGTCTCCACATCGGGCGGATGGAGGAGGACAAGGCGGAGCCGCTGATCGACCACGCGCTCGAGCTGGCCGAGCACAGCGGCAGCATCGTCGCGCGTGCCAGCGCCGCCCAGTCGAAGGGCAACCTTCTGCGCGTGCGCGGCGACTACGAACAGGCGGCGGGCTGGTTCACGAAGTCGCTCGAGCTCTACCGCGAGGCCGCCTCCGTCTCCGAGATCGCGTGGACTTCGAGGCAGCTCGGCCTCGTCGCCTGGGAGACCGGGAATCCGGAGCAGGCGGAGAAGCTGCTACGGGAGTCGATCCGGTTGCTGGCGCCGATGCGAGAGCGCGGGACGCTCTGCGAAAGCCAGCGCTACCTGGCGCAGCTCCTGCTCGAGCAGGGCCGCATCGACGAGGCCGAGACGTACGCACTGGCCGCGCGCGAGACCGTCAGTCCGGAGGACCTCGTCTCACGCGCGACGACACGCGTCGCGCTCGCGCAGGTGCGCGCCGCTCAGGGCCGGGACGAGGAAGCCGAGACGCTCTTCGGCGAGGCGCTCGAGGTCGTGACCGGCGGCGAGCACTGCCGGATCTTGCTCGACGTCTTGCCGCCCTACGCGGAGTTCTTGCGCGCACGCGACCGCGACGCCGACGCGGCCGCGCTCGACGCGCGGCTCGCCGAGCGAGTCCCTACCGCGGCATAGAGCTCCTCCCGAATCGCCTCGTCCGACTCAAGGTCGGGCGACTCCGTGATCACCGTCGCGGGACGGTCGAACTTCGTCAGCGCCTCGCCGAGCGGTCGGACGCGAAGCGTGCCCTCGCCGTACGGGAGGTGCTTGGTCTCGTTCCGGTTCGCAAAGGCGATGTCCGAGAAGTGGATGTGGAACGGCGCGGCGGGCTCGAGCACCTGATCGGCGCCGGCGAGGATCGCCGCAAACGCCGGCGTCTCGGTGAAGCCGCCGTCCGTCACGGCGTGCAGGTGCGCAAAGTCGAGCACCGGCCGGACCCAGCTACAGCGCGACGAGATCGCGAACACGTCCTCGGCGGTGCCGAGCTCGCGGACTCGCCCCATGATCTCGACGCCGAACGGCACCGCCCGGTCCTTCTCCTCCAGCCGCCGGCGTAGCTCCCCGAGCTGCTCGACGACCGAGTCGATCGCTGCCTCGCGTTCGCGCCCGAGCAGGAAGCCCGGATGGAAGACGACCACCTCGGCGCCGCACGCCTTCGCGATGCCGGCGGAGTGGTCGAGCATGCCGACGGCCATGTTGAGCTTCTTGCCGCGCTCGGCATGCCCCATGAAGCCGGCGATCGGCGCATGGACGGAGAGGACGATGCCGGCGTCGCGCGCGAGCTCGCCGAACCGCTCGGCCCAGGGGTAGCCCATCCAGAACTTCCCTTCGAAGTCGATCTCGCAGGCCGTGAAGCCGCGCTCCTGGAGGAGCTCGATCGCAGCCTCGGGGCTGTCCCGTGAAGGCACGCGCGCAGGGCCGTAGTGCAGTTCAGCCACGACTCCAAAGTACCGGTCACCTGCCTGGCACTTGAGGGGGCTCCACGCGGCGGGGCGCAGTCCGTCCGACGCCGTTCGTACCCTCGTCCCATGGTGAATAAGCCGTCACGCATCGATTTGCTCGAGCTCGACATCGACCTCCGCCTGACCGACCTCTGGCGCGAGGCCGGGGAGATCACGGAGTGGAATCTCGACGTCGTCGCGGCGTTCATGCGTGCCGCCTACGGCAAGGGCTACTGCGACGCCCTCACCGAGGACGCGCCGGGCTCCCTCTGCCACGACCACGGCTATCGCATCCCGGGGCGCCGCCCCGCCCCGGCACACGACTGACGGCTAGGCGGCCTGCGCGTCGAGCTCTTCGACCGCGTCGCCGACGGTCATCGGTGGTTCGGTACGAACCAGACGGCCGAGCCAGCCTCGGCGCTCCCAGTCCGCCGCAAGCACCGCCTGCTCGGCGAGCCCATGCGCGCAGAACATGCAATTGCTGACATGCGCGTCGATTGCAGCCAGCCGTGTTCGAGGCAGGTCACGCGCCGCGTACCTTTCGCGGGTGTCTCCGTAGATGTGCACTGGTCTCATCACTCCTTTCGCGAACGAGGCTAGGCCTCGCCGCTGAGAGAGCTCTGAGAATCGAGCCTGCCGAGCTAAGAGTTCCGTAAGAGCTCGGCGACGTGCGCCGGGTGCGCTCGCAGCAACGTCCGCAAGTGCGGCAGGAACAACGCGAATGTCGTCGTGTCACCGTTGACGCGGACCGTGCAGCGGCCGCCGTGCGCCTTGCAGATCGCGTCGACGATCGCCAGGCCGAGACCGACGCCGCCGTGTGCTCTCGTGCGCGCGGCATCCGCGCGCGCGAAGCGGTCCCAGATGTGCGTCAGCGCGTCCTCCGAGATCCCGCAGCCGCCGTCCTCGATCTCGATCACGACGCCGCCGTTCGCCGCCCGGGACCTGACCTCGATCAGATCGCCCGTCTCGGTGTACTTGACCGCGTTCTCGAGCAGCGCGTCGAGCGCGCAGCGCAAGCCGTCCGGATCGACAGCCAGCTTTCCCGACGCAAGCACGCCCAGGAGCCACGCGCGCGGCGCGACCTCCGACCAGCGCATGAAGACGTCCTCGAGGAACGGCTCGACGTCGACCTCTTCGAGCACGACGAAATCGGGCTGGTCGGCCTTGGCGAGCAGCAGCAGACGCTCGAGGATCTGCTCGATCCGCTCCAGCTCGTCGAGCGCGACGTCGATCTCGGGGGCGGGATTGCCGTTCGTGCGCCGCAGCACCTCGAGGTGCCCGCGAGCAATCGTCACCGGTGTGCGCAGCTCGTGCGACGCGTCGTGAAGAAATCGTTCCTGCCGTTCGAGCAAGGACGCGCGCTGCGCCGCCTGACGTTCGACCACGGCAAGCGCCTCGTGCCGCCGCCGCGCGTGCCACACCATCGCCAGAAACATCGCCGACATCAGCGGCACCTCGAACAGCTCGCCCCACAGCTGCTGGCCGATGAACGCGTCCTGAAGGATCAACGCGCCCGTCGCCGCCACGACGACGCCGAGCGTGAGGTACGTCGCGGTGACGCGCCAGACCCGAAACCCGTACACGAGCGTGAGGCTGATCCAGATGAAGTGGAACGGGATCGTCTCCCAGCTGGGCCACAGGCCCATGGCGACGAGGTTCGCGGCCGCGAAAGTCCCCCAGGCCGCCTCGATCGGCCTACGCCGCAGTAAGGCGATAACCCGCATGGCGGACCGTCTCGATCGGCGCGTCGGCGCCCAGCTTCTTGCGGAGCCTGCGGATGCAGACGTCGACGACGTTCGACCCTGGATCGAAGTGGTAGCCCCAAACCTCCGACAGGAGCCGCTCGCGGCTGATCACCTCGCCCGCATGCTCCACCAGCTGATGCAGGACACGGAACTCGCGGTCGGACAGCTGCGCGATGATCGAGCCGACGTGAGCTTCGCGCCGTGCCAGATCGAGCGCCACCGACCCCGCCCGGACGACGTGGCCGTTGTCTCCCGGCCCGGGCTTTCGCAGCTGGACGCGGATACGTGCGATCAGCTCGTCGAAGGAAAACGGCTTGCTGAGGTAGTCGGCTGCGCCGAGGCCGAAGCCGCGCAGCTTCGTCGGCAGATCAGAGCGAGCCGAGACGATCACGACCGGGAGCTCGGGACGCGCGCGGTTCAGCTCGTGCAAGACGCTCAGCCCGTCGAGGCCGGGCAGGAGCAGGTCCAGCAGCACGAGGTCGTAGCTGTCGCGGCGCGCGCGTTTCAGCCCCTCGCCGCCGTTCCGGGCGGCGTCCACGGCGAACCCTTCGGCCTCGAGCCCTCGCGCGAGGAAGCCGAGGATCCGCGGTTCGTCCTCGATCACCAGGATGCGCATGCCAGCGCGAACGACCATAAACGAGATGACACGAAGATGACTCGTGGATGACAATCCCGTCATCTTTCTGGAGGCGACGCCCGAGAAGACGTAGCTTCCGCGCCGCGAGATGGCGGAACGCACGGTCGAGCCTGCGCGTCCCCTCGAGCCCGGCGCTGTTACAGCCGAGGCCCCTGCTCCCCTGACGGCCAGAGCTCGCGGCCGGTCGCCGTTTCCCGACGGCGCCGCGCGTCACTGGATCCTCTCGTCGATCATCTGGCTGACGGTCGTCGACCTGTTCGGGCTCGTACTTGCGACCGAGTTCGTCTCGCCGGAGGCGTTCGGAGGCATCTCGTTCCTGTCGTTCAGCCGCATCCGCCCGTCGCATGTCAACGGCGTGATCCTGGCGTGGCTCACGATGATGTACTTCGGGGCGCTGTTCTACATGCTCCCGCGGCTGGTCGGAACGCGCGGGATGTGGAGCGAGCGGCTCGGAATCATCTGCGCGTGGGCGTGGAACCTGATGTACCTGCTCGGCGTGATCGGACTGCTCACCGGCCACAGCCAGGGCAGGGAGTACGGCGAGTTCATCTGGCCGATCGACATCGCCCTGCTCGTCATCTGGTGCCTGAACATCGTCAACATCCTTGCGACCGTCTCGATCCGGACGATCAGGCCCATCTACGTCTCGGTGTGGTTCTTCATCGCGAGCCCACTCTGGCTGGCGGTCGATTACGCGATCGGCAACGTCATCTGGCACCCGGGTCACGTCTGGGGCGCTCCCTCGGGCGCGCTCGACTCGAGCCTCTCCGACGCGATTCTGAACTGGTGGTACGCGCACAACCTGTTCGGCCTCTGGCTGACGCCGATGCTGCTCGCCCTGACGTACTACATCGTCCCGCGCGTCACGAACACGCCTCTCTACAGCTACACGCTCTCGTTGATCAGCTTCTGGGGGATGGCCTTCTTCTACACGGGCGTGGGCGATCACCACATCCTGCAGTCGCCCACTCCCTCGTGGCTGAAGACGATCGCCGAAGTGTCGTCGTGGATGCTGCTCGTCCCGGTCTTCGCGTTCACGATCAACATCCTCGGGACGATGAAGGGCAACTGGGACAAGTTCTTCACGAACTTACCCCTGCGCTTCACGATCACCGCCTTCTTCTTCTACTTCCTCGTCAACATCCAGGGCGCGTTCGAGGCGATCCAGCCGTTCAACAAGCTGACGCACTTCACGAACTTCGTCGTCGCGCATGCCCACTTAGCACTGCTCGGCGCCTTCACGATCCTCGGCATGGGCGTGATCGACTACATGGTGGCGCAGATGTACGGGAAGCCGTTATGGAGCAGAAACCTCACCGAGTGGATGTACTGGCTCGTGACGGTCGGCTTCACGGGTTTCTTCAGCGTGCTCACCCTGGCCGGTTTTCAGCAGGGCTTCAGCTGGCAGGACGGCATCCCGGAGGTCAACGTGCTGAACGAGCTGCACGCGTACTACATCGCACGCGGCATTTTCGGTGCGATGATCGTCGCCTCCGGGATCATCCAGATCGTCAACATCGGCATGACGATCTTCACCAACACCGCTGAGCGGCGCCGTCGCGAGACGCTGGTCGTGGCCGAGGCGATCGCACCGCCGCCGGTGGCGTCATGAGCACCGCGTCCGGCGAACCTCCGACCGGCGGCGCCCGGCCTCTGCCGCATGGCTGGATCCGGCATCCGCGGGAGCGGATGCTGATCACACCGCTGTTGGCCGGCGTGGGAGGGATGTTCGCCTTCTTCGTCGTCGTGGCGATCGTCGTCTGGCTTCCGATCCACACCTTCGATCCGCCTCCCTCGACCGATTGGGCGCCGCTGTCGAGCGTGGCCCTCAAGGGCCGCGCCCTGTTCGCGCAGAACGGCTGCTTCGTCTGTCACTCCGGCTACACCCGTCCGCAGGACGTGCGCCAGTCGCTCTACTTCCTCTATCCGAAGGTCTCGCAGCCGGGCGATTTCTGGGGAACCGACCAGTCGCCCAACCTGCTGGGAACAGAGCGCACCGGTCCCGACCTCTCGCAGGAGTCCGGCTGGCATCCCGACGACTGGCAGCGCGCGCACTTCTACGACCCACGCTTCGTCGACCCGATGTCGTTGATGCCGGACATGAAGTCGTTGTTCTCCGACAAGCAGATCGACCAGCTCGTCGCCTTCGTCGAGCAGCGCAGCGGCAAGTCGGGGCTCCTCCGCTACGCGGGGCAGCTGTACGCGAAGCACGTCGTGCTCGTCAACCAGGGCTTCCCCCCGCCGTACACCGGTTTCCAGGGCGCGCACAAGCCGATCGTGGAGGCGAACGAGAAGGGGCTGAAGCCGCCGAGCGTTCAGCTCGAGGAGGCGCCGAACCTCTCCCAGATCGACCGGAGCTACTGGATGTCGGGCGACCCGTTGCCCGTCACCGAGGAGAACCTCCTGCGCGGCAAGGAGGTCTTCCTCCAGCGCTGCGTCGGCTGCCACGGCCTCAAGGGAGACGGCAAGGGGCCGGCGGCGACGTTCATGTCACCGCCGCCTGCCGACTTCACCGACAAGAACGACGCCTGCTGCGGCGGCGACACCGGCACTGGCGACTTCTACTACCGGATCCTCCGCGGCTGGCCCGGGACCGCGATGGAGAACTTCGGCGACCGCCTGTCCGTCGACGACATCTGGCGCGTCGTGTTGTTCGTCAAGACCATCCCGAACGGGACCCTGGCGAAGGACCGGCTCCCCGAGCCGAGCGACTACATCGTCTGGCAGCCGACGAAGGAGCTGCTCGCCTGGGTCAAATCGCATCAGAAGCTCGCGAACAACGCCGACTTCGACAAGAAGCCGGTCACGGATCCCTTCGAGCAGGAGGCAATGCGGATCTTCCCGGGACTGGCGCGAGGCGACGCCATGCGCCTCAACGACGGCAAGACGCAGCTCTCGATCCAGGTCGCGGCGGCCGGGATCCGAGCCCTCTACGAAGACATGCTCAACCGTGCCTGGAGCGAGGCGCGGGCGCGTGGCGAAAAGCTTCCTGACGTCGCGCAGAAGGACATTCTTCCGACCGTGCCGGGACAGCAATGAGACGGCTCGCGCTCAGCGCCCTCGTCGTCCTGGGCCTGGCACTCGTGGCGCCGGCGGCGGCGCTCGCGCACGACCAGCCCGAGACGCAGCAGTCGCGGTGGGTGATGGCCGACTGGATGCTCGACACGTTCTTCATCTTCGCCGGGCTCGCATTGATCGCGTTCCTCGCAGCCTGGAAGGCCGGTCACTTCCAGGAGCTCGACAAGATGGGAAGCATCCCGCTCTACATCGAGGAGGAGGACTACTACACGCCC
>VAXY01000018.1:10364-10786 GCA_005885085.1 Actinomycetota bacterium | reverse complement strand
GTCGCCGTTCAAGGCGCAGCAGTTCTACCACTACCTCCAGGCCCATCAGGAGACGCAGTACCACCCGGACACGTGGCATGTCCGCTGGGTCGACATCGCCTGGCTCTGGGGCTTCCTCGCCGCTCTGCTGGTCGTCCTGGTCTTCTGGATCTTGCAGTACAGGTCGACCAGACAGCGGATCTACTCCGTCGACACCTTCGGCGGCGTCACCACGGAGATGGCGCGTCCGGCAACGCTGTTCTTCATCCTCCTAGCCGTCGGCCTCGCCGCGTTTGCGGTTGTCCTCATCGTCGGTCACATCGTGTGGGGGCAGAAGTTCTGATGGCGAGCGTCACCGACGTCCCCTCGGCACTGCCCTACGTCTCGTGGTCGAGCGCGACGTTCGCAGTGATCCCTTTCGACGCCTGGGAGCACGTCTACGG
>VAXY01000018.1:0-10273 GCA_005885085.1 Actinomycetota bacterium | reverse complement strand
CGCCCGGGCAGCTCGAGGCGTTCCTGGAGCGGGGCTACACGGTCGAGCGAATGCTCCTCGACATCGCGGGCGTCCGGGCCGAGACCACGCTTCTGATGGAGAAGATCTTCTGATGGGCCAGTCTCCGGAATCCCCGCGTCCCGGACGTCCGCTCGTCGGCTACCGCGACACAGGAGTCGAAGAGGACGACCGGCAGTCCCGCAGCGCGGTCACGCGCGCGTGGATCATCCTCGCCGTGATCGCGCTCTTCTATCTCGGCTGGACGCTGACGGTGTACTTCCTCGAGCCCGGGCTCCGCTAGCGCGGGCGCCCGGGCGTGTACCTCAAGTACCTCTCGTCGCTGGAGTTCTTCACCTACACGGCGTTCCTGGCGATCGTCGTAGGTGCGATCTCGTACCTGCTCCCGGGGCGAAAGCCGCCGCTGCGGACGGAACCGTATTCCGAGGCCGAGCTCGGTGCGCACGACCGCAAGCTTGCGAAGTACTTCGTCGCCGGAGGCTTCTTCCTCGTGCTCGGCAGCCTCCATATGGTCGTCAAGAACGTGCCCTGGATCGCGGAGTCGCTCGCGCGCATGGGCTACGCGGGACATCTCGTCCGCGACCTCTCGAGTACGCACGTGATGATCGTCGGCGGGGGAACCCTGCTCGCGACCGGCCTCTGCTGGCGTGTCCTCCCTCGCGTCGTCGGCCGTCCGCTCACCAGTGAGGCCCTTGCCCAGTGCGCATTCTGGTTCACCGCGATCGGGCTCGCGGTCTTCTACGTATCGCTGATCGGCAACGGGCTCGCGATCGGGCGGCTGGTCGAGCACGGGTGGGACTACCAGGTCGCCAAGAACCACATGGGCAAGTGGTACAAGGTGCCGACGGGCGTCGGGGCCGGGGTCATGGGTCTCGGCTACTGGTGCTTCGCGGCGAATGTGTGCCTGACGATCTTCCAGTCGCGGCTCGTCAAGGTCCCCAAGCCCCAGTGGCACCTCTGGAAGTACCTCGCAACCGGGGCCGCCGCGCTGACGGTGGGCACGGTGCAGGGCGTGATCCAGGTCCAGCCGAAGAACGCGGACTGGCTGTACAAGGCAAAGCACGCCGGCGAGTGGATCGACCCGATCAGCCACGCGCACATCAACCTCGTCACCGGTCTGACGATGCTGGTCGCCGGGGCGCTGTTCTCCCTCCTGCCCGCCCTCGGCGGCGCGGCGCCGTCACGGCGGCTCGCCAACCTCACCTTCGGGTCGCTCCTCGCCGGGTCGCTCGCCTTCTACGGGTCCGCGCTCTACCTCGGGCTCCATGAGGGACGGCTCGTCCACCGCGGCCTGACCCCGGAGCAGGCCGAGGAGGCAACCCCGCTCCATCCATACCTGATCATGGGTGCGGGGATCGCCATGTTCGCGGCGTTCTGGCTCCTCCTCGCGGTGATGGTGCGGTCGGTCAGGCGCGCCCGAGGCCCGCTCCGTGCGTTCGTGCTCACCGGCTGCGCGGCCCTCGCCGTCGGGACGCTGCAGGGACCGGTGCAGGCATTTCCGTCGGTCAACGAACTGTTCGACCGGGGCGGCGACGCGGGCGATGTGATCGTGAACCTCCACGCCCAGCTGAACATGCTCGGCGGCCTGATGGTGATCCTGATCGGGGTCACGCTGACCTCCCTGTCCACGTTCGAGGTCGAATGGCCTCGGCGACTGGCGCGGATCGCGCTACCGTCCGTCGCCGGCGGTATCGCCCTGTACTACGCCGGTGGGGTTGCCTTCTCTGCCGTGGAGGCGCACCGGATCGCGGACGGCCAGACGTTCGCGCGCGCGGTCACAGCCTTCGAGCCGTGGCAGTCGCTCGTCCTCGTTCCCGCTGCCGTCGGCCTGCTGATCGGGTTCTCGGCGTACGCCCGCGCGGCGTGGAGGCTGACGTCTCCGCAGCGCGCGGCCGGCCGTGAGGAGCTCCGGACCGCACCCGCGCGCTACACGGGGAAGATCCCGCGTCGCGTCCGGCGACGGAGCCCGGCCGCGCTCGCCGGCTACGAGCTCCCGCTCGCGGTGATGGGCTTCCCCGGCGTCGGCTGGTTGTTCGCAGGGTTCCCGTTCACCGCGTCGATCCTGCTGCTGGTGGGCCCGGCGGCCGCATGGGCCGTGATCCCGGTCGCGTTCTCTCCTTACGTCAACGGTCCGCTGCACGGCGTCGGCTGGAAGGTCGAGTTCGCCTACCTGCCCGCGAGCGCGCTGCTCTCCGCCGCTGCGCTGTATCGCGCCCATGCCCGCCGTCGTTCGCTTCTGGACGGCCGGCCGCCGCGGGGTCGCATTCGTCGGACCGGCTCCTACCGCGCCCGCGTCGGCTGGGCCGTCGGGTCGATTGCCCTGCTCCTCGTCTTGCTGCCCTTCCTCCCGGCCGTCGCCGGGATCGGGACGAGCAGCGTGCGCTACACATACCAGACGTCGCTGCCGCGCGACGTCACGGGCCAATTCCTGCGGACGGGCGGCGGGCCGGTCAAGCTCTTCGCCTGGGACGATCCGCAGCCCTCGTATCCGGTGGACGCTCTGCGTGTGCACTCCGCCGATGTTCGCTCGTTCCTGGTCCGCGCCGCGGCGGTGGATGACCCCAACGCCTACAAGCTCTACGACCTCGACCGCGGCGGCTCGGTTCCACTCGCCGTCGCACACCGGACGGGGACGACGCTCACGCTCGTGCCAAGCCGCGCGCTCCGTCCGGGGAGGTATTCGTTCGTGGCCACGCACGAGGGGATGTTCGGGGGCCGCGACTTCGACTACCTGAGCGTGGTGCGGCCGGGAGCGGCAGCGACCGTCATCAGCTCGAACCGGGACGGGAAGGCGCCGCAGATCGCCCGTGCGCTGCTCCCGCTCGCCGCCGCGCTCGTCGCGCTGATCTTCGCGGCACGGCTCACCTCGTCGTGGCTCCGGCGTCGCGCCGCGCAGAAGCTCTTCTGGGGCCTCGGCTTCGCGCTGTTCGCGATCGCCGCCGCAAGTGAGGCGGTTGCGTTCCGGCACGGGTGGAGCGTCGCCCTCTTCCGTCTCTATTACCTGGCCGGGGGCGTGCTGACGGTCGCGTACCTCGGTGCCGGCTCGGCCTGGCTCCTGTTGCCCAAGCGTGCGCGCGACGTGATGCTCGGAGCGCTGCTCGCTGCCACCGCCGCGGCGATCGCGACGGTGCTGCTCGCGCCCGTGCACGGCGCGACGCTGGCGACGTCACCGGCGGGCCAGCCCCCGCCGAATCACGTCCTCGCTGGTCATGCCTTCCTCTGGGCGGTCAGCCTCAACTCCCTGGGCACGTTGGCCCTCGTCGGCGGCTCGCTGCTCTCGATCGTGCGCCGCCAGCGCGTGCGGGCCAATGCCTGGATCGCGAGCGGGGCGATCTGTGTCGCCGTGGCAACCGGGCTGTCCCGCACCGGCGACACCTCGCTCGTGTACCTGGGCGAGCTCGTCGGGATCGCGCTCATGTTCTGCGGGTTCACGTTGACGGCGCCTCTCCCGAAGCGCGTTCGCCCGGTCGAACCTGCCGCGCGGCCGGCGGTGGTCGGGCCATGACGAGCAACCGCCGTGCGTTCCACCGCCACGCGCGACCCGTGGTCGACCACGAGCTCCGTCGCGTCCGCGGACGGCTCGCGACGCTGGAGGAGCGGCTGGCGGTGGAGGAGGTTTCCGTCCGCGTCGCGGCCGCGCTCGTCGATGACGTGCTCGACCGTGCCCGCGCCGATCCGATCCTTGCCCGGGCGCTGGCGTCGATCTACGGCCCGGAGCCGGCATGGCAACCGGGAGCCGTCTCGTGGGCTCCCGACTAGAATTCCGGCGTGGCTCGTAGAGGCAGCCCGGCGCGGCTGGTCGTCGCGCTCTCGGTCGCGGCCGTCCTCGCCGTCTTCCTGCTCTACACCTCGATCGCCGGTGGGGGCACGCCGTCGCTGCAGCCGAGCCAGCTTCCCGGGCACACCGGACGCGTCTCGCTCGTCGGCAAGGTCGCCGGCCCCGCCACGGGCGACGCCCATGCAGGCGGGCTGCACTTCGTGCTGCGCGACCGGAACGGCATGACGAGCGTCCCGGTCGTGTACACCGGTTCCGTGCCCGACCTATTCAAGACCGGGCGCGAGGTGGTCGTCGACGGGAAGTTGCGGGGCGGCGTCTTCGTCGCGGTGCCGAACTCACTCGTGACGAAGTGCCCGTCGAAGTACACGCCCAAGCAGTAGATGCCTGATCTCGGGCGTGCGGCCCTCGTCACCTCGTTGCTGCTGCTCGTGTACGCGCTCGTCGCGGGCTCGTTCGCGGCGTGGCGCGGCCGGCGGCGGCTGGCGGAGTCCGCGCAGAACGCGCTGATCGGCTCCTTCGGCGCGACGGCGGTCGCCGCCGCCGTGCTCCTGTCCGCCCTCGCACGCCACGATTTCTCGTTTCGGTACGTCGCCCAGCACACGAGTCGCGAGCTGCCCCTCGGGTACACGCTGACGGCGTTCTGGGGCGGGCAGGAGGGATCCCTGCTGCTGTGGCTGCTCGTCCTCAGCGGATATTCCGTCGCGGCGGTGCTCACGGCGCGGCGCGCCGGACGCGCGGTGCTCGTGTGGGTGGTGCCGACGCTCGCGCTGGTCGGGACGTTCTTCGCCGTGCTGCTCGTGTTCGTCGCGAGCCCGTTCGCGACCCAGCTCGCGCCCGCCGACGGCGCCGGCCTCAATCCGAGCCTGCAGAACCCGTACATGGCGATCCATCCGCCGATGCTGTATCTCGGCTACGTCGGCCTCACCGTCCCGTTCGCGTTCGCGATGGGCGCGCTGCTCGCGCGACGCACGGACGAGCGCTGGATCGTGGCGACGCGGCGGTGGACGCTCGCCGCGTGGGCGTTCCTCGGCGTCGGCCAGCTGCTCGGTGCGCACTGGGCGTACGTCGAGATCGGCTGGGGCGGCTACTACGCGTGGGATCCGGTCGAGAACGCGGCACTGATGCCGTGGCTGGCCGCGACCGCATTTCTCCACTCGGTGATGATCCAGGAGAAGCGCGGGATGCTGAAAGTCTGGAACGTCCTACTCGTCGTGCTGGCGTTCTGCCTCTCGCTGTTCGGAACGTTCCTGACGCGCAGTGGGATCATCCAGTCGATCCACTCGTTCACGCAGAGCTCGATCGGGCCCTGGTTCCTCGGCTTCATCTGCCTGATCACGGCCGGCTCGCTCGCGCTCGTGTTCCTGCGCCTGCCGCTGCTGCGCGCGAAGACGCGGCTCGAGTCACTTGTGTCGCGCGAGGCGACGTTCCTCTACAACAACCTGCTGCTCGTCGCGCTCGCGCTGACGATCTTGTGGGGCGTCGTGTACCCGCTGCTCTCGGAGGCGGTCACGGGCGAGGCGGCGACGGTCAGCAAGCCCTACTACAACTTCTTCCTGCACACCTTCGGGCTGCCGCTGCTGCTGCTGATGGGGATCGGGCCGCTCGTGGCGTGGCGCCGCGCGTCGCTGCGGGCGCTGGGACGGACGTTCCTCTGGCCACTGTCGGCTGCTCTGGCGGCCGGGATCGCGCTGCTGCTGGCCGGTGCCGGGTCCTCGCGGGTGGGAGTTGTCGCCTACACGTTCTCGGTCTTCGTGCTCGCGTCGATCGCGCTCGAGTTCGTGCGGGGTACGCGCGCCCGCAGGGCGCTGGGCGGCGTCGGCTGGTTCGGTGCGTTCTCCTCGCTCGTCGCGCGCAACCGGCGCCGCTACGGCGGCTACGTCGTACACGCTGCGATCGTCCTGCTCGCGATCGGCGTGGCCGGGTCGAGCGCTTACCAGACGGTGCGCGAACAGCGGCTCCACCCCGGGGACTCGATGACCGTGGCCGGCAACCGCCTCGTCTTCCGCGGCCTCGTAAGCGCGCTCGAGCCGAATCACCGCGCCATTCGCGCGAACGTCGACGTCTATCGCGGGCACGACTACCTCGGCCGGCTGCGGCCCGGCAAGAACCAGTACTTCGCCGAGGATCAGGTGTCGAACGAGGTCGCGATCCGGCACAACCCGCTGACGGGAGGCGACCTCTACACGATCGCGGATCAAGTGAACGCCGACGGCAGCGTCGACCTGAAGGTGCTCGACAAGCCGCTGGTGAACCTGATCTGGCTCGCGGGGCTCGTCTTCGTCGGCGGGTCGCTGATCGCGCTCTGGCCCGACGCGCGGGAGGAGCGGCGGCTGCGGATATGAGCCTCGCCCTGGCCGTCGGGGCCCTGCTGGCGGTCGGCTGCGTCGTCCTCGTCGCCGCCCCCTTCCTGCGCGAGCCTGCGCCTGCGGACGACCGTCTGTTGCGGCCAGACGCCGCTCAGCAGCGGCGCCTCGCCGCGGCCGAGGACCGCGACCGCGCGCTTTCGGCGCTGAAGGAGCTCGAGTTCGACCACCGCACCGGCAAGGTGTCCGACGACGACTATCGCGAGCTCGTGCCGGTGTTACGCCGGCGTGCTGCCGAGACGCTGCGGGCGATTGGCTAGCTGCGCCAACTGCGGCCGTCGGCTGCCGAAGGAGAGCCGCTTCTGCCCGGAGTGCGGGCAGCCGACGGCGGAGGGCGCGACGAAGGTGCTCGAGCTTCCGCCCGACGAGACAGGTCCGGTGCCTGTCACCTACACGCGGGCCGAGACGAGCTACTACGGCGTGACGCCCACGAGGCTCGTGCTCGGACTGGCCGGAGCCGGAGTTGCGCTCGCGATCGCGCTCTTCGCTACCGGACACTGGCCCGTGGGCCTGGTCTTGCTCGGGCTCGCCCTTCTGCTCGTGCTCGTCGGCGCCGAGACCGGAGCAATGCGTGCGCGGGCCGGGGTGGCCGCGGACTCGGTCGCCACGCGCGGCCGCGCCACGCGCCGGGTGCTCTCCCTGCGCCGCGAGCTCAGGCGGCTGGCGGCCCAGCGGGCGCGGCTCCTGTTCGAGCTTGGAGATGCGGTGTACCGTGATGATGAGCAAGCGACCGATGCTGCCCACGGGCGGGTGTCAGAGCTGGACGAGCTCGTGCAGCGGAGAGAGGGCGAGATGCAGGAAGTGATCGCGCACGCGCAAGACCGGCTCCACCGGCGCAGGCTGGAGGTGCAGGCGACCGAGATGGTCGAGATCCCAGCCGAGCCCCCGGCCCCGGGCGAGCAGGACCCCGTCGGACCGGCCGTGATCCCGGAGCCGTATCCGCCCCCCGACGAGGGCAATCCGCCGCAGCCCGCGATCATTCCGGAGCCTGGCCCCGCCGTCATCCCCGAGCCGGGCCCACAGGCCCCGGAGGAGGGCAGTTAGCCCGTTCGGCAGGGACGTCCGGCGTCCCGCCGAACCTACCGATCATGGGTCCTCGGCTGGCCATCGTCTGCGTGGCGTGCCTGGTGCTGGCCGCCCCTGCGGCCGGTGACAGTGGGGGCAAGCTCGGCGCAGTGCAGGCGCGGATCGCTGCGGCGCGTGCCAAGGAGGCGCGCCTGACCAAGCAGATCGGGGACGTCACGGCCAGCATCCGCTCGCTCGAATCGAAGGTCGGCGACGTCTCGCAGAAGCTCTCGGTCCTCGAGCGGGATCTCGTGCTACACGAGCGCCGGCTCGACAAGCTCGATTCGCTCTACGAGTTCGAGACGGAACGCCTGCAGTTTCTCCAGCGCGCCTACGCAAAGGCGTTGCACGAGCTCAACCTGAGGATGATCGACATCTACGAGACGCACGATCCAACGCTGGTCGAGGTGATCATCGAGTCGGACTCCTTCCAGGATGCGCTCAACCGCATCCACTATCTGGACTCAATCGCGCAGCAGGACAAGCACATTGCCGCGCGGGTGCGTTCCGCCCGCAACGAGGTGCATGCGACTCGGGACCGGACGAAGGTCGTGCGCGTGCGGGTGCACGCGGAGACGCAGGTCGTCGCCGTGCGGACGCAGCAGCAGCGCGAGGTGCGCACCGAGCTGCTCGCCAGCCAGCATCGCCTCTCCGGCAAGCGCAGCCATCAGAAGAGCCAGCTCGCGTCGACCAAGTCGCAGGAGCGGGAGCTGATCGCCGAGGCGAACACGCTCGCGGCCGAGGACGCCCGGATCCGCGGCCGGCTGGCGGCCTCGCAGGGCGCCGGAGACACGACGCCGTCCTCATCCGGGCTGATCTGGCCCGTGAACGGCCCGGTCACGAGCCCGTTCGGCTATCGCTGGGGGCGGCTCCACGCGGGCATCGACATCGGTGTCCCGTACGGAACGCCGATCCATGCGGCCGCAGCCGGCACCGTCGTGCTGGCCGGCTGGGTCGGCGGGTACGGCAACTACACCTGCATCGACCACGGCGGCGGCATGGCCACGTGCTACGCGCACCAGTCCTCGTTCGCGGTCTCGACGGGGGCGCAGGTCGCGCAGGACCAGGTGATCGGCTATGTCGGCTGCACGGGCCACTGTTTCGGCCCGCACCTGCATTTCGAGGTGCGGATCGATGGGAATCCCGTCGATCCGCTCGGTTACCTCTAGCCGTACCCAGATCCACCCCGGCCTCGTTTCCTACTTGTAATCCGTACTCAGCCTGAAATCGAGGACAGGGTCGCGCCGAGTACGGAACATCGTCTCCCGACGACGCCGGCCGCCTCCCCCGGGGCGGCCGGTGCTTCAGGTGGTGCCAGGCAGCTGACGGGTCCCAAAGGGACGAGGATTCGTAATCGGGTGACCGGGAATCCGCCTTCGGCTCTTGTCCACCACAAGGAAAGGGGACGTTTGTGGCCCTGGTTCTCCTGATACTCCTGCTGATTCTCGTGCTCGGCGGCATCGGGCTCGCCGTCGCCAAGCTCCTGCTGTGGATCGCCTTGATCATGCTGGCGGTCTGGATCGTCGGCTTCTTCGCCCGCGGCGCCGGAGGAGCGCGCTGGTACCGCTGGTGAGCTAGCTGGAGGAACTACAGCTAGCCGGCCAGCCCGAACGTCTGGGCGAGCAGGAAGATGTTCACCGCCGTGATCAGCCCCGCGACCACCGTCGCCGCGGCGACGGTGGCGCGCCGGTTCACGAGCACGCCCATGATCTCCTGGTTACTCGTGAACAGCACGAGTGGGATCAGGGCGAACGGAATCCCGAACGACAGCACCACCTGGCTGATCACCAGCGTCCGGGACGGATCGACGCCGATCGCAATCACGACGAATGCCGGGATCATCGTCACCGCCCGCCGGACGAACAGGGGGATCCGCCGCCTGACGAACCCCTGCATCACGACCTGACCCGACATCGTGCCGACGGTCGAGCTCGACAATCCGGACGCCGTCAGCGCCAGGGCGAAGAGCACGCTCGAGGCGCCGCCCAGAATCGGCTCCAACGTGCGATGGGCGCCGTCGAGCGAGTCGACGTGTCTCAGGCCGCTCCCGTAGAAGACCGTCGCGGCCACCACCAGCATGGCGATGTTGATCAGGCCGGCGATCGCCATCGCAATCAGGACGTCGATGCGCGTGTACCGATAGAGCTTGCGCGCCTCCTGGTCGTTGCGCGGGACGATGCGGCGCTGCGTCAGCGCGGAATGCAGGTAGATCACGTGGGGCATCACCGTCGCGCCGAGAATCCCGACCGCGAGCAGGACGGACTCGTTGCCGGCGAAGTCCGGGACGACTGCGTGCCTCGCGACCGTGCCGAGTGGGGGATGGGCGAACCAGAGCTCGCCGAGGTAACAGACCCCGATCACGATCACAAACGCCGTGATCACGGCCTCGAGCGGCCGGAAGCCGAAGCGCTGCAGGCCCAGGATCAGGAAAGTGATCACGCCGGTGATCACCGCAGCGGGGAAGAGCGGTATGCCGAGCAGGAGCTTGATCCCAACCGCGGCTCCCAGGAACTCCGCGAGATCCGTGGCCATGGCGATCACCTCCGCCTGGATCCAGAGGCCGACCGTCGTCCTCGGCGAGAACTGCTCGCGGCAGACCTCCGGCAGGTTGCGGCCGGTCGCGATGCCGAGCTTCGCCGACAACGTCTGGATCAGCATCGCCATCAGGTTCGAGGCGACGATCACCCAGACCAAGGTGAAGCCGAACTTCGACCCGCCCGCGATGTTCGTCGCGAAGTTTCCGGGGTCGACGTACGCGACGCACGCGATGAACGCGGGGCCGAGGAAGGGGAGCAGGCGCCAACGCGTGTCGCCCGAGCCGCGGAGGACGTGCTCGCCCGCGCCAGGGAGGCGCTGAAGCTCTTCCGCGCGGGTCGCCATCATCCCGCCGGAAGTTTAGCCTAGGCTAACTTTGTAAGACGTGCAGGTCGGGCAGGTTGCGGTAGCGCTCCTCCAGGTCGAATCCATAGCCGACGAAGAGCTCGTCCGGCACCGTAAAGCCGACGTAGCGCACCGGCAGGTCTTCGACGAGCCGGCGGTACGGCCGGTC
>VAXY01000131.1 GCA_005885085.1 Actinomycetota bacterium | reverse complement strand
ATCGCAACAGCGAGGCCGATACCGAACTGCTGCAGCCCGACGACGCGTCCCGCGACGAAACCGGAGAACGCGGCCACCATGATGATCGCGGCGGCGGTGACGATCGTGCCCGTTCGCTCGAGCCCGTATGAGACGGCACGGACGTTGTCGCGTTCCTCGTCCCACGTTTCTCGCATCCGGGACACGAGGAACACTTCGTAGTCCATCGAGAGCCCGAACAGCATCGCGAAGAGAAAGATCGGGATCCAACCCTCGATCTGCGGGAACTGGTACAGCCCCGCCAGCGTGTCGCCGAACCCCCACTTGAAGAAGACGACGAGCATCCCGTAGCTCGCCCCGACCGAGAGCAGGTTCAACAGCACCGCCTTCAGCGGGAGGATCAGCGAGCGGAACGCCCGCATCAGCAGCAGGTACGTCAGGACGAGCACAGCGAGCACGAGCCACGGAAAGGTCCCGTACGACCGCGCCAGGAAGTCGACTCCTTGCGGCGGCCCCCCGCCGGCAAGCACGCGCACGTCCGCCGGGAAACGTGAGGCCGGGATGACCGTGTCGCGCAGCCGGTGGACGAACTGCTGCGCGGGCTCGTCGCCGTACTCGTGCCTCCCGGCCACGATCACCTGCTCGTAGCGCGCGCTCGGATCGACGAAGCGGGGGCCGCGGCCGCTCTGCACGAGGGCCACTTCGCCGTCGGACGCGAGCTGCCCTTTCAGCCGCGCTACCGCCGCTTGAATTTCGGGCGACCGCGCACCGCCCGCCTTGCCCGAGTCGATCACGATCTGCGTCGGCGAGAGTGCTCCCGGGCCGACGGCGTGGCGCAGAACGTTGAGACCGCGGACCGACTGCGGCGTCTGCGGGATCCCCTGCGCCGAACCGGGCGTCAGCTGTAGCGCGAAGACCGGCACAGCGGCCGCGACCAAGACGCCGGCGCCGGCGAAAAAGAAGGCGACCGGGCGGCGCATGATCGCCCGCGCGAGGCGCGCCCAGAAACCGTGCTCGACGTCGGCGCCCGCGAGGTGGGGAAGCCTGAGATATCTGCGACGCAACCAGTCGGCGACGTGCAGGCGCCTGGTTCCTCGCAGTCCGTAGACCGACAGGAGCGCCGGCTGCAGCGTTGCCGCCGCCGCGAGCGAGACGACCGGGATCAGGAAGCCGCCGACGCCCATCGAGCGCATGAACGGCAGCGGCATGAACAAGAGCAGAGCGAGGCCGATTGCGACGGTCGCACCCGAGAAGATGACCGCACGGCCCGCGGTCGCCATCGTGCGCACGATTGCGTCGTCTTTGCCGCCGCCATGCCCGAGCTCCTCGCGGAAGCGATAGACGATCAGCAACGAGTAGTCGATCGCGATCCCGAGCCCGATCAACTGCACGAGGTTCGTGACGTACGTTGCCATCGTCATGTAGTGCGCGAAGATGAAGACGATGCCGAGCGTGCCCGTGATCGTCGCGGCCGCGAACAGGAACGGGATCGTCGCGGCGAGCGACAGTCCGAAGACGGCCAGCAGGACCGCGAGCGCAATCGGCAACGCGATCGACTCCCCGCGCGCGAGGTCGTGGCTGAAGATCGGATCGAGGTCGCCCTCGATCGCAGGCTGGCCGGACACGTAGCCGGCCGCTCCCGGCGGGATGCTCAACTTGCGGCGGATGGCGTCGGTGTAGCCCTTGGCGTCCGCCAGGTTCAGCGTCGTGAGGATGCTCCCGTAGAGCACACCGCCCGGCGCCTCACGGAGCCCCGTCGCCTTTCCGGTCGGCACCGCAGTCGCCGCTGCGCGAATGCTCCGTTCGAGCTTCAGGCGCACCCCGGCGGTGCCGTTACGGATCTTGTAGATGACGAGGAACTCGCCGTCGCTCCGATCGCCGAAGTGGTCCTGCAGGATCGTGCGCGCACGCTCCGAGTCCGTTCCCGGAACCGTGAACGTATTCGAGAGCAGCGGTGTCAGCTTGGACGTCGCAAAGCCGCCTGCGAGCAGGACAACGAGCCAGAAAGCGAGAATCGGCCAACGGAAACGCAGGACGAACCGGGTCCAGCGGGCCATGCCTCAACCCTAGTCACCCCGGGTACGCTCTGACCGTGGAAAAACGACGCGATATCGAGCACGCAGCGGAGGAGATCGAGCAGCTCTTCGCGGACCTCTGGCAGGTCTTCCCGTTCTCGCGCGGCCTGCGACGCGGGTACCGGCCCCAGGTCGACGTCTTCCGCAGCGAGGAGCCGCCGCTGCTGACGGTTCAGATCGAGCTGGCCGGCGTCGATCCCGACGACGTGCAGCTCGTCGCGTCGCCGCAGGCGCTGCTGATCGCGGGTGAGCGCCGCCGCCCGAAGGACTGCGGCCACTACCAGCAGATGGAGATGGATTACGGCCCCTTCCAGCGGCAGATCACGCTGGACGAGGACATCGACCCCGAGGACGCGGTCGCGACGTATGAGCGGGGCATCCTCACCGTCAGGCTGCCGATCGCCCCGCGCCCGGCGCCACGCGAGAGCGTCTCGATCGCGGTGAGGCGATCCTGATGGCCGAAGTGATCACAGAGCGCACCGACGAGCAGCAGGACGAGCTCACCTTCCCGGCAACCTTGCCGGTGCTACCCCTGAAAGACACGGTCGTCTTCCCAGGCTTCCCGACGCCGCTCGCGATCGGTCAGAAGCGCTCGATCAAGGTCGTCGAGGACGTCGTCTCCGGCGACCGCGTGCTCGCACTCGTGACGGTGAAGAACGAGGAAGCCGAGCAGCCCGGCTGGGACGATCTCTACCGGATCGGCACGGCCGCCGTGGTCCACAAGATGATCAAGGTCCCTGACGGGACGCTGCGCATCCTCGTCGAAGGCGTGCGGCGCATCGGGCTCGACCGCGCGGTCCAGGAGGATCCGTACCTCGTCGGCGAGTTCGTCGAGATGCCGGACGACCTCGAGGAGACGCGCGAGGTCGAGGCGCTGACACGCAACGTGCAGAGCCTGTTCGGACGCGTGATCAGCCTGGTGCCCTACCTGCCCGAGGAATTGCAGATCGCAGCGGCAAACGTCGAAGACCCGAGCGCGCTGTGCAACCTCGTCGCGTCCACGCTGCGCCTGAAGACCGAGGAGAAGCAGACGCTGCTGGAGCTGCTCGACGTCGAGTCGAGGCTCCGCGAGATCTCGACCATCCTCAGCCGCGAGCTCGAGGTGTTCGAGCTCGGCTCCAAGATCCAGTCGCAGGTCCAGGAGGAGATGGAGAAGGGCCAGCGCGAGTTCTTCCTGCGCCAGCAGCTCAAGGCGATCCAGGACGAGCTCGGCGAAGGCGACGCCGAGCAAGCGGAGATCAACGAGCTGCGCGGCCGCTTCGCGGAGCTCGAACTGCCGGAAGACGCGCAGAAATCGGTCGACCGCGAGCTGTCGCGCCTGGAGAAGATCCCTTCCGCTGCAGCCGAGCACGGCGTCATTCGCACGTACCTCGACTGGCTCGTGTCCCTGCCGTGGAACAAGACCACGGACGACAACCTCGACCTCCCGCACGCGCGGACCGTCCTGGACGAGGATCACTACGACCTCGAAAAGGTCAAGGACCGCATCCTCGAGCACCTCGCGGTCTCGAAGCTGAAGAACGACCTCTCCGGCCCGATCCTGTGCTTCGTCGGCCCGCCGGGCGTCGGCAAGACGTCACTCGGACAGTCGATCGCACGCGCGCTCGGTCGCAAGTTTGCACGTCTCTCGGTCGGCGGTGTGCGCGACGAGGCGGAGATCCGCGGCCATCGCCGCACGTACATCGGCGCGATGCCGGGCACGATCATCCGCACGCTGCGCGATGCGGAGTCGATGAACCCGGTGGTCCTGATCGACGAGATCGACAAGATGGGCGCCGACTTCCGGGGCGACCCGGCCAGCGCGATGCTCGAAGTGCTCGACCCCGAGCAGAACAGGCATTTCCGCGACCACTACCTTGACCTGCCGTTCGACCTGTCGAAGGTGCTGTTCATCTGCACGGCGAACACCCTCGACACGATCCCCGGCCCGCTGCTCGACCGCATGGACGTGATCCAGCTCTCGGGGTACACGGATAAGGAGAAGTTCGGGATCGCCAAGCGCTACCTGGTGCCGAAACAGCTCGAGGCGCACGGCCTCAGCTCCGAGCGTGTCGCGATCTCCGACCGGGCGCTGCGGTTGATCATCCGCGAGTACACACGCGAAGCCGGCGTGCGCAACCTCGAGCGGCGGCTCGCCGACGTGTTGCGCAAGGCGGCCCGTCAGATCGCCGAAGGCAAGACGCGTGCGAAGAGGCTGCGCGTCGACGAGCGTCGCGTGCGCAGCTGGCTCGGGCCACGGCGCTTCGAGGGCGAGGTACGCAAGCGCACGTCCGATCCCGGTCGAGGCGACCGCCTATCCGGGCAAGGGCCGCTTGACGATTACGGGCCAGCTCGGCGATGTGATGCAGGAGTCCGCCCAGGCCGCCCTGTCGTGGGTACGCGCGCACGCCAGGCAACTCGGGCTTGATCCAGACTGGTTCCGCGAGCACGACGTCCACCTTCACGTCCCGGCCGGCGCGGTCCCGAAAGACAGTCCGTCGGCGGGGATCACGATGGCGACGGCGATCGCCTCACTCGTGCGCGAACAGCCTGTCTCCGACGACGTCGGCATGACCGGCGAGATCACGCTGACCGGACAGGTGCTGCCGATCGGCGGCATCCGTGAGAAGTCGCTGGCCGCTCAACGTGCCGGACTGAAGCGCGTGATCATGCCGCGCGAGAACGAACCGGACCTCGCTGAGCTCCCGGCCGAGACGAAACGGGAGCTCGAGTTCGTGCTGGTCGACTCGATCGACGAGGTCTTCGACGCAGCGTTCGACGGCAAGGCAACCGGCCTTGCGACGCCGCTGCCGGTCAAGGAAAAACAGGCTGCTCAGGCAAGCCTGAACGTCGCGAGCAGCCGGTCGCAGGCGCCGGTGTCACCACCGCTCACATAGCGGCAGAGCAGCAGATACTCGGTCTTGCCGCGTAGGACGAAGGCGAGCCGCTCGACAAGCTGCTTCCCGTGGCGGCTGTAGTCGATGTCGTAGCTCCGCGCGCGGCGCCCCGAGATCGTGACCGTTCGCGACGCGCCGACCGTCCCCTGCTGCTGCGCCGCCAGCCCTGCCGCCGTGCGATCGAGCTCCGGCAGCACGTGCCCCCAGAGTTCGGGCCGGTAGGCACGGAGAAGCGGATAGCGCGTCACGGAGACGAGCGGCAGGCCCTTCGAAGCCTTCACCTCGCGGCCGCTGCGGACGAGCGGCCACCCCACCGGAGCAGAGAACGTGTAGCCCGAGCCGCGCACCAGCCGCTCCGCCTGACCGCTGCCGCCGCCACCACAGCCGGCCGCGAACAGTACGACGAGCCCGAGTACCGCTCGTTTGCGAGGATTCGTGCAGGGTACGAGGCCATTGGCAAGCCAGCGAAAGGACATCTGAGGCATGGCCAAGACGAGAGACAAGGTATTGGACAAGACGGGCGGTGCGAGGCCGTACATCGAGCGCGCGCTGACCGACGAGGACCTGCGCGACAACGTACGCAACGCGTTCGAGTCTGCGCGGCAGGTCTACAACGAGCTGATCGGTGGCCGCGGCGCGATTCCAGTCGCTACGCGCGTGGCGACCGACAAAGACATCCAGGAGCGCCTGAGGGACGCGATCGACGAGCTGCGTGAGGCAGCCGACCGCGTCCAGGGCAAGAAGGAGCACAGCGGGCGGAACACGACGCTCCTGCTCACCGGCATCGCGCTCGGCATCCTCTTCAACCCGATCTCGGGCGCGCAGACGCGCAAATGGCTGTCCGACAAGCTCTTCGGACCGAGCGACGAGTTCACCTACCAGGGCGGCAACTCGGGGGCCAGCTCGTCGTAAACCGAAAGGCTGGGTCTGGCCCGACGGGTCAGACCCCTGGGGTTCGACCTACGGCCGCGCGCTGAAGTTGTCGCCCCTGACGACGACGGGGCGGATCACGCGTTCCAGCGAGCCCGGCACGAGACCGTCGGCGCTGGAGATGTCGGACACGTTGAGCAGGATCGCGCCCGGCTTGGGCGCGTTACCGAGCGAGTGCTGCGGCGCCCACGCGTCGCCGCCGGCGAAGCTGACGTCCTGGAGGTGCTTCCAGGCGAGCAGATACGTAGTGGGATTCACGGCGCCGTCGTACCCCAGCCCGATCAAGCCGACGGGATGGATCTCGAAGTGCAGGTGCGTCGGCGTCCCCTGCGCGTCGCCGGTATTCCCGACGAAGCCGAGCACATCGCCGGCGTTGATCTTGTTGCCGTTGACCGCCAGCGGCGTGAACGCGGAGAGGTGCGCGTAGTAGAAGAGGTTCCCCTGGCCGTCGCGTAACCAAAGCCGGTTGCCGCCGATCTTGTTCCAGCCGACCGAGAAGACGGTTCCGGCCGCGACGGCGAGGATCGGCGCACCGAGCGGGGCGAAGATGTCGTCGCCGTGGTGCCATCCGCCCGAGACGTCGCTGCGGGCGGCGCCGAACGTGTCGGTGAACGACGACGGGCCGTAGACGGGGAACACGTATCCGCCCGCCGTCAGCTTCGGCGTCACCAGCGGCGGCTGGCGGACCGGAAAGCCGGGCGCCGGCTCGGGAGCCGCCGTCTTCGGGGCGACATTCGCCTTGGGCTTGTGCGGCTTCGCCGCCGGAGGCGCGGCAGGAGGTGCCTGCGCGGCGACCTCCGCGTAGCCGACAAGAATCGTCGTACCGGCCGGCAGCCCGCCGTGGTCCGCCGTCAGCCGGATCTCGAGCGCGGTGACGCTGCCGTGGTAGCCGGTTGCCGGCGACCCGCTCCCACCGCCGGACACCGCCGTGAGCGAGCCCCAGTCGGCGAGCGCCACCGTGCCCGTCGACACCGACTGTCCGAGTGCGACGAGGCCGTTGACGGCGGTCCCGGTCGAGTCACCCTTTGCCACGCCCGTGCGCGCGGTCGCGTGCGCCTGGGCGACGATGCTGGTTGCCGTGACCTCCCCGTTGAAGACGTTGAGGTTGTTCACCTCTGCGGCGGCGGTTGCGTCTGTCTCGACGTCCGACGAGGTCGAGGCGCTCGCGTTCGCTGAGCCGGTGCTGACGATCGGGGCGTGCGTGGTGGGATCCTCCCCGTAGGTGAAACCGCCGCTGAACAGCACCTGATCGGTCGGAGCCGAGACAGCCGGCGTCGCTGCACCGGCCTGGCCCGGAACGACGATCCGGAGCGCCTGGGCGCGCGCGGTCGCACCACCCGCCGGCCCACCCTGCGAAACCGCATCGGCCGATGCAGCGGCCAGGAGGAGCAGGGCGGCGAGGGAGGCGACAGACGCTCGCTTCAGCACCGGCACACCATTATGCAGCCTCCTGCGGCCCGCGAAACGCGGGCCGTCCACCGCGGTTGGCAGCATCGAGCCCGTGAGGCGGGCGCTGCCCCTGAGCGGGTCGTACCTCGTCGACGTCCTGATCGCAGCGGTCGCGCTGCTCGTGATCGCAACCGTCGTCGGCCTGGCCGTGCTGTGGCCACACGGCAAGCTCGGCCGCACGGGGCAGTTCGGGCCGATCCACACGGTCGGAGCCGTCGCGGAACACGTGACGACGCGTCCTTGTCGTTTGTCCGCATCGCACACGTGCCGGATCGTCCAGATCAAGATCCTCGACGGCCCGCGGAAGGGCCAGCGGAGCGAGCTCACCACCGTCGCAGCGGTGGGATCGCTCGACGTCTCGCAGGGAGACCGGATTCGCGTCTACAAGAACACCGCCCCGGCAGGCAGCGGACCGGCTCCGGGGTTCTCGTTCGCAGACTTCGACCGCCGCAGCGCAATGCTCTGGCTCTCGGTCGGATTCGGCGTCCTGCTGCTCGCGACCGGCAGGCTGCACGGTCTGCGTGCGCTTGTGGGGCTCCTCGCGAGCCTCGTGATCGTCGTCGAGTTCGTCGTGCCGGCGATCCTGCACGGCTCGTCCCCGTTCGCCGTCGCGATCGTGGGCGCGGCGGCGGTGATGCTGGTGATGATGCCCTGTCCTATGGCTTCGGCGCGAAGGCGCTCGCGGCGTGGCTCGGAACCGCGATCAGTCTGCTGCTTGCGGCGGGCCTCGCCTACGCGTTCGCGCACATCGCGCACCTGAGCGGAGCGACCTCTGACGAGAGTGTGTACCTCGGCGCCTCGCAGACGAGCCTCTCGTTGCAAGGACTGCTCGTGGCGGGAATGGTGATCGGTGCGCTCGGCGTGCTCGTCGACCTGACGGTCAGCCAGGCGTCGACCGTAATCGCGCTGCGGCGTGTCAACCCGTCGCTGCGCTTCGGCGGTCTGTTCCGCGGGGCGCTCGAAGTCGGCCACGATCACATCGCCGCAACGGTCGCCACGCTCGTGTTCGCCTACGCGGGCGCCGCCCTGCCCGTGTTGCTGATCTTCAACGTCGGCGGCACCTCGTTCGCCGACGCCGTCAACGGCGAGGCCGTCGCTGATCAAGTGATCGCGGCACTCGTCGGCTCGATCGGTCTGATCGCATCGATGCCGGTCACCACCGCGCTCGCGGCGCTACTGGCGCCGCGGATGTCGGACAAACAACTCGGGCGTGCCGAACACGCGCACGCGCATTAACGAAGCCTCGCGGCGAAAACCTCTTCCTGGTTGCCCCCGAGGTCACGCGTGTCGATCCAGAGCGGATGCGCGACTCCGCCGGCCGCGGCCACGGCGATGTAGCCGCCCCAGCCGCCGTTGTCCCCGTAGCCATAGATGCGGGCGTCCTCCCACAGCGTGTCCGCATTGGCTGACGGCGCGGTCACACGCACCGGCGTCGTCCAGGAGCGCCCGTTGCTGGAAGAGCTGCAGACGAACCACGCGTGCTGCCGTCCCGGGTCTCCCGTCGTGTCGTAGAAGCAGGCCCACAGCCGGCCCGTCTTCGCGTCGAAGGCCGAGGCCGGCCAGAACTGGTCGGCCTTCTTCTTGCCCGGCGCAATCGGCCCGCGAAAGAGGGGCCGCAGAGTGGGGTCGAAGACTGCGACGGCGGCGGCGTGCGTCTGGTCGGAGCCGTCGACGCCGTACGTGAGGAACACCCGGCCCTTCCCCACGGACAGCGTCGGGTCCGGGCCGAGACACCGAACCGCCTGCTGCGGGAGCACGAACTTGCCGAAGACGATGCAGGCGGCAGCGTGGTTTCCCGGCAGCGGCGCTGCGTTGCGCACGACGAAGCGCCGGCCTTCATCGGTCGAGCGCCCGATCCAGAGGCCGTGTGCGTCGACGCCGGCGATGTACACCGTGTGACCTGCGCCGGCGGCCAGGGTGACGAGCTGCGGCTGGACGAGCTTGCCGTCGACCACCTTGGGCGGCGACCAGCTGCGCCCGCCGTCGGCCGAGGAGCTGAGCACGGTGGTCTGGTACGCGCGCCCCAGTAGCCGAGACCAGGCGACGTACGCCCGGCCGTCCGCACCGACCGCGATCGCCGGCTTGTCGTCGAACCCGAACTTGACGGCCGGGCGTGCCACGCGCCGGACCGTCCACTTCCCCCGCGGTCCGGGCCGGCTCGCGACGACAAGGTACGGCGTCAGGTCGGGGCCCTGGATGCAGATCGACTTCTCGGTGAAGGCGACGTACTGGCGGCCGTCCCGCGCGATCGCCACCGACGGATCTCCCCAGGCGCAGGTGTTTGGGTTGAACGCCGGGCCGGTGCCGCCCGACCAGGTCTTCCCGCCGTTCGTCGACGAGTAGACACGGATCTCCGGCTCGAGCGACTCATTCGACGCCGCGAAGAGGACGCGCGGATTCGAGGGGTCGAAGGCAGCGGAGATCTCCGTCTGGATGCCCTCCGCACGTGAAATGTCCTGGATATCCGTGCCCGCGACCTTCCACGGGCTGCCGATCGAGTGCCGGTAGACGAAGTAGACGATCACTGCTCCGACCGCCGTCAACCCGAGCACGACGGCGGCTTCGATCAGCAGCTTCCGGCGGGCCCGCCGGCGGGATCTACGCGCTAGCGCTTCGGCGGTCGCCATCCGGATGATTAGACGACGACCAAACGAAAAATGCAGTCAGTCGCCGGCGAGTTGCTTGCGGGCGAACTCGCGGAACCGCTCACGAGCGTCGTCGTCGGGCCCGAGCGGCTCGTCGTCCGCGTACTTCGGATCGGCGGCGATCTCCTCCGCAACCGCACGTACCTCCCGATGCAGTGCCTGGTGATGCTTCGGATCGCGCATCATCGCCTCGACCCAATTCTCGTCTGCATCCTCGGGCGCCCGCTCCTGTTCGAAGAGCAGCTCCCCGAGCAGGAGGCCGACGCGGATGTACGCGAACGTGCGGAAGGCGAGGATGCGATATCGAGAGCCGACGAGCTTGTCGATCTCGGGGTCTTCCGCCTGGATCTGCGCGACGATGTCGCCGACCGGCTCATCGACCAGCGGAAGCCAGATCTCTTCGGGGTCCGCCACCCACACAGGATAGGTCAGCGGTCCGCGTGACGTGCGCGCCACGCGATCTGGGCGGCGACGAGCACGAGCAACCCGGCGAAGAGCTTCCGCAACGTCGCATCGGAGAGCGCCTCCGCCAGAGCGACACCGCCCTGGGCCGCGGCCGCCGCCACGACCCCGATCACGAGCGCGCCACGCCAGCGCACGTTCCCGTAGCTCGACTGACGCCATGTGCCGACGACCACTGTCGGCACGATCGCAAGCAGAGACGTGCCGGTCGCCTCGTGGGGACCGAGCCCGAGCACAACGAGCGTCGGGACGAAGAGAATGCCGCCGCCGACGCCGAACATGCCCGCGAGCACACCGGCGACCAGTCCCAGCGCGATCGCGAGCACGTACGTCATTTGACGAACAGCCAGACGGCGACGCCGAGCAGGAACGCGGCGAAGAGGAGCTCGATCGTATGGATCCGCAACCGCTGTTGCAACGCCGTCGCGCCCGCGACCGACACTGCCGCCGGCACGCCCACCAGCGCCGCATAGCCCACTCGCACGTCGCCGTGCAGCGTGTACGCGATCACGCCCGAGACGGCGGTGATCCCGATCGCAGCCAGTGACGTCGCCGCAGCCGCCCGGGCCTGCCAGCCGCAGAAAAGCAGTAGGAGGGGCACGATCACGACCCCGCCCCCGACACCGAACAGCGCGCTGAAGAACCCGGCGACGAGGCCGATGAGGACAAGCCGCACCTCCGTATCCTAGGCGGGTGGAACTGCTGGAACGGCTCGCGGAGAATCCGTTGCGAGCAGGGTTGTTCCTCGACGTCGACGGCGTGCTCGCACCGATCGTCGCGCGGCCCGAGGACGCGGCCGTGCCGGAAGAAACGCGGGCGGAGCTGCGACGGCTGAACGCGCGCTATGCACTCGTCGCCTGCATCTCGGGACGCGCGGGCGACGACGCCCGCCGGATCGTCGGCGTGCCGGAACTGACCTACGTGGGAAACCATGGGCTCGAGCTTGACCCAGATGCGGCGAAATGGACGTCGCGCCTGCATGAGCTGCTCGCGGGCGTGGCCTGGCCAGAGCTCGAGGACAAGAGATTGACGGCTGCGCTGCACTACCGCGATTCCGCCGACGAGACGGCGGCGCGGCGTGAGCTCGACGCCGTCGCCCGGCGGGCACGAGCCGCAGGCTTCGTCACCCGGTACGGGCGAAAGGTGCTCGAGATCGTCCCGCCCGTCGCCGCCGACAAGGGCACGGCCGTACGCGCCCTGCTCGCACAGTACGGGCTTAGGCGCGCACTCGTTGCCGGCGACGACACGACCGATCTCGACGCCTTTCGAGCGGTCGGCGGGCTCGAGCTGTCCGTTCGCGTTGCCGTCGCGTCAGACGAAGGACCGGCGGAGCTTCGCGCCGTCGCGGACGTCGTCGTTCGCGACCCGAAGGAGTTCCTCAGTCTGCTGCGGCGGCTCTGAGCGCAACCCACGCCCGACTGACGTCGGCTTCCGTCGTCCGCTCGTTGCCGATCGCCAGCCGCAGCACGTAACGGCCGTGGAGCCGTGTGTGCGAGAGGAAGAGCTCCCCGCTGCGGTTCACCCGCTCCACGATCGCTTCGTTGTGCTCGTCGTCGCCCTC
>VAXY01000290.1:904-2261 GCA_005885085.1 Actinomycetota bacterium | reverse complement strand
GGAATCTGGGTCTTCCGGCGCGGTGAGCTGCACGCCAAGAAGCACGGCAAGTTGAAGCGATCCGGCTAGCCGGCGAAAGGCAGGGTCTGACCCCGGGTCAGACCCCAGCAGCCGGTTAGCCCAGGCGCTGCAGACACTCGCGTAGGCCGTCGCGCCAGTGCGGCAGCTCGGGCGCGCCCTTCTCGGTGCGCAGCACCGAATACGGAGGCCGCGCCGCGGACCTACCGAGCTCCGCGCTCGAGATGCGACGCACACGCGCCGGCAGCCCGGCCTCTTCGAAGATCGCCTCTGCGAACTCGGCCCAGGTGCAGTCGCCGGCGGCAGCCAGATGCCAGACACCGGAGGGCCGCTCGACCAGCGCCCGCGTCGCCGCAGCGAGATGGCCGACGTACGTCGGCGCACTTCGCTGGTCGTCGACGACCGCCACCTCCTCGCGGTCGCGGCCGAGCCGCAACATGGTCGTGACGAAGTTCTTGCCGGTCGGCCCGAATAGCCCAGAGGAACGGACGATCCACGCCTGCTCGCCGGCTGCACCCTCGCCGTGCAGCTTCGTGCGCCCGTAGGCCGAGAGCGGATGAGGCGGATCCGTCTCGACGTAGGGCTCGCGCTTGGCGCCGTCGAAGACGTAGTCCGTCGAGTAGTAGACGAGGGGAACGCCGAGCTCGGCCGCGTGTCGCGTGCCGCCGACGTTGACGGCGGCCGCACCTTGCGGATCGTCCTCGGCGCCGTCGACGTCCGTCCAGGCGGCGGCGTGCAGCACGAGGCTCGGCGGCTCGGCGAATGGAGGTGGAGGCAGGGTGACGTCCCAGTCCGCGTGAGCGAGCGCGATCACGTCGCCGTCCGCGAAGGACTCCTGCAGCGCGCGGCCGAGCTGGCCGGCGGCGCCGGTGATCAGGATTCGGCTGCGTCCCGTTCCGACAGGATCGGTGATTTCGTGCTCCAAAGATCCACGACGCGTGGATCGTCCCACGGCAGGCCGTGCTCGTCCGGGTCGGCGGGGTCGTATTCCTCCGTGACGTGGTACAGCATCAGCACGTCGGTCAGTGCCTCGAAGCCGTGCGCGAGGTTGCCCGGCACGTACACCGCCGCGAAGTTGTCGTCCCCGATGTCCTCGCAGAAGGTCTCGCCCGTGTCGCGGTTCAGCGCGACCACCCGGGCCCGGCCCTGCAGGCAGACGAAGAGATCGTCCTGACCGCGCTCGTGGTAGTGCAGGCCCCGGATCGTGCCCTGACGCGAGAACGAGACGTTCGTCTGGCGGATCGGCTTCGGAAGCGCGCTCGTCCGCGCGATCTCCGCGAGCCACCCGCGCTCGTCCTCGTAGCGACGGAGGGCGGCGGGTCGTGTGCGGTCGGAGCCG
>VAXY01000290.1:0-897 GCA_005885085.1 Actinomycetota bacterium | reverse complement strand
GATCACCTCGTAGTACGCGTCGATCGACTCGCCCGCATCTCCCCAGTAGCCCTCGAAGACGTCGAACTCGAGCTTCCCCGCGCGCACGTAGTGGTTGTTGACGTCGGTGATCTCGAGCTCGCCCCGCGCCGACGGCTCGAGCTCCGCGATCACGTCGAACACGTCGGCCCCGTAGCAGTAGAGGCCCGTGACTGCGAGCCGGCCGGGCGGGACCTCCGGCTTCTCGACGATCTCGGCAATCCGGCCCCGCTCGATGCGCGGGACCCCGAGGTGGCGCAGGTGCTGCGTCTCACGGATATGCGCGAGCAGGACGCGTGCTCCCTGCTGCTGCCGCTCGAAGTTCCGGATCGTCGGCGCGATCGAGCCGCGGAAGACGTTGTCGGCCAGCATGACGACGACACGGTCAGCACCGATGAAGTCGCGGGCGAGGCCGAGCGCCTCCGCAATGCCTCCGGCCCGCTCCTGGTTGCCGTATGCGAACTCGGCTCCGAGAAGCCGCCGGAAATCCTCGACGTGCTCGCCGCCCGTCACGATCATCAGATCGGCGACTCCGGCTTCACGTAGCGCCTCGATCGCGTACAGCACCATCGGCCGGTCGTGGATCGGCAGGAGGTGCTTGTTCGTGATTCGGGTCAGGGGATCGAGACGAGACCCCGTCCCGCCCGCAAGGACAACGCCTTTCACCGATCCGATGCTATGGGAGCCGGGACGCTAGCGGCCGGCCGGACGGAGAGCCGCCCGCGGCTCCGCCAGCGGCGAGGGCTTCACGCGCACGATGCGGGCGAGCGACGACGGTAGCCACCAGTTCCAGCGCCCGAACCACGCCATCAACGCGGGCACGAGCAGCGCCCGCACGATCGTCGCGTCGACGAAGATCGCAACAGCGAGGCCGATACC
>VAXY01000130.1 GCA_005885085.1 Actinomycetota bacterium | reverse complement strand
TGCGAGACGATCTGCGGGTCCATTGCAGTTCCGCCGCGGGCCACGCGCTTGACGGCCTCGACGAAATCGTCGATCTCGAGGACGCGGTCCTTGAGCAGGTACCCGAATCCCTCCGGCCGCTCGCCGAACAGCTTCATCGCCGTGCTCGCCTCGAGAATCTGGGACAGCATCAAAACGCCGACATCCGGATGGCGCTCGCGAATCGTCTCCGCCGCGCGCGC
>VAXY01000129.1 GCA_005885085.1 Actinomycetota bacterium | reverse complement strand
TGCGTCGGTGGCATCCGGACGTCGACGATCGCCACGTCCGGCTTCTCCGTCGCCACCACGCGGCGCAGGCCGTCGGCGTCGCCGACACCTGCGACGATCTCCATGCCCGCGTCCGCGAGGACGCGCGCGACTCCTTCGCGCATCAACAGAGAGTCGTCTGCAATCACGACGCGCACGGCAACTCCCCGATCACCCGCGTGCCTCGGCCCGGCTCACTCTCGACGTGCAACGTCCCTCCGTGAGCCTCGACACGGTCGACGAGGCCGCGCAGCCCAGAGCCCCCGTTCTCCCGGGCGCCTCCGACGCCGTCGTCCTCCACCTCGATGAAGAGCCTTCCGTTGCGGCCCTCGGCGCACACGCGGATCTCCGTGGCCTGCGCGTGCTTGACCGCGTTCGCGATTGCCTCGCACGCGACGAAGTACGCCGCCGCCTCGATCTCACCCGGCAGCCGGCCCTCGGGCGCGGAGGCGATGTGGACCGGCAGCGGCGTACGCGACGCCAGCGACTCGAGCGCTCCGGCCAGCCCCTCTTCCGTCAGCACGGCGGGATGGACGCCGCGCGCGAGCTCGCGCAGCTCTTCGACGGCGACCTGCAGCTCCCCCACGGCCTGCGACAAGACCCGCTCGAGCTCGGGATCGCTCTGGCCGAGCTGGCGTTGGGCGATCCGGAGCTCGAGCGCGAGTGCGACGAGGCGCTGCTGTGCGCCGTCGTGGAGATCGCGCTCGATCTTCTGCCGCTGTTCGTCACCGGCCGTGACGATCCGGCGGCGGGATTCCTCCACCTTGTCGAGCTGCGCGCGCACGTCTGCCTGAAGGCGTGCGTTGTGCAACGCCAGCCGGGCGGCGGCGCCGGCCGACTCGACGAGATCGGGGTCGAGCTCGGGGTCGTGCACGATCGCGGCCACGTCTGCGAGCCGCGTCACCGCGCGGCCGTCCTCGGGCAGATCGACGACACGACCTGCCTCGTCGACGTAAACCCGCCGCATCGGCAACCAGTATGCGACCTGGACGGAGTCGTCGTGGAGTGCGCGCGCGATCGCGGTCCGGGCGCGATGTGGGAGAGCTCGACGACGAGGTCCGCGACCGTGCCCTTTGCCAGCGTCGCGGTGAGCACGCCCGCGAGTAGGGCAATCGGTACGGCGATCTGGCCCACCACCTGCCACCAGTAGAAGCTGCCCGACGCGTTCGCCGACTGGTGGACGAAGACGCCGACGCCGGCCCAGACCCCCCGGGCGCCCAGGACGACGGCCCCGAGCAGGAGCGGAGCGAGCAGACGACGTCCGGCAGGAGAGGCGTTGAGCACACGGCGCGCGATCAGCACGATGAAAACGGCTCCGAGGACGCCGTACACGCCGATCGTGAACGCGTCCCGGATCGCATGGAAGATCCCGGCGTCGCCGTGAACGAGCAGCAGGTTGCGCGGGCGCGGTTCGGCACAGTAGGCGGTCGACCACGGACATGTCTGCTTCGTGTCCAAAAAGAGGAGCTGACCGAGCGAGGCGCCAACAACCACGACGTAGCCGGCCGCGATGTAGACCCGCTCGAAGCGAGAACGTAGTCGTCCCGTCGGGTACGCGAGCACGGCATGGGCGAAGGCGACGGTCAGGCCGATCTCGCCGAAGAGAAAGCCGAAGGTGAATTGCGCCGATTCGTGGCTGTACTGCAGCTTCCGCTCGAGCAGGCAGAACGCGACCAGCATCATCAGCGGCCCGACACGGCTCGCCGGCCTCCGGGCCCACGCGACGATGCCGGCCGCGAGGAACGTCCATGCGACGGCGATGCTCGCGAGCGCGTTCGGCACGGACGAGTGGAGGTCGTGCCGTAACAGGTGGTAGCCGTAGATGCCGAGAGCGACACCACCGCCGGCAAGCGCCGCGCGCAGCAGGCGGGCGTTCATCGCCCGTTCCCCATGACGGCGAGCAGCGACTCCTCCGAGAGCTGGTCCTTCGCGATGAACCCGAGCGCCCCGCTGCCCCGGGCGCGGCGCCCAAGATCCTTGGGGTCGCGGCTGGAAACGAGCACGACGGCGGCGGGGCCTCCCGCCAGCGCGTCCGCGACATCGAAGCCGCTCATGTCGGGCAGGGCGACGTCGAGCAGTACGAGCTCGGGCTCCATTGTGCGAGCGAGCTCGAGGCCGGAGGCGCCGTCGCCGGCCTCGCCCACCACCTCGAAGCCGCTCAGCTCGAGCAGCCGACGGGCCGAAGCGCGAAATGCCGCGTGATCGTCCACCACGATGGCGCGTCCACCCATGTCCTGATGGTGACACCGCCGCCCGCCGTTGACGAGGGGGCGGACCTCTCCTCGACGCTCAGGGCAGGCCCCGAGAGCGAGGCTACAATCGGCGTACGCGGACGTAGCTCAGTTGGTAGAGCATCAGCTTCCCAAGCTGAGGGTCGCGGGTTCGAACCCCGTCGTCCGCTCTCTCGATCGAAATCCGGCTCCGCTTCGCGGAGCCATGACGATCTCGATCGGTTCGTGTTGCGGTGCGGGCCCATGCGAGCCGACGCCGACGAAGCCGGCATCAGCGCCTCGTCGCTTACGAATCTGTGATGACGACCGGCGTCCCGAGGTGCACGTGGTGGAAGAGCCACTCCGCGTCCGGGATGTGCATGCGGATGCAGCCGTGCGAGGCCGAGTAACCGATCGACGCGTCGTCCGGCGTACCGTGGATGCCCACGCCCGGAGCGGAGAGGCCCATCCAACGTGTGCCGAGCGGATTGCCTGGGCCCGGCGGAATCGGGTCGAGACCCTTCGCCCACGGCGAGTCCGGCGGACGCCACCAGGGATTCAGCTGCATGTCGACGATGGTGAACATGCCGGTCGGCGTCGGGTAGACGGACTGCCCTGTCGCGACGCCGAACGCCCGCACGAGCTTCGCTCCGAGGTAGTACCGCAGCTCGTTCACGCCGCGGCGGATCACGATCACCGGCCCGAACCTCGCGGCGGTACGCGCGGGCTGCAGGACTTTCGTGGCGACGCGAATGCGGCGAATCTGAGGCGATTGCAACGCGCGGACGATCCGCTGCGCCGTGAGCCCGCGGAGCACCTGTAAGCCGGCCTGCTCCTGTGAGAACTGGGGCACCAGCCCCTTCAGCCCGGTGAGCTCCGCGTCCTTCGCGGCGAAGGAGATCCGCTTGTCGAGCGCACGCACGAAGCGATGGACCGTCTGGTCGTCCAGCTTCGGCAGTAGCTGCACCGAGGCGCCCGCCGGCGCGCGCAGGGCATCGGCAACACCGTGGGCGACCGTCACCCTGGCGCCGAAGCGGGCGGGGACGAGCCGCCAGCTGCGGTCCCCGTAGACGAGGCGGATGGGCTGGGCAAACGCCGGCCTGACCGCGGCCTGCGCCTGCTCGTTCGCCATCCCTCCGACGGGGATGCCGGCGAGCGTCACGCCCCGAGCGATCAGCGCCGGCGGGGCCGCGTCTCCGCTCAGGACCGGCGCCAGAGCGGCAATCACGAGAACGGAGAGGCCGAGACGTCGAATCACGGAGAGTGATCGTACTTACGGGTACGGCTGCAACCAAGGTTCCTCCAAACCGAAACGAGGAAACCCATAACCGGACGGCGGGGCTACCGCCGCAGCGTCGCCCCGCCGACGCTCAAGCTTAGGAGATAATTCGGTGGAGACAAAGGGACGGAGGCCGAACAATGGACGTTCAGGAGCTGGAAGCGACCGCATCCGCAATCGTCGCGGAGGGCAAGGGGATCCTCGCCGCGGACGAGAGCGACAGCACGATCAAGAAGCGCTTCGACTCGATCGGCGTCGAGTCGACCGAGGAGAACCGGCGCGCCTACCGGGATCTCCTCTTCACCACCGAAGGCGTCGAGGAGTACATCAGCGGCGTCATCCTGTTCGACGAGACGATCCGCCAGAGCTCCGCCGACGGTACGCCGTTCCCGGAGCTGCTCGCGTCGCGGGGCGTGATCCCGGGGATCAAGGTCGACACGGGCGCCAAGCCGCTAGCGCTGGCCCGAGGAGAGACGATCACCGAGGGGCTGGACGGCCTGCGCGACCGCCTCGAGGAGTACCGCGACCTCGGCGCACGCTTCGCCAAATGGCGTGCCGTGATCTCAATCGGCAACGGCATTCCGAGCGAGTACTGCATCTGGACGAACGCGCACGCGCTTGCCCGCTACGCCGCGCTGTCTCAGGAGGCGGGGCTCGTGCCGATCGTCGAGCCGGAGGTGCTGATGGACGGGGGCCACACGATCGACCGGAGCTTCGAGGCCACTTCACACACGCTGCATGCCGTGTTCACCGAGCTACGCGACCAGCGCGTCCACCCGGAGGGGATCCTGCTCAAACCGAACATGGTGCTGTCGGGTTACGACGGCCCGGACCAGGCGTCGCACGACAAGGTCGCCGCGGAGACGATCCGCTGCTTCAAGCGGCACGTTCCCGCGGCGGTGCCCGGAATCGTCTTTCTCTCGGGCGGTCAGTCGGACGAGGATGCGACCGCCAATCTCAACGCGATGAACGCGTTGGGCAAGCATCCCTGGCAGCTGTCGTTCTCGTACGGCCGCGCGCTGCAGGCCCCGGCGCTGAAGGCCTGGGGCGGCAAGGAGGAGAACGTCGAGGCGGCGCAACGCGCCTATTACCACCGCGCAAAGATGAACAGCGCCGCGCGCACGGGGATGTACGCGCCGGAGATGGAAAAAGAGGCCGTTCCAGCGTAGGCGACGGCCGGCGCCAAACACCAACGCAGACCCGAGTCCGTGGAAAGTGCGCAGCACTTTCCACGGCACCGGCTAGCGAACGAGCTTGCCGCTCGGGCGCATGACCAGCCAGAGCCCGCCGAACTCGGAGGCGTTCTGGCAGAGGATCTGCCAGGGCTTCGTGTCGCCGACGTAGTAGTAGAGCGGTCGCCCGGCATAAGTGACCTGACGTGATCCGTCCGCACGGACGACCGTGCCGAGCAACGACGCCCTGAGCCCGGCCCCGGCGTGAACGCGGCCGCGGACAACGTACGGCGGCCATTTTTTCGCGCACGCGCCAATGCAGGCGCTCCGGTGGCGGTCCTTCGTGAACGCGTAGACGACGAAGCCACGGGAGTCGAAGAGAACGGTGCCGAACCGCGACGACTTGGCAGCGAGAGTCGGTGCCGGCTGCTCCGAGGCCATCGTCGCCGAAGCGAGGCCAAGGGCCGCCGCCGTGGCCACGATGAGGATGAGGGTGCGCATGCCCCTCTAGTCCTCGCCGCGCGCAAGGCGTTACACCACTATCTGAGCGAAGAGCCGACGAGCTTCTCGAGCTTCGCGAAGGCGTGCTGCGCCTCGATCCGCCGTACCGTCCCGCTGCGAGAGCGCATCACGATCGAGTCGGTGATCGCGCCTCCCGACGTGTACTGCACGCCGCGTAGAAGGGCGCCGCTGGTGACGCCGGTTGCCGCGACGAAGACGTCGTCTCCGGCCACGAGGTCGTCGGTCGTGAGCACCTTGTCGACGTCGTACCGGGCCTCGATCAGCTGATGGCGCTCGTCGTCGTTACGCGGCCAGAGCCGGCCCTGCAGCGCACCGCCAAGACACTTGATCGCCGCCGCGGAGATGACGCCTTCAGGCGTTCCGCCGATTCCCATCAGCAGGTCCACCCCGGTCCCTCCCCGTGCCGCTGCAATCGCCGGCGCGACGTCGCCGTCGCGGATCAGGTTCACCTTCGCGCCCGCCTCGCGCAGTTCGCGGATGAGGTCCTCGTGCCGGTCGCGCTCGAGCACGACGACGGACACGTCGGTCGGCTCGCATCGCTTCGCCTCGGCGACGGCCTCGACGTTGTCGCTCGGCGAGGCGTTGATGTCGATCGCGTCGGCCGCCTCGGGCCCGCAGGCGATCTTGTCCATGTACACCGCCGCTCCCGGGAAGAACATCGTCCCCCGTTCGGCCAACGCGATCACGGCGATCGCGTTCGGCTGGCCCAGCGCAGTCAGACGCGTTCCCTCGAGCGGGTCGACGGCGACGTCGACCTGCGGCCCGTTGCCGCTGCCGACCTCCTCGCCGTTGAAGAGCATCGGCGCCTCGTCCTTCTCCCCTTCGCCGATCACGACGACGCCGTCCATCGAGACGGTGTCGAGCATCAGGCGCATCGCGTCGACCGCCGCCTGGTCGGCGCTTTCCTTGTCGCCGCGCCCGATCCAGCGCGCGGCGCCCATTGCCGCCGCCTCGGTCACCCGCACGAGCTCGAGCGCGAGATTCCTATCGGGCGGACTGCCCTCCACGAAGTGGACCCTACATCCGCTCCGGCGCCTCGACTCCGATCAAGTCGAGGCAGCTGGCGATCACGTGCTGCGTCGCGCGACAGAGGCCGAGCCGGAACGCCTCCGTCTCCGAATCGACGACGCGGTGCTCGTGGTAGAAGCGGTGGAAGTCGTCGGCCAGCCGGATGGCATAGATGGGAATCGCATGCGGCGCGCGCCGCTCCGCCGACTCGGAGGCGATCACCGGGAAGTCGGTCAGCCGCTTGATCAGGTCCCGCTCCTCTGGCTCGACGCTTCCGGACGGGGTCGGGTCGACGAGTGCGCCGCCGGCGTTGCGCAGGATGCCGGCGATCCGCGCATGCGCGTACTGCACGTAGTAGACGGGATTTTTCTGGGTGCGCTCGGCAGCAAGATCGACGTCGATGTCGATGGGTTGGTCATGGCCGCGCGTCACCAGGTACCAGCGCGACGCGTCGACGCCGATCTTCTCGATCAGCTCGTGCAGGAAGACGACGTCGCCGCGGCGCTTGGAGATCTTCTTCGCCCGTCCGCCCTCGACGATGTGCACGAGCTGGTAGATCAGCGCCTCGATCCGGTCCGGGTCGTAGCCGAGCATCGCCGCTGCCGCCTTCAGCCGCGGCACGTAGCCGTGGTGGTCGGCGCCGAGGACGTAAATCGCGCGGTCGAAACCGCGCTCGAGCTTGTCCTGGACGTAGGCGACGTCTGCGGCGAAGTAGAGGAACGACCCGTCGGCCGAACGGACGAGGGGCCGGTCCTTGTCGTCGCCGTACGCGCTCGTGCGCGCCCACAACGTCCCCTGGGCCTCGTAGGTGTCGAGCTTCGGCAGGACGTCGGGCACCTTCTGCTCGATCTCCGCCTGTCGCCGCCACGTATCGACAGGAATCCGAAACTCGGCGA
>VAXY01000128.1:5240-13429 GCA_005885085.1 Actinomycetota bacterium | reverse complement strand
CGCGTCGAAGAAGTCGAAGACGCTCGGATCGTCGCCGATACCGACGCGCTGGTCGAGGTTCACCGACCGGCAATCTGCGGGGCCGACCTCTTTCCGTTTCACGGCATGACCCCCGGCTTCGAGAACGGCACGATCCTCGGTCACGAGTTCGCCGGAGTGGTGAGCGAGGTCGGCGACGCCGTCGAGCACCTGCGGCCGGGGCAGCGCGTCGTCTGCACGAGCACGATCTCCGACGGGACGTGTGCTCACTGCCGCGCGGGACGGGTCTCGCAGTGTCTCGGCCGGGCGCTCTTCGGCTATTCGGGCGTCTACCCACGTCTCGACGGCGGGCAGGCCGAGTACGTCCGAGTCCCCCATGCCGACCGGTGCCTGCTCGTCCTGCCGGAGGACGTGGACGAGGAGAGCGCGATCTTCCTCGCGGACATCCTCCCCACCGGCTACGGGGCGGTGACGCGCGGCGACGTCTCCGTCGGGGACGTCGTCGCGGTGGTCGGCTGTGGGCCCGTCGGGCTGATGGCCGTGCTCTGCGCCGCGAAGATCGCCGGTGCGCTGATCGCCGTCGACGGCGTCATGGACCGGCGCGAGCTTGCCGCGCGTCTGGGCGCAATCGCAGTGACTCCGGACGAGGCCGAGGGCGCGGTCGCGGAGGCGAGCGACGGCCTCGGCGCCGACGTCGTCATCGAGGCGGCGGGCTCGCCCGGTGCACTCGATCTGGCGCTCCGCCTCGCACGCGGCCGTGGAACGATTTCCGTAGTCGGGGCCCACTTCGAGCCCGACTATCCGCTCGACAGCGCGCGCATGTTCGAACGCGAGCTCACGCTGCGCTTCACGATCGGCGATCCGGCTCACGATCGCGAGCGCCTCCTCGGCCTGATGGCGTCGGGCCGCCTCGAGCCGGCCCAGATCATCACGCACCGGCTACCGCTCGACGCCGCTGCTGATGCCTACCGGCTCTTCGACAGCCGCGAGGCAACGAAGGTGGTGCTCATTCCGTGACGCGACGCCGGCGGCAGGTCGTTGGCGCCGCCGCAGTACTCGCCGCGGGCGCCATCGTCGCGGCGCTCCTTGCGACCCGCAACAGCGACGGCGCGAGCACCCGGACGACGTCGCCGGCAACGGTGCGAGCTGCGCTGATCACGCGTCTGCGAACGGCGCACCTGCGGTACCGCTGGGTCGTCTGCGTCCCCACCGGCCGCCTCTTCCACAGGCAGGGCGTCGTGCGTTGCAACGTCGACTTCGGCGAGCCGCACATCGAGGCGTACTGCTCGATCATCGATCACGGCCGGCTGGTCACAGATCACGAGACGCCCTCGTTCAGCTGCCACGAAGACCTTCGGGGCTGGAAGACGACCATCGTGACCGGGCCGTAGAGGTCAACGATCTCCTCGCGGAGACGCCGCGACAGTTCTGACAACGGACGCCGGCGGCTGATCGTCGACGCACATACGGACGTCCTCCTCGAGCTCGTTCTACCCTTCGAGCTCGTCCTGAGGAGCGGCGAGGAGCGACTGTTTGAGCGGTACTGGCTCCCGAGGCTCGAGGCGGGCGGCGTCGGCGTCCAGATCTGCCCGCTCTACGCGGCAACCGTACCCAGCGAGGAGGCGCGCGGCTGGGCGCTCGCCCAAGAAGCCGAGTTCAGACGTGCCGTCGACGAGAACGCCGGACGCGTCTGCCACGTCCGCACGCGCGCCGAGCTCGACGATCCTCGTTTGAGGCTCGTGCTCTCGATGGAAGGCGTCGAGCCGCTCGAGGGCGATCCCGGCGCCTTCGACGACTGGTACCGACGCGGTGTGCGGACGGTGAGCTTGACCTGGAACGGTGCGAACGCTTTCGCGGGTGGGATCGACACGCCGACGCAGGGCCTGACCGACCGGGGCCGAGCGCTCGTCCGCCGTTTCCGCGAGCTCGGCGTCGTCCTCGACCTCGCGCACGCGTCAGAGCAGACCTGGCGCGACGTGCTCGACGAGGAGGTCCCCCTGTCGGTCACGCACGCGGGCTGCCGTGTCGTCTGCGACCATCCACGGAACCTCGCCGACTGGCAGCTCGAGGCGCTCGCGGTGCGGGGCGGCGTGCTGGGGATGATGGGGCTCGCGTTCGTCGTCGACCCGGATGCGCCAACGCTCGCCCGTTTCGTCGATCATGTCGATCACGCGGTCGCCGTGATGGGGATCGAGCACGTCGGTCTCGGCGCCGACTTCGTCGACCAGGTGGCGGATGCCGCGCGCAAGGCCCGCTTCGGGCTCGAGGGTTTCACGGGACCGGATCACTACCCCGCACTCGTCACTGCGCTCACCGGGCGCGGCTACGACGGCGACAGGCTCGAGGCGATCCTGAGCGGAAACTGGCTCAGCGTTCTCGGAGAATCGTTGCCGCCCTCGCCCACAAAGGACCCGCCTAAACAGGGCTTGGAATAGCGGGGGCGGGATTTGGACACATTTCCCCGACTAGTTTGCGTACCGCTTCGTCGAGACTCGCACCTCTGAATGCCGGGTCGACGCTTCTCGCCGTCTCGGCCAAAGCTCGTCGCCTCCTTTACTTTGATGGAGGATTCCAGAAGAGTTCAGGGCCGTGGCGAAAGTCATCGGGCGCGAGCGCGAGCTCTCGCTCGCCGAGGAATTCCTCGATTCAGCGGGCGCCCAGTTCTCCGTGCTCGTGCTCGACGGCGAAGCCGGTATCGGCAAGACGACGCTGTGGCGGGAGGCCGTACGGCGCGCCGAGGAGCGCGGGTTTCTTGTCTTGTCCTGCCGGCCGGCGCATACAGAGGCGAAGCTCAGCCTCTCCGCGGTCGCCGACCTGCTCGAACCGGTACCAGAGACGACGTTCGACGTCCTTCCCGAGACGCAGCGCCGAGCAGTCGACGTGGCGCTCTTACGCACAGACCCGGGCGATGCCGTAGCCGACCCCCGCACCGTCGCCACCGCCGTGAGATCGATCCTTCGGGAGCTCGCTTCGGACGCTCCCGTCCTCGTCGCCGTCGATGACGTCCAGTGGCTCGATGCCGCCTCAGCGGATACGCTCAGCTTCGCCCTTCGCCGGGCACGACACGAGCAGATCGGCTTTCTAGCCTCGCGTCGAGTTACCGAGGCCGACCCGCTGAAGGTGGACGAGCTCGTCGCACCCGATGTAATCGCGAGGGCTGTCATCGGTCCGCTCAGCGTGGCGGGGCTCCACCACCTACTCAAGGAGCGGCTCGATTCACTTCCGTCGCGGTCGCTGCTCGTGCGCATCCACAAAGCCTCCGGCGGCAACCCGCTCTTCGCGCTCGAGATCGGCCGGCTCCTGGAGGACGTGGGCATACCGGCGGCGGGTGAGCCGCTGCCCGTGCCCTCCGACGTGCAAGCACTGGTCAACCGGCGTATTGCAAAATTGCCCGCGCCGACGCGGGAGGTGCTGCTGGCCGCCGCCGCGGTCGAAAACCCGCGCGAGGACGCACTGCGCCTCGCCCTCGGCCGCCCGATTGGCAACGACCTCGAGCCGGCGGAGGACGGCGGCGTCGCGACGCTCGAGCGCGGGACCGTCTCCTTCGCGCATCCGCTCTTCGCCGCGGCCATCCTCTCCTCAACAACCGCCGCGGAGCGGCGACGCACCCATCGCCGACTGGCTCATGCGCTCGAAGAGTCGGAGAAGCGCGCACGCCATCTCGCGCTCGCGGCCGAGGGGCGCGACGAGCCGACTGCGGTCGCCGTCCACGAAGCCGCGCGCCGCACATTCGTTCGCGGGGTGCCGGCCGCGGCGGCAGAACTCGTAGAGCTTGCACTCCGACTCGGCGACCCTGGCTCGGAAGCCCAGCGAGTTCGAACGCTCGACCTCGCCGACTATCTCTTCGCGGCGGGCGAGAGCGTGCGCGCGCGCGACGTCTTGCGCGAAATCGATTCGTGGGCAGGATGGCCGCCGCGCCTGCACGCCCGCGCACTCGCCCGTCTCTGCCAGCTTGTCTGCGACACGACCCATCCGGCCTCCGCGCTCGTGTTCCTCGAGCGATTGCTGCACGAGTCGCTTTCGTTCGGCGCGGGGGCGCGCGCCGCCGTTCTCGGCGGGCTCAGCTACAGCACCTCCGAGGTCGATGCCACGAAGGCTGCAAGGTACGCAGACGCGGCGGTCGAGCTGCTCCAGCCTCTCGGTGAAGATGCCGATCCATTCGTGCAATCGACTGCTCTGTACATGCAGCTTCGAGCACGCGTCTTGCTGGGCCGCGGCTTGGATCGAAGGGTGATCGAGCGGATCTGCGCTCTCGACGCACGGCTTCCGCCGGAGCGCCGACCCCTCGACCAAGCGTCGCGGAGCATCGGCTACTGGCTCAAGCCGGTCGACGACCTTGATGGTTCGCGGTCGTGGCTCGAACGCAATCTGCGGGAAGCGATCGAAAGTGGAAACGAGAGTGGGGAGCTCAATGCGCTCGTGCACCTCGCACTCACCGAATGCTGGGCCGGCAGACTCGGACTGGCGCATCGCTATGCCCTCTCCGCCTCCCGCCTCGCAGAGGAGATGAGTGCGCGCTTTCCAGCGTTGCTCGCAGCCGAGGCGCTCGCCCTTGTCCACGCCCACTTGGGCAACGTCGACGAGGTCCGCGCAATCGTCGCGCGGCACCCCCCGCCGTCCCCGCTCACGCGGCACGGAACAGTGCTCTTCCGAGCCGCTCTGGGCCTGGTAGAGCTCTCGCTCGGCAACAACGAGGCGGCCGACGCCCATCTGCGCGCCGGGTTGGAGGCGGCCGAGCGGGTGGCGTGCCGAGAGCCCGGCATGCACCGCATGCACGCGAACGCTGCCGAGGCGGCGCTGGCACTCGGCGACCTCGAGCGCGCGGAGCAAATCGGCAACTTCCTTGAGCAGCATGGCGAGAAGATCAACCATCCCTGGAGCCTCGCCACCGGTGCGCGTGTGCGGGCGCTCGTGAGCGCTGCGCGAGGCGATCTCGAGAGCGCCCTCGCCGCAGTACAGCAGGCGATGGAGCGACACGAGCAGCTCGCGTTGCCGTTCGAGCGGGCGCGCACCCTCCTGGTGAAGGGGGTCATCGAGCGACGCGCGCGCAGACGCGCCGAAGCTACGCAGTGCTTCGAGCAGGCGCTGCAGATCTTCGAGAACCTCGGCGCACGCCTCTGGGCTGAGCGCGCACAAGCGGAGCTGGACCGCGTCGGCCTGCGGCGCACGTCAGGGGCCGAACTGACCGAGGGCGAACGTCGCGTGGCCGTGCTAGCGGCCCGGGGCCTGACGAACCGCGAGGTCGCAGCGGCTCTGTTTATGAGCCCTAAGACTGTGGAGGCGAACCTCTCTCGCGCGTACCGAAAACTCGGGATCAGATCGCGCGCGGAGCTCGGCGCGCAAATGGCGGAGCTCGTACAAGCGTAGGGAAACACCCGATGTAAGGCGGCGCCCGACGCCCTAGCGTCCAGCTCATGAGCACGTCGGCGAGCCTGCGGCGGACGTACATCGTCGAGTGCTACGTGCCCGGAATCAAACGGTCGGAGGTGGAGCGCGAAGTCGATCGCGTGCGCGCGGCGTCGGCCGAGCTACGCGAGGAGGGCCTCAAGCTCGAATACGCCGGCGCGATCCTCGTGCCAGGCGACGAGTCGTCTTCCACATAGTCGCGTCCGAGTACGAGGAAACAGTGCGCGAGGCAAGCGTCCGCGCGTCCCTCTCATACGAGCGGGTCGTGGAATTCATCGCAGTCGGGCGACTACCGGCTGAGAAGGAAACCGCCTGAGACCACTGACAGCCATGACACCTCGACGGGAGGCTCTTATGTCACACGACGGCCGGATTCAGCTCGTGCTCGTCGCGCTCGTGGCGCTGCTCGCGGCGGTCCTTGCAATGGCTGCCGGCGCTACGGCGGTCGCCGCTGGGGGCGCCTTTCCGAGCACATCGCCGACGTTCAACAGCATCCGCGCGCTCGCCGTGCAGCCGTCGCCTGGGGGTCCGTATCCAGCGCCGGTGGACGAGCCCGTTGTCCTGGCGGACACCGCGTCGCTCACATTCGAGGCCGAGCTCCCGGTGAGGTATCCCGTGGCGGCTTGTCCCGCCGGGAGTTCCAGCACCCTCGAGTGCTTTGTGCGCAGGGGCAGTGGAATCATCCGTGGACTTGGGAAGGTCGAGGAGGCATATCCGTACCTGGTGGAGGACTCGCCGGCGGGATGCGACGAGAACCAGGTGCGGGTGCTGCCCACCACGGGTCATCTCAGCGTCCCGGGCAAGGGAGAGCTCGAGTTCCGTCTCGATGGCACAGGTTGCCTCAACCGCGTCCCACCTTTGCCCCTCCATGCAGAGGAAACGCTCTTGGTTACCACCGGGTCGGGTAGCTACGCCGGCGCCTCGGGCGGGGGCACGATTGCTCACTTGTCATACGGACCGCCCAGTCCCGGGGCTCGACTTCGACCTGACGCCACCCGTGCTGACCGCACCAGGGAGAAAGACGGTCCTTGCTCCGAGACGGCTGAAGCGCGTCCGCGTCACGTACGTCGTTACGGCGCAGGATGACGCTGACGGGGCGCTCCCTGTGACTTGCCGACCGAGCTCGGGCAGCTGGTTCAGCATCGGTCGCACACGCGTCCGCTGCTCGGCGACCGACACGAGTGGCAACGAGAGCGCCATCATCTTCGTCGTCGCGGTGAAGCGCCAGGGTCGGGAAAGGCGATCGCTGCAAGCGCATGAAAAGAGGGCCGCTTCTGCGGCCCTTCTCCGGTAGCGGGGCAGGATTTGACTCTGCGACCTCCGGGTTATGAGCTGGGCTCCCAAGCGCGAGAACGGACGCGGTTCCCTTTGGCTCACTCTCCTGCCCTTCCCCGAAAGGGTCATTGACCGCTGTCAGCGCTCGACCTATACGGATACCGATGCCGGGGTCAATCGCCGCGTGAAGCTGTCGCTGTGTTGCGTCGCAGTTTGTGCTGCCCTTGCTATTGCGGGCAGCGCAAGTGCGGATCCGGGTGCTCTCGCGGTCGCATATCAGATCAATGTCGCCCACAGTGGCGTCCAGACGGACGGGGCGTTGACGCCGCCGTTCGGCCTTCGCTGGCGGGTGACCTTGCCCGCGCAGGTCTCGTATCCGCTGATTGCGGAGGGCAAGGTCTTCGTGACAGCAGCGTCGTCATCGGACAATGCGACGAGAACCCCTGTTCTCTATGCGCTTGACCAGGCCTCGGGTCGGACTCTCTGGTCGCAGTCCTTGCCGCTCGGGTGGCCCCGCGCAAACGCTGCCTATGACAACGGCCGGATCTTCGTGTCTGGGACCGATCCCGTGTGCTGCCAGGACGGGGTCGCGCTCGCCTATGCGGCTGACACGGGAACGCTTCTGTGGCGCACCAAGCTCCCGTGGCAGTACGCAACCACAGCAGCGCCGACTGCGGCAAACGGTGTTGTCTACGTCAGCGGCTCTGGTAGTGGCGACACCCTATTCGCGCTCAGCGAAGACGACGGACACATTCTCGCCAGTCAAGGTTGGGCCGGCGGCGACCAGAGCTCACCCGCCCTGTCGGAGGGCGCCGTCTTCGTCTCTTATGCGTGCAATCAGGCCTACGGTTTCGCGCAGACGACGCTCACACCGCTCTGGCACTACTCGACGTTCTGCTCAGGCGGCGGCGGCAAGACAACCGTCTATGCCGACGGGCGCGTGTACACGCGGGACTACTTTGGCAGCTTGGTGCTCGATGCCGATACGGGCGCCTTGCTCAGAACCTACGAAGTGCAGGGAGTGCGCATCTATGCGCCCGCTGTCGACTCCACGTCCCTGTTCGCGACCTTCGCTGCAGGCTCTTTGAGCGCCGAGTCGCTCGACGGCACGACGCTCTGGTCGTTCACAGGTGAGGGATACCTGAGCACAGCACCGCTGATCATCAATAACGGCAGTGACCGCTTCGTGATCGTCGGGAGCGGCCTCGGACGCCTGTACGCACTGGATGCTGCGTCAGGCCGTGAGGTATGGAGCACCGACGTCGGGGCGCCGATCACGGCCCCGGATGAGCAGAACGCTTCAGAGCCGTTGGCGGGACTGGCCGCCGGCCAGGGGCTGATCGCGGTTCCCGCCGGCAAGACTCTCTCCGCCTACGCCAGCGATCACACTCCACCGGCGTTGTCGCTTCCCGCCACGGTCACCGCGCGAGGCACGTCTCAAAGCGGTGGAATCGCGACCTTCGCCGTCAGCGCCACGGACCCGGACGACCAAGCGACCGCCACCTGTGCCCCGCCCTCCGGCAGTGTCT
>VAXY01000128.1:2024-5181 GCA_005885085.1 Actinomycetota bacterium | reverse complement strand
AGCGCGCCGAACGCCGACTGCAACCTGGCCCACTACGCGGTGAGCAAGGGCAGTCGCAATCTCAAGAGCGCGAACCTCTCGGGTTGCTATCTCCCGAACGCGGACCTGGCCGCCGCAAACGCCACCGGCGCCAACCTCAGTGGCGCCTATCTCGCCAGTGCCAACTTCAGCTCCGCCAACCTCACACAGGCGAACCTGCGGGGCTCAGTTCTCACCAACGCGAACCTTTCCGGTGTGAAGTGGTTGCAGACGAGGTGCCCGGACGGCACTCTCAGCAACGACGACGGCGGCACCTGCGTCGGCCACCTGACTTAGAGCCTTGTGCCGGCCAGGCACCAGTCACGCGCCATAGCTCCGCGGGGTGAGGCGCCGGGCAAACCGGGGTACTCCGTCAGCCTCCAGGTCACGCGTCCGTTCGACTTCCTGACGTCGCCTTGGTGGCGACCGAAGGTGTGGGCAGAAGTTGCCGGGCGTGGGCAGCGAACTCTGGTGGTGAGATGAGCACAAGCTCGGGACTGAGGTGTTCGAGTGCGTCGGTCTCGACGCAGAGGCCGGCGAAAACGTCGATTGCCCTTTCGAGACCGGCGAGCGGGACGGGGGCTGACGACAGAGCGCGCCGCCCCAGCGCGTTCTCGATCGCGTCTGCCAGGCCCGCGGGGCGAAGCTCATCGGCGTGGACGACCTCCGCGACGCCCCACTCTCGAAGCCGCTCGGCACGCAGGCACTGTTCCTCGCTGGGCTGCTGACGCGGGACGAGCACCGAGGGGCGACGATACGACATGATGTCGCAGACTGTGTTGTACCCCGCCATCGAGACGACACAGTCGGCGGCGGCGACAGTGTTCCGCAGGTCCGGAACCAGGCGATGAACAGTCACTCCGTAATGCTCCCCCAGCGACACGATCCGGGCATGGTCCTGGTCTTCCATCAAGGGCCCCGTCACGGCGGTCCACGTACCGCCGACTCTGGCCTGCAATTGGCCTGCGGCCTGGACGAAGGTCTCAACCAATGCTGGTCCGTCGACGCCGCCGCCGCTCGTGGCGACGACGAGGGGGCGCTCAGGTGTTCCACCCGCCCCGTCTCTCGCAGGAGTTGCTCGCCCGAGATAGCCGCAGTAGTGGAGGCGACTCGCGAGGTCGTCGTCGAGCCCGTAGGCCTGGACGAAGTCGAGCATCCGCGGATCGCCGTAGACGCAGATTGCGGAGTAGTACTTCCGCAGCACCTCGTACACACCCGTCTCCCCCCAGACGCGACGGACGAATGCAGGCTCGTCGAGGACGTCGCGAAAGCCCGCCACCGCCCGACCACCGCAGCGTTCGAGCTCCTCCAGCGCCGGCAGAAGCTCGCCGTACGGGCCTGCGGGCATGAAGTCGGCCACCAAAAGATCCGGCGATACCGTTCGAACCGTGTCTTGGAGAAGGTCGCCACGGAGCTCGATCACGCCCCTCAGGGGCAACGGCAGCTCGCGGGGGATCCAGGTCCGCCCGTCGACCTTTTGTAAGGACGGAAGCTTGACGTAGTCGATCCCGGCCGGGATCTTGAACATCGACGCCGCGTGCGAGCCGCTGGCGAGCAAGACGACGCTGTCCGGGTGGCGGTCGCGAAACGCCGTCGCGAGATCGAGCTGCCGTTGAAGGTGGCCGACGCCGACGCCGTTGTGCGAGTAGAAGAGCACGCGCCTCGGCGATCTCGACGCACGCGGCTTTGACGACGGACGCGCTCGGTCTGACAGCCCTGCCAGCCGTCGGAACTCGTCGGAATCAACCGACAGCTCGTCGTATGTCCCGCGAGCGACGACCCGACCGTGTTCGAGAACGATGATCTCGTCCGCCCGTCGCGCGAGCTCCATGTCGTGCGTCACGAGCAGCGTCGTCGTCTGCTCGATCAACCGTTCCAGTGTGTCGCTCACCCCCTGCCGCGCGGCCGGATCGAGACCGGTCGTCGGCTCGTCGAGAATCAGGATCGGCGTCCGCCGGACTAGCGCCCGCGCGATCGCTATTCGCTGCCGTTGACCGCCGGAGAGCGATGCACCTCGCTCGCTAAGGACCGTGTCGAACCCATCCGCGAGCTCGCCGATCAAACCGGCGAGCCCTGCAGCTTCAGCAGCCCGCTCCACCTCTTCGTCCGTCGCCTCCGGACATCCGTAGCGAATGTTTTCGGCGACAGAGAGCCCGAACAGGACCGTCTCCTGTTGCACCAGGGACACCTGCTCGCGAACCGACTGGAGCTTCAACGTTCGTAGATCTTGTTCGTCGATCCTCACGCGCCCATGGGTGGGATCGAACAGCCGCGGCACGAGATTGAGGAGTGTCGACTTCCCGCTGCCCGTCGGTCCGACGATCGCGACGGTGGAACCGGCCTCGACGACGACGGAGACGCCGTGCAAGATCGGCTTTCCCGCTTCGTATCCGAAGTCCACCTGCTCGAGCGCGATTCGGCCGGCGAACTGGGGGGCGTGTACCGCCTCGGGGGCATCGGTCAGCTCCGCCTCCGTCGTGAGCAGCTCGACAATTCGCTCGGCCGACGCAATCGCCTTTGCCGAACGCTGAACGGTCTTTGAGGCGCGGCGCAAGGGCCGCTGCGCACCGCGTAAGTAGCTGATGAAGACGACTAGCTCACCGGGGGTGATCGCACCGCGAAGCGCGCGCAGCGTACCCGCCCACAGCACGACGACGGTCGCACCCGCGAGGGCTAGCTCAACGCCGCGGTTCATGCGCGCCTCGAGGCGTGTCGCTTTGATTCCCTGCTTCAGGCTCCTGCGATTGACGGCGTCGAAGCGCTCTTGCTCTCGCTCTTCTGCGCCGTAGAGCTGCACGACCGACACGGCAGCGAGCGCTTCGTGCATCAGGGCGGCGACCTGGCCTTCGCGCTTCCTCTGCTTCCGTGAGCTCGCCCGGATCCGCCGACCGTAAAGCGCGCTCAACACGGCGACCAAAGGCATCGAAGCGAGCGAAAGAACCGTCAGCACCGGGTCGACCGCGAACATGACGACGAGCATCAGCGCGATCATCACGACCCCGGTTCCCATGTTCACGACGCTGTCGACGAGCATGTCGCGCAGGACGACGATGTCCGAACTGAGCCGAACGAGCGTGTCGCCCGTACGTCGCTGCTGATGGAAGGCGAGTGGCAGCCGGTGCAGATGGCGGTAAAGCCG
>VAXY01000128.1:0-1948 GCA_005885085.1 Actinomycetota bacterium | reverse complement strand
CCGGTGCCGACGAGCACTACGGCCGCGGCCGCGAGGACGTGGTAAGAAGAAGTGCCGAAGACTGTGAAGATGCGGAACCAGGAACCGTTCGCGGGCTTGTGGAAGAGCACCTGGTCGAATACCACCTTGAGCGGCCACGGCTCCGCCACGCGTGCGAGTGCATAGACGAGTCCGAACGCCATTCCCCCAATGAGGCGGCCGCGCTGCCGGCGGACGTCGCCCGCAAAGGACCGGAAGATGATCGCGGGGCGGGGCGAAGACGCGGAGTCTTGAACCGCGCTAGGCGTGCGCATGGGCGAGGCCTCGGGCCGGAACCGAACGCACGCAGTCGAGAACGCGACGCGCGTTCCGGCGCCAGCTCAGCGAGGCGTGCGCGTGCCTTCGCGCCCGAGCTCCGACCGAGGCCACGCGTGCGCGATCCCGCGCAAGCTCGATCAATGCCGACGCGAGCGCGGATGCATCACCGGGCGGGACGAGGACGCCGCGCGCGCCGTCGCCGAGGAGGTATCGGATGTCGCCCAGATGCCACAGGGCAAGCTCCGGCGGCCATGTACTCGACGACCTTGAGTGGCGAGAAGTAGAACATCGGACACGCCGCGATGTAGGGAGCGACGCCGATGTCCCACGACGCCAAAATCCTCAAGGTTTCATCGTGGGGTCTCGCCCCATAGCGCCTGAACCGCTCCGGCGGCAGGTTGAACCGGTCGAACACACTGGCGAGGGGCCCGTCCCCGACGACCTCGAGTTGCAGATCGAAGACCTCCTGCGCGGCGCTGGCGAAAGCATCGGCGAGGACCTCCACCCCATGCCACGGTTTAAGGCTGCCCGCGAATCCAACCGTGAGGCCCGGACCGCGGTGCCGCCGCGCCGGAAACTTCTCCGGTGTCACCGCATTCCTCATCACCTCGACCTTGGCTCGATCGACGCCGGCCCCAACCAAGAGCTTCGCGAGCGGCATCGAGACGGCGAAGATGCGGTCGGCCGTCACGTACACACGCGCCTCGATCTCGGCTGCCATGTCCGGATAGGCCAGAGACCGGAATCGGCGCGCCTCGTCCCGAAGGGGGGCATTCACCTCGAGGACGTACGGCAGGTGGAGTGCCTCAGCAACGTGTGCAGCCGCCCAGCTATGGAGCGAATAGCGCTCGTAGATCGCGTCAACTGTGAATTGCTCTGCGAGGCACATGACTTGTTCCGCTTGTCTTTCCATCGCGGCGCGAAGCGACGCCGCGCTCGGGTGCTCCCCGGCGTCAACCGGTTCGAGCTCGATGAGCTCAGCAGGTGCGTCGAGGCGGTCCCCCTCGGGAGCAACCCGCGGCGACGCGAGCGCGACGCGTGCGCCCTCTGCCGTCAGAGCCGTGACGAGCTCCCGCACGTGCACCGACGCACCTTTATGTCCGAGAACGGGAATCCCGGAGTCGGCGCTCACGTAGAGCAGCCGCATCAGGCCGCGGCTCGCTGCCTCGTCGTCGCGCTCGACAGGGCTTCCGTGCGTGCGGCCGAGCTCGGGATCAACCCCCCATCCGCGAGCGCGGCGTGCACCGCCGGGAGATTGGCGCCGCGCTCGAAACGGCTCGCGACCCGGCGCCGGGCCTGCGCACCGAGGTGTGAACGGAGCGCGGCGTCCGACAGAAGTCGTAGCAGAGCATCCGCGAGACCGAACTCGTCGCCGGGCGGTACCAGCAACCCGCACTCCCCGTCGACGACCGCCTCACGCACTCCCGCCAACGTCGTGCTCGCGACCGGCAACCCGTGTGCCATCGCCTCGACGATCACGTTCGGCAATCCGTCGCGGTCGCCGTTCTCTAGCACCCGACAGGGAAGCGCGAACACCGCGGCGCGCCTGTACTCCGCCCGCACCTCCGGCTCCATCAACGGCCCGAGGAACGCAACCCTTTCAGCCACACCCAACTCGTGAACGAGCCGCTGAAGTCTCGCCCACTCCGGA
>VAXY01000127.1 GCA_005885085.1 Actinomycetota bacterium | reverse complement strand
GTCGCACCGCTTTGGCTGACGTACCCGGGGCCGGTGCGGCGCCCGCGGCCTGCGCTCGCCTTCGCGCTGGGCTTTCTCGTCGCGACGCTCGCGACATTCTCGATCCTGCTCTTCGACGGACATCCGATCCAGGCGGCCCAGACGTTCTTCCACCGCACGCTGAAGACGCAGGTCACACGCGAGTCGCCGTTCTCGCTCTGGGACTGGGCGCAGTACCACGCGCGCGGGATCCCGGACCTGCACGTCGTACAACGGGTGCTCGAGGGCCTGCTCGTGCTCGGCGCAGTCGCGGTCGCGTTCTTCCCCGCGCGGAAGAGCCCGCTGCAGCTCGCCGCCCTCACCGGCGCGCTGCTGATCGGCTTCGAGCTCGTGCTGACGCACTGGTTCTACCTCTACATCCCGTGGTTCTTCCCCTTCGTGGCCTTCGCGACCCTTGTCCCGCGACGCGCTCCCTCCTGATCGCACGGTTGCCCTCGCCGCGTTCGCGGCGGTGGCGCTCTTCGTCGGCACGTGGACGTTGCTGCACCACGGCTTCTACCGGCACAGGCAGATCCTGGACACGCCGGTCTACCAGCGCTACGGCAACGAGATCGCGCACGGGAAGGTCCCGTACCGGGACTTCGCGCTCGAGTACCCGCCCGGCGCGCTGCCCATCTTCGCGTTTCCGGGGGTCGCTCAGCCCGGACAGGGACAGAACGTCAAGCCCGGCTTCCGCCGCACGTTCGAGACGCTGATGTGGATCTGCGGCGCGGCCGCACTGTGCGCCATGGCCCTCGTGTTGCGCGAGCTCCGAGGAGCCGTCTGGACGCCGCTCGTGTTTGCAGCACTGGCCCCGCTTGCGCTGGGCTCCGTCATCCTCAGCCGCTTCGACCTCTGGCCCGCCGCGCTCGCCGCCGGGGCGACGGCGGCGCTCGTGGGCGGCCGCTTTCGCATCGGGCACGCGCTCCTCGGCGTCGGAGCGGCCGCGAAGTTCTATCCCGCCGTGCTCTTGCCACTCGCCTTTGCGTACACGTGGAAGCGCCGTGGACGGCGCGAGGCATTCGTCGCTCTCGGGCTGACCGCCGCCGTGGTCGCGGCGATCTTCCTGCCGTTCGTGATCCTTGCGCCCGGGGGCGTCTGGCACAGCGTCAGCGTGCAGCTCGGGCGGCCGTTGCAGGTCGAGAGCCTCGGTGCCTCGCTCCTGCTCGCAGCACACCACCTCTTCGGACTCGGCGTCACGGGCGAGACGAGCCACGGCTCCCAGAACCTCGCAGGGACGACCGCCGACGTCGTCGGCGTCGTCTCGACCGTCGTCCAGGCCTGCGTCCTGCTCTGGATCTGGATCAGGTTCGCGCGTGGGCCGGCCACTGCGGCAGCGCTCGTACGCGCAAGCGCGGCTGCAGTCTGCGCGTTCGTCGCGTTTGGGAAGGTGCTGTCCCCGCAGTTCCTGATCTGGCTGATTCCCGTCGTCCCACTCGTGCGCGGGCGCCGTGGGCTGTCGGCGAGCGTGCTGCTGCTGGCGGCGCTCGTCTTGACGCAGGTCTGGTTCCCGTTCCGGTACTTCCGGCTCGCGCTCCATTTCGAGGCCGGCTTGTCGTGGGTGCTGCTGGCGCGCGACCTTCTGCTCGTTGCGCTCGCGCTCGTGCTCGTGTCGCCGCCTCACATTCGCCGGCGGCCTCACGTTGAAACATCCGCGTGAAGCTCTACGACTACGCCGCCTCGGCCAATTGCTACAAGGTGCGCCTGCTGCTGGCGCAGCTCGGCGCCGAGTACGAGCGCATCCCGATCGACATCTTCGGCGGCGACACGCTGACCGACGAGTTCGCTGCGATCAATCCGGCCCGCTCGACACCGGTGCTCGAGCATCCGCCCGGCCACTACCTCCCCGAGTCGAATGCGATCCTGCTCCACCTCGCCGAAGGAACGCCCTTCTTCCCGCGCGACCCTCAGGTCTACCGCTGGCTGTTCTTCGAGCAGGCGGACGTCGTTCCCGCGATCGGGGGGCTGCGCTTCCGGTTGATCACGGGACGTCTACAGCCTGACGAGCCGGATGCGTTGCGTCGCCGGGCCGCCGCACACGACGTGCTCGCTCTCCTCGACGCGCAGCTGGCCGCGCGGCAGTTCTTGGTCGGTAACAGCTACGGCGTCGCCGACATCGGCCTGTACGGCTACGTGCACGTGGCCGGCGAAGCGGGGCTCGAACTCGAGCCCTACACGGCTGTGCGTGGGTGGCTGACGCGCGTGGAAGCTCAGCCGGGGTTCGTGAACGACCTCGACCCCTATCCGGCAAACGCGACAGCGGGAGCCGGCCGCTCGATCTACGACTGACGTACGGCATACAGGCGCCATTCGCCCGGGATGCCTTTGAGCTCGTGCGCACCGCGATCCTCGAACTCGATACCGGAACCTGCGACGAGGTCCTTCACGGTCTGAGAGACGAGCACCTCACCGGCGCCGGCGTGTGACGCGACTCGCGCCCCCGTGTGAACCGCGATCCCGCGCACCGCCGCGCCCGCGAGCTCCACCTCGCCGGTGTGCAGTCCGGCTCGGACCTCGAGCCCGAGGCCGCGCACGGAGTCCACGATTGCCCGGCCGGAGCGGATCGCCCGCGCCGGCCCGTCGAACGTCGCCAGGAATCCGTCGCCGGCAGTGTCGACCTCTCTCCCGCGAAACCGCTCGAGGTCGCGACGGACGAGCTCATGATGGTGCTCGAGCAGGTCGCGCCAACGACGATCGCCGAGCTCGCGAGCTCGCTCCGTCGACCCGACAATGTCGGTGAACAGCACGGTCGCGAGCACGCGCTCCGGCTCGGCCGGCTCGCGAACGCCGGTGAGGAATTCCCGGATCTCGTCCATGATGTCGTCGCCGTCGATCCAGGGGAGGTGGGTATCCCCGGGCAGCTCGACGTACTTCGCGCCGTCGATGTTGCGCGCGAGCCACCTCGCATTTTCGACGTGGCAGACGCGGTCGTCGACGCGGTGCACGATCAGGGTCGGCGTGTTGATCGCCGACACCACGTGCCGGACGTCGATCTCGAAGGCCATGCGCATGAAGGCCACGGCATCGTGAGGGCTCGCAGACTGCACCTGGAGCCGACCGAAGAGTTGGCGGAGCCGCTCGTCGTCCTCTTTGCCGGGGGCGACGTAGGCCAGGACGCCGCCTTTGCCCCACCGCTCCACGATGTCCTCGATCGTCATGTACTCCTCGAACTCTTCCCTCGTCGCCTCGCCCCAGGGCCAGTCGTCGGTCGTCTCTTCCTTGACTTCGGCCCCGCAGAGGACCAGTGCCTGCGTGCGCTCGGGATACGTCGCGGCGAACAGCATCGACAGCGGGCCGCCTTCGGACACGCCTTTCAAAACGGCGGTCTCCGATCCGGCCGCGTCCATGATCGCGCGGACGTCGTCCATTCGTTCCTCGAGCGTGCCGGCGCGGACGCGGTCGGACAGCCCCATGCCGCGCTTGTCGAAGCAGATCACGCGGGCGAACGACGCGAGCCGCTCGCAATAACCGCGGTATTCCGGGATGTCCCAGAGCACCTCGAGGTTCGTCAACGATCCGTGGACGAGGACGAGGTCGAGCGGCCCGTCTCCCACCGTGCAGTAGGCGAGGTGGATGTCGCCGTTGGCCGCGTACCGGATCGGCGGTGCGGTCACTCGACCGAGACGCGAACCGCTTCGCAGCTCGTCGCGCGTCCGTCCGCGCCGCACTCGACGAGCACGCCCTCGATGCGCACATCCCCGGACGCCGTCTCGAAGCGCACCGGCATGGCCGTACGCATCTGGCGGATGGCGAGGTCCGCCTGCACGCCGATGACGGAGTCGTGCGGTCCCGTCATGCCGGCATCGGTGATCGCAGCAGTGCCGCCGGGCTGAACGCGCGCGTCGTTCGTCTGCACGTGCGTGTGCGTGCCAATCACTGCGGTCACCTTCCCGTCGAGCCAGCGCGACATCGCCACCTTTTCGCTCGTCGCCTCCGCGTGCATGTCGAGGACGATGATCGGGGTGCGCGTGCGCGCCTCGTCGACGAGATCGTCGACGACCTCGAAGGGATTCACCGGCGGGCTGATGAAGAGCGAGCCGAGCAGGTTGATCACTGCGACGTCGCCCACGACGATCAGCCGCTTGCCGGGCGCTCGCGCGGAGAGGTTCGCCGGGCGCACGACGCGATCGCTCTCCTTCAGGTACGGGACGATCTCGCCACGCCGCCAGACGTGGTTGCCGAGCGTGATCGCGTCGGCGCCCGACCCGAGCATGCGGTCGGCGAGCTTCGGCGTGATGCCGACGCCGTCGGCGAGGTTCTCCCCGTTGAGGATGCAGAAGTCCGCGCGCAGCTCTTCCTTGAGCCCGGGCAGCCGCTCCTCCACTGCGCGACGGCCTGGGACGCCGACCACGTCCGCAATAAAAAGGATCTTCATGTAGCCCTGATCTTCTCCGTTCATCACCCGCGGAAAATGCGAAGCATTTTTCGCGGGCTAGGGCAGTGTGAGCGTCGCCGCGGGGCGGAGCTCGATCGAGACGTGGTTCCCCGCGTCCTGCGTGTATTTCGCCAGCGCCTGCTTCTCGACCCCGGAGAGGTCGACGACGCGCCCGACCTTCGTGCCCGACGCGGCGATCGTCGAGCCCACCGTGAGCGCCGGGTCCGGCGTGAGATGCGTGAGCGACACGACGAGCGACGGAGCCGCCGACGGCTGAATGTCGATCCGCGACCCGTACGCGCGTCCGTCGAGGACGTAGTCGGAGATGCCGACGATCGTGCCGTCGACCGGCGCGTACACGTCCGTCCCCGGCGCCGCGCCGACGTCGAGCATGGCAGTGTCGCCGCCGCCCAGCTGGTAGTAGACGAAGCCGCCGTGGCCGCCGCCGAAGATCTTGTGCGCGAGCCGCGACAGCACTCCCTCGTTGCCTTGGTGGCCGAGGGGAGTCAGCGGCAACACGCCGTCGCCCGACGAGTGGTAGCCGATCGCCGTAACGCGACTCTGCGCCACCGGGAGCTGGATGCGGAGGCCGTTGTGGAGGGCGACGGTCAGGGGGGTCGGCGGGCCGACGGGCAGCAGCCGGCTCGCGGGGCCCGGCAGCGCATACGATGCCTCGCGGGTCGCTCCCTGTCCGAACGCCGTCATGAACAGCGTTCCGAGCAGCGCCCCGCACACGACGGTCAGCACGACGAGCCGCCGCATCCGGTGCTGGGCAGGCGGGCGCCGCCGATGCGCGCGCGCCGCGGGAGCCTGGCGGGAGGGGGCCGGCATCGGCGGGACCGTACCAACCTTTGCTCGCTTTGGCGGCTCGACCCAGAGCTCGGCCGAGTCGAGCGCAAGGCTGCCGTCGACGCTCCGCGACCAGTCCCACTCCCAGCCCGGTGGCCGAAGGGGTACGACGACGGCTGTACGATCACTCGCATGCCCGCCCGGGCGGCGAAGATCGAGATCCCGCGCTGGATCCAGCTGGTCGGGCTGCCGATTCTGCTGCTGTTTCTGTGGGTCGTGGCGGGCGCGGTCCGTCACGTGGTCTTCCTCTTTCTCGTCGCGCTCCTGATTGCGCTGCTGCTGAGCCCCGTTGTGAGGATCGTCCAGAGGGTCCGCGTCCCCCGCGGCTTTGCAGTCGCGCTGGTGTACCTCGTGTTCGCGGTTGCGTTGGTCGCCGCCATCGGGGCGCTCGGGACCGTGCTCGTCAACGAGACGAAGACGGCCGCGAAACGGGTGGATTCCTACTTTACGGACGTAAACGGACAGACAGGCCAGGTCGATGCGGACCGCGACGTCGACCGGTTGCAGCAGTGGCTGAACACACACAGCCTGGGCTCGATCCACGTGCAGAAGCGCGGCCACGAACTCGTACGCAAGATCCGTAAGCACGACGTCGGCAAGTACACGACCAAGGTCGTGAACTTTCTCGAGGGCGCCGCGATCTCGATCGGCAAGTTGCTTTTCAGCGCGATCGTGATCCTGGTCGTGTCGGTCTACATGCTGCTGGATTTTCCGCGTTTCGCTCGCGCAATCGA
>VAXY01000141.1:2549-8687 GCA_005885085.1 Actinomycetota bacterium | reverse complement strand
CGATGATCCGGGGCACGATCACGCGCCGGCGACCGATTGGCGCGAGGCAGGAGCCGGTCTTCCTGCTCGGTCTCGTGCTCGTCGGCCTCGGGGTCGTCGTGGACCTGACGCGGCCCTTCTGACCTACGACTTGTCGAACGTGGCGATCAACGCCTCCGCGACGACCTTCAAAGGCCGCCCGGAGATCTGGCTGGCTTTCCGTAGTCGCGCGAACGCGTCCTGTTCGGAGAGGCCCTCCTTCTCCATCAGCAGGCCTTTGGCGCGTTCGATCGCCTTACGCGCGGCGAGCGCCTCGGCCAGCGACTCCGCCTCTTCGCGCAAAGCGGCTAGCTCCTCGTGGCGGGCACGCGCGGTGCGAATCGCCGGGAGTAGGTCCTGCTCGCGAAACGGCTTGACGAGATAACCGAAGACGCCGGCCTCGGCCGCACGCTGAACGAGCTCGTCCTGGCCGTAGGCCGTCAGCATCACGATCGGGATCGGCCGCTCGTTGAGGATCCGGCGCGCGGCCTCGATCCCGTCCAGCTTGGGCATCTTCACGTCGAGGACGGCGACATCCGGTTGCTCCGACCGCGCCAGCGCGACGGCCTCCTCGCCGTCCCGCGCCTCCGCGCAGACCTCGAAGCCCGCCCGCTCGAGCAGGGCACGGAGATCGAGCCGGATGATCGTCTCGTCCTCGGCGACCAGGATCCGCACGGGAGTGAGTTTGCTCGAAACGCTCGGCCGAGGGATGGTGCCCGGGGCCTGGAGCGGCGATTCTGTGTGTGCGGCAATCCTTATGTCTGACCTGGAATTCACTTCCCCCAAGCCATTGGTGCTCCGCGTGGAGATCGCTGCGGAGCAGGCAGACGCCCTCGCTCCGTTGATCGAGGGACTGCCGGTGGCCCCTGTCCAGGCGACTCCGGCGATCCCGGCAACGGCTCCGCTCTCCGAGACGGCGGTCGACGCGCGCGTCGTCGAGCTCAACCAGCGGGAGACGGATCTGCTGCAACGCGAAGCCGAGTTCGAGGCCGACGTGCAGATCCGCGAAGACAAGATCGAACGCTGGCGCACCGAGCTCGAAGAGCTCGAGCAGACGCTCGACCGGCGCGAACGCGATCTCGTCAGCTACGTCGACCAGCTGCAGGGCGCGATGTCGGCCGGTGACGACGCCTGGTGGTCCCGCCCCGCTGGGGGGGACGGCGGCGTCAGATAACGGCAGAAGCTGCGCTTCTGCCGTTCATTCAGGTACTGCGCTTCGCGCGAACGTGCGCGGGCAGAGCCCGCACACTCCTAGGGTGGCGGGCGATCGTTCTCTTTTGTGCGGCGCGGCAATGCTTCGCGTTGCCGCCTCGCATTAGTTCGCCTCCGCGTAAGCCGGCTTCGCCTGGCTTACGCTCCGGCTCTGTCTTGGGTCACTCGATTGCCTGGCTCACTAGGAGGACGCCGGGAATCGTACTTCGGCGCGCGTGCCGCCGTCGTTGCGGAGGTCCAGCCGGCCCTGTAGCTCGTCGCGGACCAGCGCACGCACGATCGACAGGCCGGTCCCGGAGGCCTCGCTGTCGATGCCGCCGCCGTCGTCGGCAATCGCGAGCACGACCTCACCGTTCCGCTGCGAGAGGATGATCTCGACCTCCTCGCCCCCGTGCTCGAGGGCGTTCTGCAGCAGCTCGCTGAACACGAGCGCGAGCGCGGTCGCCCGGCTGCCCGCAAGCGACACGGGCTCCAGCTGCGCCTGCACCTGCTTCCCGGCCGCAAGGCCCTGCACCAGCATCGCGCGGAGCCTGTCGATCAGGTCACGCAGTTCGACGACCTCCTCACGCTGCTCGGTCAGCACTTCGTGCACCGCCGCGATCGCAAGGATGCGATTGACGGAATCCTCGAGCGCCTTGCGCGGATCGGCATCGGCCGACTGCGCCTGCAGTCGCAGCAACGACGCGACGGTCTGTAGGTTGTTCTTCACGCGGTGGTGGATCTCTTGCGCGAGCACGCCGCGCATCACTGCGCGTCCGTGCTCCAGCGCGACGGCCGCGTGGTGCGCAATCGACGCGAGCAACGCCCGTTCGTCCGCGGTGAACGGCGTGTCGCGGTCACAGACGAGCTCGCCGATCTGGCGACGCTTCCATCGCAGCGGTAGCCGGACCGCTTGCGCCCCGGCGCGTCCTTCCGGCCAGGCAACGTTCCCGTCCTCGAGCACGAGCGCTGCGCCGGTGGCGCCGACCGCCTCCATCGTCGTCTTCACGATCGCCTCGAGGGACTCCTCGAGGTAGAGCGACTCGGACACCGCCTCGGAGATCTTCGCGAGGGCTTCGAGCTCGGCGACCCGTCGCTGCGCCTGTGCATAGAGCTGGGCATGCTCGATCGTCTGCGCCACCTGCGCGGCGATCGCAACGACGAGCTCGATCTCGTCGTGCGTGAATTCCCGGGGTTCGATCGTGCGGACGTTCAATGCCCCTGCGAGCCGCTCGCGTGCGACGATCGGAACGGCGAGGATCGACTCATACTGGTCCTCCGGCAGGTTCGAGAACAGCTTGAAGCGCGGATCCAGGTGGGCCTGGGCGGGGATCATGATCGGCCTCCCCTCGGCGGCGGCGGCGCCGGTGATCCCCTCACCGGGGCGCATGCGGGGGCGCTTCGTCATTTCCTCCACACTCGTTCCGTGCGTGGCACGGAGGACGAGCTCGTCGCTCTGTTCGTCGTAGAGGTAGACGAAACACGCGTCGGCGCCGAGGACGTCCGCGACCTTGCTTGCGACGAGCCCGAGCACCTCCTCGAGATCGAGCGTCGAGTTGACCGCCGCAATCGTCTCGGTGAGGAGGCGCAGATGGCGCTCTCGGACGTCCACCAACGCGACTCAGGGCGCCGGGCGGGTGGCTCCGCGGAATGCGGCCCACTCGCGGCCGGCCAGGCTCCCGGCGAACCCCGCGATCGCCAGCGCGTTCATCCCGTGCAGGATGCCGAGCCACGCAGCGGCGTCACCTGCCGCCGCCAAGAGGATCTGAACGACGAGCAGACCGAGGACGAGCCCGCTCCACCGTAGTCGGCTCGGCGCCGCGCGGCGGGTCGCAACGGCGAGCACGATCAGGACGATTGCTGCGGCGACAATGGCGTACCCCAGGACGGTGTGGGCGTCGAACCCGTTCGAGACCGCGTTCTTCCCGATCGCCCCTTTGTCGTCCGACTTGTCGACGGCGTTGAAGGCGCCGTACGCGGCCAGCCCGACCTGCACGATGATCGCGAGGGAGACGAGCGAGGCCCAGATGCGAAACGCGCTGTTCAAGCTCCTCCTCTTTTGGATGACCACAGGAGAGTAAACCGGCCGGCGAGGGTGTTCACCGCCGGAATGCCTTACAGAACCCTTACGTGGGAAGCGGAATTTCCTTAGAGACGGAGAATAGGTTCCGAACGTGTCAGCTCTTCCCTTGAACCTGACTGCCACGACCGGCTTTCTCGTCGCTGACAACCGCGGCCGCGTCGTCGGAAAAGTCGAGTGCCCGATGTACGGCACGCTCCCCGACGTTCCGGACGCCCTCTCGGTGAAGAGCGGCTTCCTCTCGCGCCAGCGCCGCCTCGTCCCGGCGGACACAATCGCGGAAGTCGATCCGACGAGCCGCGTCGTGGGCCTCCGTGTCGCGCGCGAAGCAATCCGCCGCTTCCTTTAGGGGTCTGACCCCGGCGGGGTCTGACCCCAGCAGTTCGTTCGAGCCCTGAACGACCACGAGCTGTGCGAAATCGCAACAGCTCGCAGTCGGCCGTCAGTTGGATCCCGCAGGCCGCAGAGCTCGCGGGACCGGGTCTGATTCTCTCTCTTTCTCAGAGCACGGACAAGTACTTGCCGAGCTCCCACTCGGTGAGCTGGACGCGGTAGTCGTCCCACTCCTTGCGCTTGAGCTCCACATAGCGGTCGAAGATGTGCGGCCCGAGCGCCTTGCGCGCGAGCTCCGACCGGGACAGCTCGTCGATCGCCTCCCCGAGCGTCTCCGGCAGCGAGACGATGCCCCGCTCCCGGCGCTGCTCGGGCGTCAGGTGGTACAGGTTCGTCTCCATCGGCTCCGGCAGCTCGTAACCCTGCTCGATCCCCTCCAAGCCCGCGTGGAGGAGCGCGGCGAACGTCAGGTACGGGTTGCAGGCCGGATCAGGACACCGGATCTCCGCGCGCGTCGCCTGCTCGGCTCCCGGCTTGTACAGCGGGATGCGGATCAGGGCCGAGCGGTTCCGCTGCGACCACGCGACGTACACCGGCGCCTCGTAGCCGGGCACGAGCCGCTTGTACGAGTTCACCCACTGGGCGAAGACGGCGCTGATCTCCCGCGCGTGGCGCAGCTGCCCGGCGATGAACGCTTTGCCCGCGTCCGACAGGTGCCAGTCGTCGCCCGAGTCGAAGAACGCGTTGCGTCCGTCCTTGAACAGCGACTGGTGCGTGTGCATCCCCGAGCCGTTCTCGCCGAAGATCGGCTTCGGCATGAACGTCGCATGGAAGCCGGCCTTCTTCGCAATCTCCTTCACGATCAAGCGGTACGTGACCGTGTGGTCGGCCATCGACAAGGCGTCGGCGTAGCGCATGTCGATCTCGTGCTGTGACGGACCGACCTCGTGGTGTACGTACTCGATCGGAATACCCATCGATTCGAGCGCGCGCACCGTCTCCTGTCGCAGCTCACTCGCCGCGTCGAGCGTCGTCATGGCGAAGTAACCGCCCTCGTCCAGCGTCTCGGTGCCCTTGTCGTCGCGGAAGAGGAAGTACTCGAGCTCCGGCCCGACGTTGAACGTGTCGAACCCGAGCGACGTCATGCGCTCCAAGGCGCGCCTCAGGACGTAGCGCGGGTCACCCTCGTACGGCTTCCCGTCGGGGGTGACGATGTCGCAGATCATCCGCGCGACCTTCGTCTCGCCTTCCTTCCAGGGCATCAGCTGGAACGTCTCCGGATCCGGAATCGCGACCATGTCCGACTCCTCGATCGCGTTGAAGCCGGTGATCGACGAGCCGTCGAATCCCATCCCATCGTCGAGCGCATCCTCGATCTCGCTCGGCGTCACGGCAAAGCTCTTGAGATGCCCCTCGATGTCGGAAAACCAGAGCAGGACGAACTCGACGCGCTCCTGCTCGATGCGCTCCCGCACCTGCCTCCGCGAGTCCTCGCTGGACGTCGCCCTGTTCTTCGTCTCCACCTGCACCATGAGCTCCTCCCTGTAAACCGAACTGCTGGGGTCAGACCCCGAGGGGTCAGACCCCTAAATGCGAAGAGCCTCAGGCGCGAGCAACGCACCCGAGGCTCCGTTGCCTCGACGACGGCAGGAGTCTATACCGTGACGCCGTGCGCCTCCTGGTCACCGGCGGGGCGGGCTTCATCGGCTCGCATTTCGTCAAACGGATGCTCGCCGCCGGCGAGGACGTCGTCGTGCTCGACAAGTTCACGTACGCCGGGAACCCGGCCAATCTGCCGCCCGGTGTCGAGTGCCACCGCGGCGACATCGCCGTGCGCGAGAACGTCGACCAGTTGGGCAGAGTCGAAGCGATCGTCAATTTCGCGGCCGAGACGCACGTCGACCGGTCGATCCTGGGGCCGGAGGACTTCGTCCGCACGGACGTGCTCGGGACGCTCGTCCTCCTGCAGGCCGCGCGCGAGCTGAGCGCACGCTTCGTGCATGTCTCGACCGACGAGGTGTACGGGGACGTCGAACCGGGCTGGTCGTCGCGCGAAGACGATCCATTGCGCCCGTCGAGTCCGTACAGCGCCTCGAAGGCCGGCGGCGACCTCCAGGTGCTCGCGGGCGTGCGTACCTTCGGCGTCAACGCATCGGTCACGCGCGGTTCCAACACCTACGGGCCGAACCAGTACCCGGAGAAGATCCTGCCCCTGTTCGCGACGAACGCGCTGGACGGAGACGCACTGCCCCTCTACGGCGACGGGCGGCAGGTGCGCGACTGGCTCCATGTCGACGATCACTGCGCCGCGATCGAGCTCGTGTTGCAGGAAGGGCGGCCCGGCGAGGTGTACAACGTCGCCGCGAACGAGGAGCACGAGAACGCGGAGCTCGCCCGTCTGATCATCGAACACCTGGACACGGACCCGGCGCTGATCCGCCACGTTGAAGACCGCGCCGGCCACGACCGCCGCTATTCGCTGGACGCGACGAGGCTGCGCGCGCTCGGCTGGGAGC
>VAXY01000141.1:0-2347 GCA_005885085.1 Actinomycetota bacterium | reverse complement strand
GCAGTTGCCGAGCTGGAGGCGCGTGTAGGCGAGGTTGTACTTCGCGTAGGCCTCGTACAGCTTGCCGGTGCCCTCGAGCTTGCGCACCGCTGCCTCGAGCAGCGGTAAAGCGCCCTCGTAGTCGCCCGCCTGCATCTTTGCGTAGCCGGCGTCGTTCAGGGCCTCGCCGCTCTGGCCGGGCGGCACGGACTGCCCGGGAACCCCCGGCGACGTCGTCACGGTGACCGGCTTCTCGACGGTCGTCACGCGGCCTTGCGTCGTCACCGTCTGGACCTGCGTGACCACTCTCGCCGGAGCCCCGCCGTCGCGCGTGACCAGGTAGGCGACCGCTGCGCCCGCGAGCGCGCCCACGGCGATCAGGGCCAGCAGCAGCGGCCAGGGATTGCGAGCTCCTCGCGGGGACGGCAGCGTCCGCGTCACGGCAGTCGGCGCCGCCGCGACCGCCGCGAGCGGCCCGGTGCGTCCCGCGGCCTCCGCGAAGGCCGCGCTCAGCGCGGCCACGAAGTCGGCGGACGTCGCGAAGCGGCGTGAGGGGTCTTTCGCCAGCGCATGAGCGAAGACCGCGTCGAGCTCGCGCGGCACATCGGCCCTGCGCGACACCGACGGCACCGGTGCGGTCACGTGCGCCGCGGCCTCCGCCGTCGGGCTGTCGGCGGCATACGGCCGCTCACCCGTCAGGAGCTCGAACGCCACCACTGCGAGTGCGTATCGATCGCTCGCCGGTGTCGCGCGCTCACCCTGCGCCTGCTCGGGCGAGAGGTAGCCGGCCGTGCCGAGCACCGTGCCCGTCATCGTCAAGGACTCCATCCCGGCCGCGCTCGCAATTCCGAAGTCGGCGACGTGGACGTTGCCGTTACGGTCGAGCATCAGATTGGCCGGTTTGACGTCGCGGTGGACAACGCCCTTTCGGTGCGCAGCGTCGAGTGCCAACGCCGCCTGCTCGAGCCAGGCAAGCACCCGTCGAGGCTGCTGTGCACCTCCCTTGCGCAAGACGTCGTCGAGCGACCCGCCGCCTAGGTACTCCATCACGATGTACGGCCGCTCGTGATGCTCGCCGACGTCGAAGATCGTCACCGTGTTCGGCTCGCCGGAGAGCCGCGCCGCGGCGAGCGCCTCTCGTGTGAACCGCTCACGTACCGAGCTGTCCTGCGCGTACCGGTCGGCGAGGATCTTGACCGCGACGTCGCGTCCCAGAACCGCGTCGGTCGCGCGGTAGATATCGCCCATTCCACCGCGCCCGATCTGCTCCGGGTTGCGGTATCGGGCCGGAAGGATGTCCGTCCTCACCCCCACAGACGTCGGCACGAGTTTGCCCCGTACATGCTCGTCCAAACGATGAGATCAGCGTTCCGTAAAGAAGGCCGCTGCACACGAGCCGCTTTGCTAGCCTCGTCCGAGTCCTCGCTGGGGCCAGCTCGATGCGTCGAACGCTCGCAATCGCCTCCGTCCTCCTGCTCGGCACCGGTCCGGCGGCCCCTGCACGCGTGCAGAAGACGGCCGCCGCCACGGGGACGGCGACGTTCGTGGTCACGGGACACGGCTGGGGTCACGGCGTCGGCATGAGCCAGTACGGCGCCTACGGCTACGCGCAGAAAGGTGTCGGTTACGCGAAGATCGTCCTGCACTACTTCCCCGGCACGGAGCTCGGCGCCGCGCCCGTCTCCAAGGTACGCGTGCTGCTGACGAGCGGAGTGTCGACGTTCCCCCTCGGGTCGGCCGCCGACTTTCGCGTGCGCGACGCCACCGGTGCCGTGCGCGACGTCACCGCCGGAAGCTACACCCTGACACCGGCACTGAAGCTGAAGGTCGACGGGGAAGCGACGGCGCGCGCGCTGCCGGGGCCCTTGCTCTTCCAGCCCGGCTCGTCGCCGCTGCAGCTGAAGCATCTCTATCGCGGCTCGATCCAGGTCGACGTCGTCGACGGAAAACTCCGGGCGATCAACATGGTCGGCCTCGAGCAGTACCTGTACGGCGTCGTCCCGTCGGAGATGCCGTTCACGTGGCATCCGGAGGCGTTGAAGGCACAGGCCGTGGTCGCGCGCTCGTACGCACTGGCCACGCGCAGGGCCGGGGCATTCGACCTCTATCCGGACACGCGCAGCCAGGTGTACCTCGGGCTCGAGCACGAGAAGCCGTCGACGAACGCCGCCGTGGATGCGACGGCCGGCAAGGTCGTGCTCTACGAGGGACAGGCCGCAAAGACGTACTTCTTCTCGACCTCGGGCGGCCGGACCGCGTCCGCGGAAGACGTCTGGGGGGCGGCCGTGCCGTATCTCGTCTCCGTGCCCGATCCCTACGACTCGATCTCGCCTTACCACAACTGGGGTCCGTTCGCGTTCACCGGCGC
>VAXY01000140.1 GCA_005885085.1 Actinomycetota bacterium | reverse complement strand
GTCATGGTCTGCCCGCCGCTGACGATCACGCGCGACGAGCTGGAGGAGGGGATCTCGATCCTCGACGAAGCGCTCGCGGTCGCCGACGAGCACACCGTCTGACGTCGGTGCGAAGGAGAGTGTCCGAACGACTGACGACGTCGACCTCGTCGTCACGGCCTACCTCGCAGGACAGCACGTCCCGCTGAGCGACGAGGAACGAAACGCGGCTGTGCGACGCGCGCTGCTCGTGTTCGCGGCGGGAGGTGACCTGCACCGCGAGCCGACGCTCGACGATCCGGCCGTGCGCGAGCTCGCCGGTGACCTCGACTCGCCGGAGCGGCGCGGGGCTCTGCTTGCGGCCTCCGACGTCCTCGAGGCGCTCGGCGACCCGGATCTCGTCTGGCGGGCCTACGCCTGCGGTTTGCTTGCGGACGCACTCGGTGAAGAGTGAGAGCATGAGCGAGAAGCGTTTCGACGACGAGCTGGAAGAGCCCGGCGACCGCCCCGAGGACCAGGCCCAGGACCAGGACGAGCTCGACAGCAGCAGCGACGGCGAGCCGTGGGCGAAGACGTCCAGCGGCGACGCCGACGAGATCTCAGACTGACGAGCGCGACGCCAGGAATGCGATCGCCGCGAGCGTCAGCGCGGCCGCGGCGACTCCCACGGCCTCGAGGCCGACACCACCGCTGACCCCGGAGGCCGCCGCCAGCACCAGGCTGCCGACGAGCGCCGTCGCGACGGCGCCCCCGGCGATGCCGAGCAGCCGGCGCACGAGCGCCGGGCGCTCGTACCGGGCCGCACCGCGCTCGAGCGACCAGAAGCCCAGTTCGGCGGCGGCGAACAGCGCGGCGGCGACGGCCGGGGCCGCGCCGTTAGCGACGCCGCTGTGAAGGCCGACCAAGACGCCGTAGCCGCCGCCGACGCCGGCCAGGCCGGCCGGCAGCAACGACGGCCAGCGTCCTGGCAGGGCAAGCGCGGTCAGGGCGCAACCGGCGGTGCCGACGGCCGCAACAACGGCGGGCAGGCGATCGCCCGCGGCCACGGCATAGATCACGATCCCCGCAGTGAGCGCAATCGTGAGCAGCGCCGTCGCTAGGCGTGCACGGCTCGGGCCTGTCGCCGGTATGTGCTCACCTCCTCCAGCGCAGCCGCGAGTGAGGACTCGTCGCCCCACACGGCAACGGGTATCCCCGCACGCTCGAACCGGCCGCGGACGGCCTCTCGCCGCAGACGCCAGAGCCGATGCCCGAGCTCCGCGAGCTCGCCTTCCGGCGTCGACAGGAAGGAAAGCGGCGAGATCTCGATCACGACGAGATCGAACCCGCGACCGCGCAGGTCGAGCAGCGCAGCCTGGGAGCGCTCGTCGAGCAAGGGTGTGAGCGCAAGGACGAGCGCCTGCGGCGGCAACGTCCGGCGCGGCACCGTGTCGATGTCCTTCCAGGCATAGCTGAGCACGATCTGCGTGTCGAGCATCGCGTCGACGATGCGGTAGAGCTGGCTCGTCCCGGTCGAGGGCAGCAGCCAGTTGAGGAAGCCGCCGAAGGCGACGAAGCCGACGCGATCCTTCTGCCGGAGATAGCGCGCCGCAAGACTGGCCGCGGCGCGCAGGGCGGGATCGAGCGTCGTGCGGTCGCCGCGCCGCACCTCCGCGAACGAGTCCAGCAGGATGACGACGTCGGCGTTCCGCTCCGCGTGGTGCTCGTTGACCCACAGCTCCCCGCGCCGTGCGCTCGCGCGCCAGTTGACGCGGCGAATGCGGTCGCCCGGCACGAACGGCCGCAGGTCCGCGAACTCGATTCCCTCCCCTTTCTGTCGCGCGACGTGGTTGCCGGAGAACACCTGTGTCTCGAGCGGCCGTAGCAGGTTTCGAACGCTCTCCTCCGCCGGATAGACCTTCAGCGGGACCCGCCGGTCGAGAACGGTCTCGTGCCGGAAGAGGCCGAAGGCGTCAGACGCCCGCACGTAGATGCGGCCGACGCGGAACCCGCCCCAGCGCGTGCAACGCACGCGGAACAACAGGTCGCGGCGCTCACCGTCGCGCAGACGCAGGAGCACGGGGTTGTAGCCGTCCTCGACCACGAGCTCGCGTGGGAGCTCGAGCAGCACCTCGACCCGCTCGGCGCCGGCATCGGCTTGGAGCTGCACGCGGAGCTCGAGCTCGTCGCCCTCGAGCGCACGGTCAACCGCGAGCTCGACGGTCGCGTCGAGCTGCGGCCGCCGTGCGAGCAGCAAGCCGAGGGCAGCGGAAAGGGCGAAGGGCGCCGCGAGCACGACGAGCTCGGGTCGGCGGGTCGCGAGCGCGCCCAAGAGGCCGAGGGCGGCCAGGCCGGCATATGCACCGAGCTTCGGTGTCGCCGCGTGCGTCACCGCGGCGCGGCGAGATCCTCGGCTGCGGGCGTCGGAACGGTCTCGAGCACCTCTCGGACGACGTCCTCCGGACGCACGCGCTGGACCCACAGCTCCGGCTTCAGCATCAAGCGGTGCGACAGCGCCGGCACGGCCACTGCCTTCACGTCGTCCGGCGTGACGAAGTCACGACCGTCGAGGACCGCCTTCGCGCGTGACAGCTTGAGGAGCGCAAGCGCGCCGCGCGGGCTGGCACCGACCTGCGCGCGCTGGCTTGCGCGTGTCGCGGCGACGACGTCGACGATGTAGTAGCCCACGGCGGGCGAGACGTGCACCTGCTCGAGCGCCTGCTGCATCTCCAGCAGGCCGGGACGGTCGGTCACCGCAGTCAGCTCCACGTCGTCCACCGCGCGCTCGACGCGACGCTCGAGCAGCGCCCACTCGTCGTCGCGGCCGGGATAGCCCACCCCGAGGCGCAGCAGGAAGCGGTCCAGTTGCGCCTCGGGCAACGGATACGTCCCCTCGTACTCGATCGGGTTCTGCGTCGCCACGACGAGAAACGGCCGCTCCAGCACGTTCGTCCGGCCTTCGATCGTGACCTGGCGCTCCTGCATCGCCTCGAGCAGCGCCGCCTGCGTCTTCGGCGGCGCGCGGTTGATCTCGTCACCGAGGAGGAGGTTCGTGAAGATCGGGCCGGGCCGGAACTCGAAGTCGCCGGTGCGCTGGTTGTACACCGACGAGCCGGTGACGTCGGAGGGCATCAGATCCGGCGTGAACTGAATGCGGGCGAACTCCATGTCGAACGCCTGCGCAAACGAACGCGCGATCAGCGTCTTGGCGAGGCCCGGGAAGTCCTCGATCAGGACGTGGCCGTCCGCGAGGAACCCGAGCAGCACCAGCTCGAGGGCGTCGCGCTTGCCGACGACGGCGCGCTCGATCTCGACAAGGACGCGGTCTGCGCTGGCGGCGGCTTCCTCGATGCTCAGCACTAGATCGCCTCCAGCTCGTCGATCACGCGGGCGAGGTCCGCCAGGGCCGGCCCGCGTGCAAGGCGGTCCTCCGGCGGCGGCCGCTCGGGGCGCACGAGCTCCCACGCCTGCGCTCCGACGAGCTCACGCGCGCGACCGGCCTCGCGGTCGAGGTCGACTCCGTAGCGTGCGCGCAGCCGATGGGGCCGCGATGTCGCGGAACACCGGGCGCAGGCGGGCGTGCAGGTGGAAGGCGTTGTACGTCGAGAGCTCGAGCTCGCGTACGAGAGCCGGGTCGCCGGAGTCCGGCGGTCGCCTGCGCATCGCCGCGACGGCGCGATCGAACAATGATCCCCGAGGCGCCGGGGCCTGCGCGCGGGTCGTGCGCACGAGCGCGAGCAAGAGCACGCCGCCCATGCACAACAGGTAGACGTCGAGCAGGAGCACGTGCCCGCCCGAGCTCGTGAGGGCGACGATGCCGGCGGCCGCGCTGACCGCCAGCCCGACCTTGACCGCGCGTGCCGTGATCCCGGTCATGCCGCGAGCGCCTCCTGCCGTTGGAGGTCGTCGCGGATCGCGAGCAGCGCAGCGATTGCGTCCTCCTTCATCGCGTCGTCGATCTCGTGCGGGCTGAACTTCGCATATTCGAACAGGTCCGTCAGCGTTCGCACGGCGCTGTCGCGTACGTGCAGCCCGCGCAGAATGCGTGCGAGATATTCGGCGGGAGCGTCCGCGGGATTGCGACGGAGGCCATGCGCGCCGAGCGTCCGCTCCATCTGCGCGTACGCGGCGATCACTGCGCGACGCGCGTCCCGCTCTCTGCGGAGGTCGTCGATCGTCGTCTCGACCGTCGCCGCGATCGCCGCCTCGAGGCTCTCGTCCTCCCCTGCGCCCGCAGGCGGACGTCGACCTCTGACGTAGATCAGGACGCCCCCGAGCAGCAGCAGACCGCCGACGGCCAGCGCAACCGGCCATTGGAAGTTCGCCTCGCGGGTGGGGACAGTCTGCGGCCGACGTCGCGCCCCAGAGCTACCGCTGCCCCCGCTCTGCTGCGACTGTGCCTTTGCGATGCGGTGCCGAAGGTTGCTGTGCGTCATCCCGTAGTAGCCGATCACCGTGGCGACCAGCATCAGCACCGTCACGAGGAGGAAGTTCGCGAGCCAGTTGGACGGCTTCTCCTTCCAGCGGTGTCGGTAGCGGAAGAACCCGATCACGATCGCCGCGAGCACGAGCAGTGACGAGGCTGTCCTGGACGGTGTTCGGGATCGGCCTGCTCGAGACGCGGCCGCCTGTCGTGGGATGACCACCGCGCGCCGCCATCGCCACGAGGACGAGCAGCCCGACGATTCCGAGGACGAACGCCCCCGCTCTGACCGGCCGTTTCACCGCGAACGAAAGCCTATGCGCCGAGACCCGAGGTTGACGTGCGGCGGGCGGAGCGGCGCCTAATCCTGCCAGCCGTCGAGGGTGGCAACGACCTCGTCGAGGCTGCCGCAGATCTTGCCCCCGTCTTCGATGCAGCCGTGCACGAAGAGGTTGAGCCCGTGTCCCTCGTGTCCGAGCGTGCTGCGCAGATCTGTGAGCAGGCCGACGATGCCCTTCTTCGCCGGATCCGCCTGCATCAGGGCGTAGAAGATGCCGATCTCACAGGCGGTGCCGTCGTCGACGAGCGGACCGTCGAGCAGCGCGACGACCGCGTCGGCCTTCGAGAGGCCGTCCCAGTCCTTCGCGAAGATCGTGGCGGGTGAGGTGTCCGCTGAGGCGAGCGCGTTCTCGTGCGGGACGAAGACCTCGATCCCGTCAGCGCGCAGGCGCGCTGCGCAGTCTTCGATGAACGACCGCTCGTAAGGGGTGAAGAGCGGTCCCGAAAAGTAGACCCGCACCGGCCAACACTAACCTCTCTCCTTCTTCCAATCCGCGTGGCGGCGGCGCAGGCGCTCGAAGTCGTGGCCCTCATGGAGCGTGATGATCAGATCGTGTAGCTCGCGCGCCTTCCGTACCTTGCGGCGCTTGCGTGCCATCAACCAGGGCTGCGCGGTCGTGCATTCCACGTACATGCCGGCCTCCGGCAGGTAGAAGTCGGGGGTGAAGGCCTCGACGACGTTGCCGTGGTCGTCGTGTTCGAGCACGAACGTGTGCGGCTCGTAGAGCCACGGAATCCCGCTTGCATCGAGGAGATGTGCGAGCTCTAACTCAGACGGATGCGCGAATCGCGGCGAACGTTCCCCGCGGAAGTGGTTGAAGCGCTTGTTGTCGGACGTGCCCGTTCGGACAACGTGCCCCCGCGGCCCGTCTCCAAACGCGGTTACGCCTCGTCCCAGGTCCAGCCGTCAGGCGTCTGAGCGCCCGACTCGTCCCACGTCCAGCCGGTCGGTGCCGGCCCCGGATCAGGATCATCTGCACGAGCGATCGCCGGAAGGACGAGGACGGTGACAAGCAGGATGAGGCTCAGGACGGCGTACAGGCGTTTCATCGGTTCCCCCCTTTTCTCAGACCCCCGGGGCCGCACCGGTGTCACGCGTGGATGTCTGTGCCTCTTCCCATCGAGTGTGCAGGTTTTGTGACTCCTGCGGCATCCCTCGAAAGGGTGAACGCCCGGAAGACCGGGCGTCCAGCGATCATCAGTGCGGGAACCTGTCCCATTTCCAGCCGGCGCCGAAGACGGCGGCAGCCATGAGCGCGAGGGGGACGGCGATGCGGACGAACCAGTTCACGAGCCGCATGTCGAGTCTCCTTGAGGTGGAGGTTGGCGGGGGACCCCTTTTGATCGGCATCGAGACGCCGCCGACGCTCCCCTCAGAGGGGGATCAGGAGGTCCGCGCGACCGGAAGCTCGAAGCTGAAGGTCGATCCTTCGCCGGGCACGGACTCGACCCAGATTCGTCCGTGCATCGAATCGATCAGTTGGCGACAGATGTAGAGGCCGAGGCCGGTACCGCCCACACCCCGAGTCATGTTCGGGTCGAGCCGGTAGAACTTCTCGAAGACCCGCTCCCGCTGGCTGGGCGGGATGCCGGGCCCCTCGTCGCGGACGCTGAAGCGAACCTTCCCGTTCCGACCGTGCAAACCCACCTCGATGCGTCCCTCGTCCGAGTACTTGACGGCGTTCTCGACCAGGTTCACGAGCACCTGCCGCAACTTGTCCGGGTCTGCGGCGACGTCCGGTGGCGCCGAATCGTGCAGCAATTCGAGGGACAGCCCGTGTGGAAGGTGCGTGCGCGTTGCATCCACGACCTCTGCTGTCAAAGGCAACGGTTCCACCCGTGTGATGAAGGGCCGCGCCCGTCCGGAGTCGAGCCGGCTGACCCACAGGATGTCGTCGAGGAGCCGTGAGAGCCGCGCCGCCTCAGTCGAGATGATCTCGAGCAGCGCCTGCGTGCGCTCTTCGTCGAGCGTCTGCTGCTCCAACGTCAAGGCGGCCCCGTAGACCGACGTCAGTGGCGTGCGGAGCTCGTGGGACACGATCGTGATGAACTCGTCCTTGAGGCGGTCGAACTCCCGCAAGCGGCTCAACGCGCCGTGAATCCAGCGCTGGTACAACGCGGTCGCGACCAGAGGGCCGACGAGCACGACGGCGACGAAGGGCGAGCGGTCCCACAGCACGACCAGGATCACCGCGAGCGAGGCCATCACGGCGAACGGCACGAACGTCAGCTGGAGGTAGCTGCGCAGCGCCGGCGGGAACGCGATTCCTCGCGAGCGCGTCACGACAGCCGCCAGGAGCGTGATGTCCACGACGTAGAACGCGATGAACGCGGCGATCGCTCCGAGCGCGAGGCCGCGCAGCGTGCCGTCCTGAAGTCCCGCCGCCGCGCCGCCCGCGGCGATACCAGCGAGCACGTACACACCGGAGTTGAACGCGACGCGACTGAACGGCCGGCGTCGTCCGAGCTCGACGAGCGCCATTGCGAGGAAGCCGGCGACGGCCGCCGCGGCCCAGCCGTAGATCGTCGCGCCCGCGACGAGGAAGATCGTCGCCAGAGATGTCGACCCCACGGCGACTCCTTCGATCGGAACCGGGAACGCCTCGGCGAGCGTTGCCGCGGCGATCAAGAGCACGATGCCTGCGCCGTCGTTCCACGTGATGTGGCCCGACGCGAGCCAACCGACCGCGAGCGCAAGCCCGGCGGCGCCGAGGAGCGCGACAGGAACCCAGACGGCGAATGCCGCGCGTGAGCTCGCATCGAGGTGCACGCGCTGTGTGGAGCGCGAGCTCGCCGGGGCCAGTGCCCGGGACCAGACGTGTTGGCTGAGACCCATGAGTGCGGTGGCGGGGTGCCGCACCCCCGGTTGTTGACTCCTCCGAGTATGCCACGCGCCTTGCCGAAAGTGGTATCGGGCAAGCTTCAGGAGATGCGGATCGTGGTTGGGGCAGACGACGAAGGGCCGGTGGTCGACACGGTTGTCGAAGAGCTGCAGTCGCGAGGCCACGACGTCACGGTGCTCGCGCGCGAGCAGTGGCCTGAAGTGGCCGCGCGCGTTGCACGTGCGGTGGCGGGCCGTGAAGCCGATCAGGGCATGCTGTTCTGCTGGACGGGCACGGGGACGTCGATGGCGGCGAACAAGGTGCCCGGCGTGCGGGCTGCACTCGCCTGGGAGCCCTGGATCGCCGAGGGGGCCGTGCTGGTGATGTCGTTGAAGCGGACCGCGCCCGAGACGGCACGCGCGATCGTCGACGCGTGGCTCAGCGTCGAGGCGCCGGATCCCGACGAGGCCGCGAACATCGCGCGGCTCGGCGAGCTCGACGAGCGCTAGGACTGGTCTTCGTCGTGCCGAGGGCGCGTCGCGAGCTCACCGGCGTCGCCCTCGAGCGAGATCGGGTCGACCTCCCAACTCAGCGCGTCATGTGCATGGCGGGCAATGACACGTCCGTCAGGATCGAGCTCGACGGTTTCGCCGCGCACCGCAAGGGCTTCGTCGTCGGTGCGGTTTCCGTCGCCGTCGTAGAGGAATGTCTCGATCCGCCTCAGCTGATCGCTGTCGCTCATGTCAGCCCCAGCATACGGCTGGCTAATCCTTGTCGTTCTTAGGTGCCGGTATCAGGTGACGAGCGAGCCGCGGGTTCAGAGACCTGATGATCTGGAGCCGCCGCTCCAACGGGACGAAGGACCTGAAGACCAGTCCACCCGCGATTCCGAGCATCGCACCGACGCCGACTCCAACGACGAGCACATGTGGATTCGGTCGCGAGCCGGGGTCGAAGATCAGGAATGGGATGGCAACCACCAGCAGTGCCCATCCAAGCAGCTGAACTCTCCGTGGAAACCTCACGCCATCACTATCGGCTCGAGGGCGAGTTCAGTGAAACCCGGCCGGTATTACAACCCGTCGAGCCATCCGCCGTAGCGCACCGGCGTGCGCGGCGGAAAGCGTGCATATGCCTCGTCCTGGGCGGTTCCCGGTTCGATGCCGGCCCCGTACCGCATCGCCGTCTCGTCGACGGCGTACGCGCCGCCGTCGGCACGCCCGCGGCGGCGCCCGTCGGGACCGATCTCGGTGTGGCGCTCCCTCGAGCCGACGCCTAGGACGACGCACGGCCCGCCGACGATCGTGTGTCCCGTGTACGGAGGGCAGTGGACAAAGTCCCACTGCCGCAGTGGCCGCTCATGCCCCTCGACGATCAGCGTCCCCGTACCGTAGAGGACGAGAAAGTCCTCCTGGTCGGTCTCCCAGTGGTACATCGACAGCGGCTGGCCCGGCCCGAGCACCGTGATCCCGAACCCGAGCTGCTCGAAGACCGTGTCGCCGCCGAAGTTCGAGAACCTGCCCCAGCCTTCCGACTCGTACCACCGCAGCTCGCGCGCGTTCACGACGAACCAGCCGTCGCCCTTGCACACGAGGCCATGCTCAGTCAACTCGACAGGCGCTTCGGGGACGTTCACGCCGCCCATCTTAGATCTGCCCGTGCTTGTCGCGACGCCTACGGGGCCGAGTACGCGAATGGTGCGATTGCGGCGTACTGGCCGCTGTGGTCGTAGCTGATCCGATCGTTCACCCTGTACTTCGACGACGCTCCCAGCGACATCTCCTTGCACACGAGTCCCTCGGGGAGGATCGCCCGCGGACGAGCCTCGGCGCCCGTCACGGGGTTCTTGATCGTCGCCAGCTCGAGCTCGACCGAGTCGCCGATCTTGGCCGTCGACGCGAGGTCGTCGAGGTGGAGCTCGAACGATGCGGGTCGAACGTCCTGGAATTCGTACGTGTTGATGAAGATCCCCCAGGGACCGCCGTGCCCGCCGCGCACGAGGGCCTCGATTGCCTCAGCCTGCGCCTCGTCAGCTCGCTCGTCGTAGAGAGAGATCGCTCTGCCGCCGCCCTCGTGGATCGCCCCTGGCCAATCGCAAAACACGGCCAGGGAGAGACCGTCCAGGCTGACCTCACCGAACTTCCCCTCGTCCACGTGCCACATCCACCCCCCCTCACACTTCCCGCGGCTCGGAGGCGCGTTGAAGTTACAGGGGCAGCCATAGTCGCAGTTACATGCGATCAGCAACGTGCCCTTCAACGCCCAGTTCGTTGCAGTCTCCGTTGCAGCCACCACGCTCTCCTCTCAGTCAGTCAACATCACAAGCGCCGCCACGACCAATCCGCTGCCGGTAACCCGGCTCGTCCAACGACCGCCCGGAAGAGCCTTCTCGGCGCAGACAATCGCGGCGATGGCAGCCGCCACCGCGAGGTTCATAGTTGCGGCGACCACCAGCACGGCCATCAGCGCCCAGCAACACCCGAAGCAATAGAGCCCGTGCTCGACGCCCAGTCGCAACGAGCGCCGTCCCCAGCGCAGGGCGAGGAAGTCCAGCGGGCTGCGACAGACGCGCAGGCAGACGTCCTTGAAGCGGCTGAATTGATAGGCGCCCGCACGCCCGCCACGGCGACCGTCGGAACGTCGATCAGGTCGACGATCCGTGAGAGAACGAAGACGGGGACGCCCACCGCAGCCCACACGAACAGGTACCCGAGCACGAGGCTGGCGCGGCCGCCGCGGGGGTGGATCAGCACCAGCGGCGCCACCGACGGCAGCATCATCGCCGCCATCATCACCGACCACGCCAGGAGAAAGAGCGCTGGCGCCGCCGTCATCATGTCCAAGTGCGGCAGCACCGCCCAAGCGGCGGCGGTCGCCACGGCAAGACCCATCACCGCAAGCGCCGCGCCCGGGGAGGCCGACCAACGCGGCGTGACTCGGCCGAGGGTGCTCACAGGCACTGCGGGAGACTAATCGCTAGACGAAAGAGCCCCCGTTCCCGGGGGCTGAAGAGCGGATGATGGGACTCGAACCCACGACCTTCTGCATGGCAAGCAGACGCTCTAGCCAACTGAGCTACATCCGCGCGCGGCCAGTATAGCCTCAGGTTTCGGCGTCCAGAGCCTCGTTCACGAGCCGGTCTGCCAGCTCGTTGTGAGCCCGCCGCACCGCCGTGTAGCGCACTTTCGCGAAGCGCCGCTCCAGGTCGCTGGCCTGCTCCCACAGCGCCCGCAGCGCTTCGTTCTTGACCCGGTAGTCGCCGCGCATCTGCTTCACCAGCAGCTCCGAATCGGAGACCACCTCGAGTTCGCGCACACCCAGCTCGGCCGCCTGCGCCATGCCTGCGACCAGGCCGCTGTACTCCGCCACGTTGTTCGTCGCGCGGCCGATCGCCTCGCCGTGTGCCGCGAGGACGTGGCCGTCCTCCGCCTCCAGCACGTAGCCGAACGCGGCGGGCCCGGGATTGCCGCGAGCGCCGCCGTCGGTCGACAGGCGTGCCTTCACGTGGCCTCGCGCAGATAGCGCTCGATCTCGCGCGCGGAGCGTAGTCTCACGTGGGGATAGTCGGCCACCAACTCCGCGCGCCGCCTCCGGCCTCGGCGATGCGTCTTCAGCAGGTACACCAGGATCGAGTTCCGGCTCAGGAACGCCTGGCGGAGGCTTTCCCTGTTCGTGCCCCAGAGCAGCTCGCGCGTGCGCAGACGCCGCACAGTTCGGCGAAGCAACCGCCAGAAGGACGTCGGCAGCGGCGGGTCGAGCCAGACGACTTCGTCGGCTTGTTCGAGGACCGACGTTCCGAGCCGCGACCCGTAGTTGCCGTCGACGACCCAGCCGTCGCCCCCACCGAGCGCCGCCGTTACCCGCGCGCGCAACTCTTCGACCGGCGCCTCGACCCAGCCCGGCTCCCAGTGGAGCGCATCGAGCTCGACGTGTGGGACGCCGAGCCGCTGCGCCAGCGCGCGCGCGAAGGTGGTCTTCCCCGACCCGGTGCTGCCGATCACCGCGACCTTCTTCGTGCGCTCAGCCGGCGGTGTCGATCTGCGCCTTCTGCAGCTTGCCGCTGTAGTCGACGTAGATCGACTTCCACTCGGTGAACACGTCGAGCGCCGCCTGGCCGGCTTCGCGGTGGCCGTTGCCGGTGTCCTTCGTACCCCCGAACGGGAGATGTACCTCGGCGCCGATCGTGCCGGCGTTGATGTACGTGATCCCCGCCTCCAGGTCGCGCATCGCACGGAACGCCTTGTTCACGTCACGTGTGAAGATCGACGACGACAGGCCGTACTTGATCCCGTTCGAAACGCGGATCGCCTCGTCGACGTCGCGCACGCGGATCAACGCGGTCGTCGGCCCGAAGATCTCCTCCTGCGCGATCCGCATCTGCGGGTCGACTCGGCCGAAGATCGTCGGCCGGTAGAAGAACCCCTTGTCGAGCCCGTCCTCGGTCGCGATTTCGCCGCCGGTCAGGAGCCGCGCCCCTTCGTCGACGCCGATTTTCGAATACGAGTGGATCTTCTCCAGCGCACTCTTGTTGATGACGGGCCCGACGTCGCTGCTGTCTTCCCAACCCGGCCCGAGCGTGAGCTTCTCCGCAGCATCGACGAGCTTCATCTCCAGCCTGTCGTAGGCGCCAGATTGCACGATCACCCGCGAGGCAGCGGTGCAACGCTGGCCCGACGTCCCGAACGCGGACCACAGAATCCCCTCGACCGCGAGCTCGAGATCGGCGTCGTCGAGAACGATGATCGCGTTCTTGCCGCCGAGCTCGAGATGAACATGCTTCAGTCCGTCGGCGGCGTTGCGCATCACCTCCACCCCGGTCTCGCGCGATCCCGTCAGGGTGATCACGCGCACGTCCGGATGCTTGACGAGGCGGTCTCCGACAGCGCCGCCCCCGCCGTGCACGATGTTCAGGACTCCCTTCGGCAGGCCGGCCTCGTCGAGCAGCTCGACGAACCGCTCACCGAGCAGGGGCGTGTCGGTCGCCGGCTTGAAGACGACCGTGTTCCCGCAAACGAGGGCGGGCGCGATCTTCCACGAGGGGATCGCGATCGGGAAGTTCCACGGCGTGATCGCACCGACCACGCCGATCGGCTGGCGCACGCTCATGTTGAACTTGTCGCGCAGCTCCGACGGGGTCGTCTGGCCGAAGAGGCGGCGCCCCTCGCCCGCCATGTAGAGGCTCATGTCGATCGCCTCCTGCACGTCCCCGCCCGCCTCTGCCTTGACCTTCCCCATCTCGTGGGCCATCAGGTCCGTGAGCTCGTCCTTCTCGTCCGTCAGGAGGTCGGCGAAGCGGTAGAGGATCTCGCCGCGTTTCGGCGCCGGTACGAGGCGCCATTCTTCGAACGCCGCCTTCGCGGCCTCGACCGCGCGATCGACGTCCCCGGCGCCCGAGCGCGGAAAGACGCCGATCCGGTCGCCCGTCGCGGGGCTGACGCTCTCGAACGTCTCGCCGGAGGCCGAGTCGACCCACTCGCCGCCGATGTAGTTCTGGAAGGTCTTCGTCCCCGTCAGTGCCACGGAGGCGAGTTTACTCGGGCGGAGCGTCCGTCTCGGGGAAGGTGCCGGGCACACGCGGCCGGCGACGGTCGCGGATCGTGCGCTGCTCGCGAGCGCCGTCCCCACCGCCCTTGCGGTTGCGGCGATCCGGGCCGGTGCGCCGGTCGATGATCACGGTCACGTTCGGGTTGTCCTTGTAGTACTCGACCATCTTGTCGTACAGCTCGTCGGCGAGCTCGGGTGGGATCACGCAATAGATCACCGTCTGATTGTAAGAGCGAAGCGCCGAAGTGCTAGAGACGCTCGATCTCAGGCACGAGCCGGCCGTCGTTCTCGATGCTCGCATTCCAGCGCTGATAGGTCGCGTCGAGCTCGGCGAGCTCGTGCCCACGCTCGGCGAGCTTTACGGGCTGCGCCGAGTCCGGCGTGACGCGGTACTGATACCAGGAGATGTCCCAGGCGACCGTGACGACGAGCTCGCCGCTGACGCCCGAGAGCGGAACGATGCTCGCCCGCGGCTCGCCGAGGCTCTTCGCGATCCCGCCGACCGTGCGGCGGTAGTCGCTCGCGTTGAAGATGTCCGCCGCCTCGACCATCTGCTGCTCGCGCGCAGACAGCCGGCGCAGGATCGGCTCCGCGACGACCGGATCGTCAGGCGGCTGCCGGCGCGGATCGAACAGCGACGCGAGGCCGCGCCGCCGGCGCCGGCGCTGATTCGGGACTGTCGGCGTCGTCGGGCTGCCTTCCTTGATCCAGCCGTGCTCGATCGCGATCTCCTGGCAGAGCGGGCACACGTCGACGAAGTCCTCGCCGTTCGGAGAGAAGCGAAGTGCCCGCTCGCCCGTGAGCAGCGTCCGCTCACAGACTGCACAAATGTGCTTGACCGGCTGGCGCGCGAGCTGCCGCATAGGTGGACCCTAGCCCACGCGCAAAGGCGCGCTCTTGCTAGGGTCACTCTCATGTGTGTTTTACATGTAGGGCCCCCCTGAGGCCTCGCGGCGGCCGCGGAGCCCGGTGCCGGCGGATGGTTCGCCCCGGACAGTGGGGCGTCCGCGCGCGCGTCGAGCGCTTCAGCGAGCCCGCGCTCTTGCTCCTCCTGCGGGAGCGTCCCGCGCACGGTTACGAGCTGCTCGAAGCGCTCCCCCCGTTGACCGGCGAAGCGCGCGTGGACATGGGCAACCTCTATCGCGTCCTGCGCGCGCTCGAAGAAGACGCGCTCGTCACGTCCCGCTGGGAGGCTGGGGAGCCGGGCCCCGCGAAACGGATCTACGAGCTCACCACAGCGGGGAAGGGCCTGCTGGACGAGTGGGCCTCCGCCTTGCGCCTTTCGCGCGAGCGGATCGACACGTTTCTCGATCGTTACGAAGGGAGGTGAACATGCACCACGGACGCAGACGACACCATCGCGGCCTCGGCCGGCGTTGGTACGACCGTGACAACGTCCTCGAGCGGCTCGAGAACTACCAGCGCGACCTCGAGCAGGAGCTCGCCGATGTCTCGGACCTGATCACACGGCTTCGCGCCGGCGAACAGCCGGGCCAGCCGGAACCTCAGAGCATCTGACCCAACTGCTGGGGTCTGACCCAACGGGTCAGACCCCTGAGGATCAGGCGACCGCGGCGGAGCCCAGAAGGTCGAGCACTGCCCGGGCCTGCTCGCCGCCGGCCTCGGCGTGGGAGATGAGCGGGATCCCGTGCGGCCCACGCGCTTCGCGCAGCGAGGGCTGCGCGTCGAGCATCGCACGCACGATCTCCGTCTCGCCGAGCATCGTGGCTGCGAAGACGTCCATGCGCGCGCCGTGCTCGAGCAGGTACTCGGCGATGTCGCGCCGTCCGACGTGTGCCGCCGCGCCGAGAGCCGTTTCCCAATCTCCCCCACCCCAGTCCCACGAGGCGTTGACGATCGCCGGCTCCTGCTCGAGCAGCTGCTTCACGACGCCGAGGTCCCCGTGCGCCTTGAGAACGAACTCGGCGACGAGCTCCGGCTCGATCGGCAGCGGCTTCTCGTCGGTCACGCCTTGACTTCTTCCTTTTCCTTCTTCGCTTCGTCGATGACCTTCTGCGCGATATGCGAAGGCACTTCCTCGTAGCGCAGGAAGTGCATGTGGTAGTCGCCGCGCCCGCCGGTCATCGACGTCAGCGCCTGCGAGTACGTGAGGATCTCGGCCATCGGCACTTCCGCCTTGATGGTCGTCAGGCCGCCGCGCGGCTCCATGCCCTGCAGCCGCCCGCGCCGCGAGTTGAGGTCGCCGTTGACCGCGCCGACAGCCTCGTCGGGCGTCGTGACCTCGACCTCCATGATCGGCTCGAGCAGGACGGGATCGGCCTTCTCGTATGCACTCTTGAACGCCATCGAGCCGGCGATCTTGAACGCCATCTCCGAGGAGTCGACCGTGTGGTACGAGCCGTCCACCAGCACCACGCGCACGCCCTGCACCGGTGCGCCGGCGAGCTCTCCGTGCAGCATCGCCTCCTGAATGCCTTTGTTCACCGCCGGACGGAAGCTCTGCGGAATCACGCCTCCGACGATCTTGTCGACGAACTCGTAGCCCTGATGGCCGTCGAGGGGCTCGAGCTGGACGACGCAGTCGCCGAACTGGCCGCGCCCGCCCGTCTGCTTCTTGTAGCGGCCCTGCGCGCGCGACTCCTTGCGGATCGTCTCGAGATATGGGACGCGCGGCTGGTGCAGCTCGACCTCGACGTTGAAGCGGTTCTTCAGCCGCTCGACGGCAACCTCGACGTGAATCTGCGACAGCCCGCTCAGCAGCTGCTCGCCGGTCTGCGGGTCGCGGCGCATCTGAATCGTCGGGTCCTCTTCACCGAGACGGCGGAGTCCGGCCGCCATCTTCTCCTCGTCCCCTTTCGACTTGGGTGTGACGGCGAAGCTCATCACGGGCTCGGGGAAGCCGATCTGAGGCACCTCGACCTCGCGTTCCGCGTCGAGTAGGACGTCGCCGGTCTGGGTCTCCTTCAGCTTCGCGACCGCCCCGATGTCGCCCTCGCCGAGCTCGGGCACCTGTGCGTGCTCCTTGCCCTGCACCTCCAGCATCTGCCCGATTCGTTCCTTCGAGTGACCCCGCGCATTGACGACGTTCGCGTCTCCCTTGAGCGTCCCGTTCAGCACACGGAAGACGTTGATGCGGCCGGCGAACGGATCCGCGATCGTCTTGAACACGAATGCGGCCGTGCCGCCGCCGTCGATGCTGATCGGTGCGCCCTTGCGTGCCGGTGACGGGACGCCTTCGACGAGGAGGTCGAGCAGCGCCGTCGTGCCGAGGTTCTTC
>VAXY01000121.1:461-8168 GCA_005885085.1 Actinomycetota bacterium | reverse complement strand
TCGAGGCCGATCGGGACGTCGACCGGCTCCAGCACTGGCTCAACACGCACCGACTGAGCTCGATCCACGTCCAGAGACGCGGGCACAAGCTCGTGCGCGACATCCGCAGGCACAACGTCGGGAAGTACACGAACAAGGTCGTGCGTTTCGCTGAAGGGGCCGCGATCTCGATCGGCAAGCTCCTCTTCAGCGCAATCATCGTCCTCGTCGCATCGATCTACATGCTGCTCGACTTACCGCGCTTGCAGCGTGCGATCGACCGCCGCTTTCCACCGCAGCCTGGATCCACGGCCCTGCTCTTACGCATGGAGCGTTCGCTGACGAGCTACGTGCGCGGTCAGGCGCTCGTGTCGCTGATCATCGGTACGAGCGCCGGTGTCGGGTTATGGGTGCTCGGCATGCTCGGGTGGCTCCCGCACGGGCAGAAGTACGCACTGCTCTTCGGCGCGTGGACGGCGATCACCGAGCTGATTCCGTACCTCGGCCCGTGGCTCGGGTCGATTCCCCCGCTTCTGTACGCGCTCGTCACGCATCCGTTGTCGGCGGTGTGGGTCGCGCTGCTCTTCCTCGCGATCCACCAGGTCGAAGGACACATCGTCGTGCCGAACGTGATGGGAAGCGCGTTGCGCCTCCACCCGCTGCTCGTGATCTTCGGCCTGCTCTCCGGTGGCGAGATCTACGGTTTGCCGGGCGCGCTCGTCGCGCTGCCGCTGCTGGCGGCGGGACGCGCGATGTGGGAGTTCTTCTCCGAGCGGATCGCGCTCGAGCCGTGGGAGGAGGGCGGCCCGCCGCCGGTCGAGGTGGAGCTGGAAGAGAAGACGCCGCCTGCGGAGCGGCCCGCCCCGGACGAAGAAGCGGCCGCGGCGCAGGGTTGACCGTGCGCGAACCGCTCCTCCGCGCGCGGGGGGTCGCGCGCCGGTTCGGTGCGCAGATCGCACTCGAGCCGACGGATCTGGACGTCTGTTCCGAAGAGACGATCGCGCTGATCGGTCCGAACGGCGCGGGCAAGTCGACGCTTCTGTCGATCCTCGCCGGCTCCCTCGACCCCTCGGCGGGGAAGGTCGAGCGCGTCAACGGCGTTCGGGTGGGCTGGGTGCCGCAGCGGCCCTCGTTGTACGACCGCCTCACCGCGCGCGAGAACCTCGAGCTCTTCGCGCGCCTCGAGCGGGAGCAGCGGCCGGCCGCGGCGGCCCAAGAGCTCCTGTCGACGTTCGACCTCCCGGCCGACCGTCCCTCGGCGTCACTCTCGGTCGGCAACCGTCAGCGCCTCAACGTCGCGATCGCGTTGCTCGGCGAGCCGCGTGTGCTCCTGCTCGACGAGCCGACGGCGTCGCTCGATCCGGGACAGCGACGGCGACTGTGGGAGATCGTGACCGCGCTCCGTGATGACGGCGGAGCGGTCGTGTTCGTGACGCAGAACCTGGAGGAGCTCGATCTTCACGCCGACCGTGTCGCTGCGATGCAGCAGGGCCGGCTCGTGCTCGCGGGGGTCGAGGAGGTCTTTGTGTCGTGCTGCTGCTGCGCAAGGACCTGCGCGTGCTGCTGCGCTCGCCGCTGCTGCTGGGCGTGCTGATCGCCTACCCGCTGCTCGTGGCGGGGCTGGTCGGCCTCGTGGCGGGATACGGCAGCTCGAAGCCCCGCGTCGCCCTCGTGGACGAGGACCACCTGCCGCGCATTGCACACGTCGGTGGACAGAGCTTCGGGATCCAGGATGCGATCGACGAGGTCGGCAAGAACGTGCACCTCGTGCGCATGGACCCGGTCAAGGCCAGGCACGCTCTGGCGACGGGTCGCGTCGTCGCGACACTGACCGTGCCGCCGGGGTTCCTGGCCGATCTGAGGAGCGGCCTCCACGCGCCGTCGCTCGTGTACGAGACGACGCGGGGCGGGATCTCGTCCAGGGTCACGCAGCAAGTGCAGGCGCTCGTCTACGCGCTCAACCTGAGGCTGCAGAGGGCGTATGTGCGCACCGACCTCGGCTACGTCCAGCTGATCGTGCGCGGCGGTCGTGCGACCTTCGCAGGGCAGACGTACAACGTGCTCGGGTTGGCCCGCATGGGCAAGCTCCTACAGCAGCTGCCGCGCGGCCCGCAGCGCGACCGCATCGCGGAGTTCGCACGCATCGCCGGGGTCGCGCTCACGCAGACGGGCAGCCTGCTCGCCGCGACGGCGAGCCCGATCGGGCTCGAACGCGCCCGTGAAGCGTCGCGGAGCTCGCTGCTCTCGGCCCAGGTGCAGGCCTACGCGCTCGGGCTCACGATCACGTTCCTGGCGCTGCTGCTCGCGGCCGGGGCGATTGCGAGCGAGCGCGACGAGAACGCAATCGGCCGCCTGGCGCGAGGGCTCGTCTCGATGGGCGAGATCGTGTGGGCGAAGGTCGCCCTCGCGGCGGTCGTCGCACTCGCGCTCGGCCTTGTGATCGCGCTGGTGTTCGGCGCGATCGTCGAGGCCGGAAACGTCGTCGGCGGCGAGCCCTGGGCGCGGCTACCGCTGCTCGCCCTCGGGCTGGCGGTCGCCGGGGCCGCCCTGGGTGCGCTCGGCTCGCTGCTGGGGGCGCTTGCCCGTGACGCCCGCTCGGCCTCGCTCGTGGCCGTGCTCGTCGTGATGCCCGTGGTGTTCCTCGGGCTGGTCCCCCGCGAGGTCGCCCCCGTGGCGGGCTGGATCAGCGACGTGCTCCCGTTCACACATGCCGTTCGTTACTTCGCGTCCTCGCTCTACGACGCGAGCCCGTGGCGCACCCTCGGCCGCGAGTTGCTCTGGCTCGTCGGGCTCGGGGCAGTGTTCGGTGCGCTGGCCCGGTTGGCGACGCGTAGATTGTTGGCATGAGCTCGTTCCCTGTCACCCGGTTGCGGCGGCTGCGGCGCACGAGCGGGATCCGCAGCCTCGTCCGCGAAACCAGGCTCGACCTCGGCGACTTCGTCATGCCGCTCTTCGTCGGGCCCGAGGCTTTCGCGAACGACGACCTGCCGGGTCTCGCACGGCACTCGGTCGAGTCGGTCGTCGCCGAGGCGGAGGAGCTCGTGCGTCTCGGCGTGCGGGCCGTGATCTTGTTCGGCATCCCCGACGAGGACAAGGACGAGGAAGGCTCGGGCGCCTACGACGACGACGGGATCGTCCAGCGAGCGCTCCGCGGGCTCGGCGGCAGCGACCTCGTCCTCCTCACCGACGTGTGCCTGTGCGAGTACACCTCGCACGGACACTGCGGCGTCATCCGCGACGGCGAGGTCTCGAACGACGAGACGTTGGAGCTGATCGCGCGGACGGCGGTCAGTCACGTCGACGCCGGCGCACACGCCGTCTGCCCGAGCGACATGATGGACGGCCGCGTCGCCGCCATCCGTGAAGAGCTGCCCGACACCCCGATCGTGGCGTATTCCGCGAAGTACGCGTCGGCGTTCTACGGCCCGTTCCGCGAGGCGGCCGAGTCCGCGCCCGCCTTCGGTGACCGCCGCGGCTATCAGATGGATCCGGCGAACGTCCGCGAGGCGCTGCGGGAGTGCGAGCAGGACGTGGCCGAGGGCGCCGACGTCCTCATGATCAAGCCGGCGTTGCCGTACCTGGACGTGATTCGCGCCGCACGTGAGCGGTTCGACCTGCCGCTCGCCGCGTACAACGTCTCCGGCGAGTACGCGATGGTGAAGGCCGCCGCGGCGAAAGGCTTCCTCGACGAGCGGCAGGCGGCGCTCGAGACGCTGACCGCGATCAAGCGCGCGGGCGCCGACCTCGTGGTCTCCTACTGGACGAAGGAGCTCGCCTCCTGGCTCTGAGCACGCGAAGTGGGTTGTACCGCCGCGCACTCGAGCTGATTCCCGGCGGCGTCAACTCCCCGGTGCGCGCGATGCGCGCCGTCGGTCTCGACGAGCCGCTCTTCGTTCGCCGCGGCGAGGGCGCGTACATCGAGGACCTCGACGGCAACCGCTACGTCGACTGGGTGATGTCCTGGGGCCCGCTCCTCTTCGGCCATGCCGACCACGAGACGATCGCCGCAGTCGTCGAGGCGGCGGAGCGTGGCACGACCTTCGGCGCGCCGACCGAAGCCGAGGTCGAGCTGGCGGCGGAGATCGTCGACGCGGTCCCGTCGGTGGAGAAGGTACGACTCGTCTCGTCCGGGACCGAGGCGGCGATGAGCGCCGTCCGCCTGGCCCGTGCGCATACCGCGCGGGACCGCATTCTCAAGTTCGCCGGTTGCTACCACGGGCACGTCGACGCCCTGCTTGCGAGCGCGGGCTCCGGTGTCGCGACGCTCGGACTGCCGTCGAGCCCCGGCATTCCGACCCGGGTAACCGAGCACACGATCGTCTCTCCCTACAACGACGTCGACGCGGCCGCCGCCGCGGTCGCACGGTACGGCGAAGGCTTGGCGGCGATCATCGTCGAGCCGGTCGCCGGGAACATGGGAGTCGTCCCGCCCGAACGAGGTTTCCTCACGGCGCTCCGCCGCCTGTGCGACGGCTCCGGCGCGCTGCTGATCTTCGACGAGGTGATCACCGGCTTCCGGGTCGCACGCGGCGGGGCGCAGGAGCGGTTCGGTATCTCGCCGGACCTGACCGTCCTCGGCAAGATCGCCGGCGGCGGGCTGCCGCTCGCCGCCTTCGGGGGCCGCTCGGAGATCATGGACCGGCTCGCGCCGGGGGGCGACGTCTACCAGGCGGGCACGCTCTCGGGCAACCCGCTCGCGACTGCGGCGGGACTCGCAGTGCTGCGACGCCTCCGCGACCCGCACGTCTACGACGAGCTCGAGGCCCGCGGCGCACGGCTCGAGGCCGCGCTCGCGCCCCACGGCCACGTGCAGCGGGTCGGCGCGATGGCGACGCTCTTCATGACCGACGGTCCGGTGCGCAACTTCGCCGACGCACAGGCGTGTGACACGGACCGCTACGGCGCATTGTTTCGCCACCTGCTCGCGCACGGCGTCTATGTCGCGCCGAGCCAGTTCGAGTGCATGTTCGTCTCGCTCGCCCACGGAGACGAGGAAATCGAACGCACCGCCCAGGCACTTGCAGACTTCGACGGCTGACCTCTGGGACACGATCGCGGGCGAGGCCGGCCGCGAGAGCGACCTCTGGACCGGCGCGCTCCGGCCGGCGGAGGGCCAGGAGCGCGAGCCCGTGTTCTCACTCCTCGGCGAAAAGCGCTACGCGCTCGGGATCGAGACGATCTACGAGGGCTATCTCCTGCACTACGGCAGCCCGCGCCTGTTCGCGCCGGAGGACGGCGACACCGCCTTGCTGCTCGGCGACTACCTATACGCGCACGGGCTCGTGCGCATCGAGGAGAGCGGCACCGTCGACGCGGTCAACGACCTCGCGGAGCTGATCGCCCTGTGCGCGTATCTGCGCGCCGAGCAGATCGCGGGCGACGGCGCCGTCTGGGCTGCAACAGCGTGCTCGCTCGGGCGTCGTGTGCTCGATCCAGGCCGATCGTCGCTGCGCCTCGACAACGATCCGAGCCCGCTCGAGGCGATCGCCAGGGCGACCGTCGGCGACGCGCGGGTCGACGCAGCGCTCGCAGTCCACCGCACACGGCTGCGGTAGAGTCGCGCGCGATGCTCGCGGCGCTTCACTGGCTTCTGGCGGCCGAGGACGCGGCCACCGAGGGCAAGAAAGTCATCACCGGCATGCTGATCGTGGGGCTGGTCTTCGCCGGCGTGATCGCACTCGGGCAGACGCTGCACTGGGTGCGCCACCGGCGCCGCTAGTTCCTCCGCCCATGACCGCGCTGCCGCAGGGCACCGTCACCTTCCTCTTCACAGACGTCGAGGGCTCGACCCGCCTGCTGCAGAAGCATGGCGACCGCTACGCGGACCTGCTCGCCGAGCACCGGCGAGTGCTGCGCGGGGCGTTCGCGCGGCATGGCGGCGTCGAGGTCGACACGCAGGGGGACGCATTCTTCGTCGCGTTCGGAAAGGCGTCAGCTGCGCTGGCGGCTGCGGCAGACGGCCGCGACGCGCTCGGCCGCGGTCCGATCCGTGTGCGCATGGGCGTGCACACCGGCGAGCCGCTTGTGACGGACGAGGGCTACGTCGGGATCGACGTCCATCGCGCGGCCCGCATCGCCGGCGCAGGACACGGCGGCCAGATTCCGCTCTCCTGGCCCGGGTCGCCGCCGAGACGGGAGAGCTCGAGCGCGCAGGGTTGCTGTGGGCCGCCGTCGAGGCCGAAGAAAGGGCCGGGCCGATCGGCCAGTGGGAGGACGAAAGGGACGCATATGCCGCACCCGTTCTCGCGTATGCAGGTGTCGATTTCGACCGTGGACTAGCGAGCGGCCGAGACATGACGCTGGACGAGATCGTGGCGAGGGTGCTCAGCTAGACGTTCTCGCAGGCTCGGCGCATGATCCCGGTGTGGCCGAGCTTCCGACCGGCACCGTTACGTTCCTCTTTACGGACGTGGAGGGGTCGACGCGGCTGTTGCAGGAACTCGGTGATGAGTATGCGGCGGCGCTGGCCGAGCACCGGCGCGCCCTGCGTGACGCGTTCGCGCGCCATGGCGGCGTGGAGGTGGACACACAGGGTGACGCGTTCTTCGTCGCGTTCGCGAAAGCATCCGAGGCGCTCGCCGCTGCCAGGGCGGGCCGCGACGCGCTCGGCGACGGTCCGATCCGAGTCCGGATGGGCGTGCACACCGGGGAGCCCGTCGTCACCGAGGAGGGTTACGTAGGAATAGACGTCCACCGAGCTGCGCGTATCGCAGCGGCCGGACACGGCGGTCAGATCCTCGTCTCGCAGTCGACGAGTGACCTTGCGCCCGCGAACGGCTTGCGCGACCTTGGTGAGCACCGACTAAAAGACCTGGGCGGGTCAGAGCGCGTCTACCAACTCGGTGACGGTGACTTTCCGCCTCTTAAGAGTCTCAACCAGACGAACTTACCCGTCCAGCCGACTCCGCTGGTGGGCCGCCAAGAGGAGCTTCGAGAGATCACTGAGCTTTTGCGCGGTGCCCGGCTTTTGACGCTCACGGGTGCGGGCGGCTCAGGGAAGACGCGGCTCGCCCTCCAAGCTGCGGCGCAGCTCGTTGACGAGTTCCCAGACGGCGTTTGGTTCGTTTCACTGGCCTCCCTCACCGATGTGCGACTTGTCGAGCCGGCCATCGCCCAGGCCGTAGGTGCGCCGGAGGATCTCCGGACGTTCCTTCAAGGGAGAAAGATGCTGCTGCTGCTCGACAACCTCGAACAGCTGCTGCCGGATGTCGCCCAGCCGATTCTGGAGCTCGACGCGCACGTGCTTGCGACTTCGCGCGAACGGCTGAACCTGTCGATCGAACAGGAATACCCCGTTTCAACGCTTCCACTCGAGGACGCGGTTGCGGTGTTCGCCCAGCGCGCCCGGCAGTTGATGCCCGGGTTCGAGGTGGACGAACACGTGATCGAGATTTGCCGCCGGCTCGATGGCTTGCCGCTCGCGCTCGAGCTCGCCGCGGCCCGAACGAAACTGCTCACGGCAGAACAGATTCTCGGGCGGCTTAGACGCGGTTTCGAGGTGCTGGCAGGTGGCACTCGTGACCTGCCTGAACGGCAGCGCACGTTGCACGCCACCATCCAATGGAGCTACGACCTCCTCGGAAGCACGGAGCGGGGAGCCTTCGCGCGACTCGCGGTTTTTGCTGGAAGCTTCGATGTCGAAGCCGCCGAGGACGTCTGCGGGGCCGAACTGGAGACGCTCGAGTCGCTCATGGACAAGAGTCTGCTGCGCCGCACCGCAGAAGGGCG
>VAXY01000121.1:0-406 GCA_005885085.1 Actinomycetota bacterium | reverse complement strand
GCGATGCCTGAGGAGGGAGACACTCGGCGCCGGCACATCGAGCACGCGCTCGCTCGGGCCAAACAGCCGCCGTCCCCGGAGATCCCAGATTGGTTGCGCCGCGTCGACCGAGACTATTCGGAGCTACGAGGTGCCCTCACCTGGCTCCGCGAGCAGCACGAGGAGGTTCTGTTATTGCAGCTGGCGTCACGTTTGGGTCGATTCTGGGACGCCCGGGCTCTACTTCAAGAGGGCCGTATGTGGTTGGAAGCCGCCGTCGCAACTGCTCCGGCCGGGCCTTCGAGCGACACGGTCGAGGCGTTCACGCGGCTCGGTCACATTGCTTGGCGCCAGGGAGACGTCGAGGCAGCCAGACCGGCCCTCGATTCTGCAGAAGCGGGTGCCCGCGAGCTCGGGGACGTAAGGA
>VAXY01000120.1 GCA_005885085.1 Actinomycetota bacterium | reverse complement strand
GCGCGCAGGTCCGCATCGAGCCGAGCAGCGAGTACTTCGACTCCGACGCCCAGCCGCCGATGATCGCCCCGTAGACGCCGAGCGAGCCGAGGGCGAAGATCAGGATCAGCGCGATCGACACGTTCGCGATTTCCCCGTTGACGTGATAGCGCCAGATCTGCCAGCCCGCACCGAACGGGATCACCGCGAACGCGGCGAGGGCCGTGAACATCGAGATGATCGGCGCCGCGATGTAAAGCGGATCGCGAGCGGCGACCGGGAAGAAGCTCTCCTTGCGCACGAGCTTGATCAGGTCGGCGAACGGCTGCAGCAGGCCGAACGGGCCGGCGCGGTTCGGGCCGTAGCGATTCTGCATGCGCCCGAGCAGCTTCCGCTCGAGCCAGGTCGTGTACGCGAATGCGACCATGACGAGGTTTACGATCACCGCCGCCTTGATCAGCGAGATCCACCAGGGCTCGGTCACGTGGCGAGCTCGACGGTCGGTTGCAGGTCGCCCGCGTGCTGGTCGGCGATGCGCACGACCCCGGGCCGCAGGTCGCGGTTGAGGCGTGCGCGCAACGTGACGGACGTTCCATTCGAGCTCACCGTCACCTCGTCGCCGGGCCGGATGTCCCGCGTGCGCGCGTCTTGCTCGGAGAGCTCGACCTCGGCGTGGGGCCGCTGGAAGCTGAGCTCGGGCGTGCGCTCGACCGCCGGGCCGGAGAACAGCGGCCGGTAGCGGACGAGCCGCAGGCCTTCGGGCCTGGTCGGCTCGGGCGTCGTCTCGACGGCCGCGGGCGTTCCCGTCGTTCGCGGCAGCGCGGCCCGCTCGCCGACCTCGCCGAACGGGATGCCTCCGAACGCGATCCCGGACACTTCCTCGAAGACGGTGGGCGGATACGGCGAGATCGTGACGCCGAAGCGCTCGGCCAGCCGCGCGATCCACGCGAGCTCGTCGGGCGCGGGCGGGATGACGGCGCGGCGCAGACGTTGCACACGGCCCTCGAGGTTGACGTACGTGCCGTCGCGTTCGAGATAGCTCGTTCCGGGCAGGACGAGATCTGCCCAGCCGGCGGCGAGGCCGTGGAACATCGAGATCACCAGCACGCGCTCGGCCTGCTCGGCCAGCGCGCGCACGACGGGGTTCGCGGCTGCCTCGTCGCCGGAGACGATCAGCAGGCCGACCGGATCGGGATTCGTCGGTTCTGCATCGGCCGCGGCGGCCCACGCATCGCAGACGCCGCGTGCGTTCGCCGTCTCGGGGAGGTAGAAGGCGCCTGCGGCGCCGAGTCTGTGCGCAAGCGCCGCCACCGTCGCGCCGGCGTGCCCGCCCGGGCCCGACCAGATCAGAATCGCGTTGTCGGCGTCGCGCACGGCGTCCTCGTCGAGCTCGTACAGCACGCGCGTGCCGTTGCGTTTCGCCTGTTTGAGCCAGAGCTCGACGATCGGCGCCCGTTCGACGACGGGCGCGTCGCCGAGCACGGCGATCATGTCGGCGCGGACGAGTGCGGACAGCGGCAGGCGGTGCGAGTCGAGCGCGTCGGAGACTTCCTCCGGCAGCACGGCGGTGTGCGCGCCGAGACCCTGTCGCAGCAGCTTCGCGAGGGCATAGGCCTGCTCGACCGTCTCCGAGCCCGACAAGGCGGTGACGATGCGACCGCCGGCGTCCCGCAGCAGCCGCTCGGCCTCGTCCAGCGCGCGCTCCCACGAGACCTCCTCGAACCCGCGCCGGCGGACACGCAGCAGTGGGTCGCGGAGGCGATCGTCCGCCTCGAGGTGCCGGTATGCGAAGCGGCCCTTGTCGCAGAGCCAGCCCTGGTCGACGTCGTAGTGGTTGCGCGACAGGATCCGCTTCACCTTGCCCTCACGTGTCGTCGCGTTGACGTTGCAGCCCACCGGGCACAGGCCGCAAATGGTCGGCACGTCCTGGATCTCCCAGGGGCGCGCGTCGAAGCGGTACGTCGTCGACGTCAGCGCACCGACTGGGCACAGCTCGATTACGTTGCCGCTGAAGGGCGCGCGGTACGGCTCGTCCTCGAACGTCGCGATCTGCGTCTGCGAGCCTCGGTTGACGGCCACGAGCTGGCCGTCCTCCGCGACGAGCTCGCTGAAGCGCGTGCAGCGGTAGCAGAGGATGCAGCGCTCACGGTCGAGCGCGATCAGCGGTGAGATCGGAATCGGCTTGTCGAACGTCCGCTTCGGGAACGTCATCCGTGTATTGCCGGGCCCGTAGCGGAACGTGAGGTCCTGCAGCGGGCACTCGCCACCCTTGTCGCAGACGGGGCAGTCCAAAGGGTGGTTGACGAGGATGAACTCGAGCGTCGCATTCTGCGCCTCGGCTGCCATCTCCGACGTGAGCGCCGTTCGCACGAACATGCCGTCCAGCGCCTGCAGCGTGCACGCTGCCTGCGGTTTCGGCGGGCCCGGCTCGATCATGCACAGGCACATCCGGCAGGCACCGACGGGCGGCCCTAGCCGCGGCTCGTAGCAGAAGACGGGAATCTCGATCCCGGCGGCGAGCGCAGCCTCGACGAGCCCGGTCCCCCTGGGAACCTCGACGGCGACGCCGTCGATCGTCAGCTTCACGAGCTCGGGCGCGCTCATCGGACCCATCCCCCGAAAGGCTGGGGTCTGACCCCTTTCGGGGTCAGACCCCTGCAGTTCGGTTGGCAACTCATGCCGGCACCGTCGCGACCGGGGAATGCGTGTGCAGCGCCACCGGTGCGAGGACGTTGTGCAGCGGCGACGAGTCGCCGAACGGACAGCCCGCTTCGTCGATGTGCGCTTGGAACTCGGAGCGGAACTTGTCCACATAGCTTGCGACGGCGATCGCCGCGGTCTCGCCGAGCGGGCAGAGGCACTTGCCGTTGATGCGGTCGCAGACGTCGAGCAGGAGGTCGAGCTCGTGCTGCTCGGCGTCGCCGGCTTCGAGCCGTCGCAGGATTTGCGTCATCCAGCGGGTGCCCTCGCGGCAGGGCGTGCACTTGCCGCAGGATTCATGCTCGTAGAACTCCGAGATGCGGATGCCCAGCTGCACCATGCAGCAGCGGTCGTCGAGCACGACGACGCCGGCCGAGCCCATCGCGGTCTTGAGCGCCAGCAGCGAGTTGAAGTCGTAGCCGACGTCGATCTCGTCGTACCGCAGGATCACGGTCGAGGAGCCCCCGGGGATCACGGCCTTGAGCCCGCGGCCGCCCGTGATGCCGCCGCCGAGCCCGTAGACCAGCTCGCGCACGCTCGTGCCGTTCTCGATCTCGTAGTTCCCGGGGTGCTCGACGTGCCCGGAGATCGAGACGACGCGGGTGCCGCGCGAGTCCGGCACGCCGAGTTTCGCGTACTCGGCGCCGCCCAGCTCGATGATCGGCGGAACGGTCGCCATCGTCTCGACGTTGTTGACGACCGTCGGCGACGCGTAAAGGCCTTGGATCGCAGGGTAGGGCGGCTTCGTGCGCGGCTGTCCGCGCTTGCCCTCCAGCGACTCGAGCAGCGCCGTCTCCTCGCCGCAGATGTAGGCGCCCGCGCCGCGGTGCACGACGATCGCGACGCCGCCGAGGATGTCCTCACGCGAGCCGAGCTCGTCGAGCGCTGCGATCAGCACCTCGTACGGCCCCGTGTACTCGCCGCGGATGTAGATGAAGACATGGGCGGACTCGACGGCGTGCGCGGTGATCAGGCAGCCCTCGATGAAGCGGTGCGGGACCCGCGCCATGATCTCGTTGTCCTTGAAGCTGCCCGGCTCCGACTCGTCGGCGTTGACGACGAGGTAGTGGGGATTCGGGTTCTGATCAGGCTTCGGGATGAACGTCCACTTACGACCGGTCGGGAAGAACGCGCCGCCACGGCCCCGGAGCTCCGAGGCGACGAGCTCGTCGATGACGGCCTGCGGTGTCATCGCGCGCGCCCTGGCGAGCGCGCCGTACCCGCCGCCGGCCTCGTACTCGGCGAGCTTCGTCAGGTCGCGCTCGGCGGCGCCCCCCAGCACGAGCTCAGTCGCCATCGCGCAGCTCCTGCACGATCCCCGCGACGTCGTCCGGCTTCACGTGCGTGCGGTAGTGATGGTCGACGGAGACGATCGTCGCCCAGCCGCAGCCGCCGAGGCACTCGATCGGGCGCAGGGTGACGGTCCCGTCCGGAGTCGTCTCGCCCGCGGAGATGCCCAACTCCCCCTCAAAAGCCTCCAGGACCTGCTGTGCCCCCACGAGCGCGCACGAGACGTTGGTGCACACCTCGACCATGTGACGCCCGACGGGAGCCAGATGCAGCAGGTCGTAGAACGACGCGACCGCCTTGCACACCGCTGGTGTCGTCCCCAACGCGTCCGCGCATTCGCGCAGGGCTTCCGGCGAGAGGTGGCCGTGCTTCTCCTGCGCGAGCTGGAGCGCAGGGAGCGTCGCCGAGTGCCAGTCGGGATAGCGCTCCTTCAGCTTCTGGACCTCGCCGTACAGCTCGCTCATCGATCGACCTCGCCCATGACGGTGTCGAGCGAGCCGACGATCGCGATCAGGTCGGCGACGAGCGCGTTGCGCATGCAGGTCGCCGTCGCCTCCAGCGCGACGAACGACGGTGCGCGGAACTTGACGCGCCACGGCTTCGGCCCACCGTCCGAGACGACGTAGCACCCGAGCTCGCCGCGCGGGGACTCCACCGTGACGTAGACCTCGCCCTCGGGCACCCGGTAGCCCTCGGTGACGATCTTGAAGTGGTGGATGAGGGACTCCATCGAGGTGTGCAGCTCCTCGCGCGGCGGGAGCACGACCTTGCGGTCGTCTGCGATCCACCGCCCGCCGGGCATCCGGCGCAGCGCCTGGTCGACGATGCGCACCGACTCGCGCATCTCCTCCATCCGCACGCGGTAGCGCGCGTAGACGTCGCCCTCCTGGCGGACGGGCACGCGGAAGTCGACCTTGTCGTACGCGAGGTACGGCTGCTCGCGCCGCAGATCCCAGTCGACGCCCGACGCGCGCAGCACCGGGCCGGACTGTCCCAGCGCGATCGCATCGTCCGCAGACAGCAGGCCGATGCCCTCCGTCCGCTCGAGCCAGATCTGGCTGCGGTCCACCAGCGCCTCGTAGTCGTCGATCGCCTTCGGCATCGTCTCGACGAACTTCGCGCACTCGTCGAAGAAGCCGGGCGGGACGTCCTCCGCGAGGCCGCCGGCCTGGAAGTAGCGGGTGTGCATGCGCGTCCCGCCGACGAGCTCGAACAGGTCGAGGATGCGGTCGCGCTCGCGGAAGCAGTACCAGAACATCGAGATCGCTCCCAGCTCGAGCGCGGCGGTGCCGAGCCAGACCAGGTGCGAGTGGATGCGCGTCAGCTCGCACAGCAGCATCCGCATCCACGTTGCGCGCGGCGGTACCTCGAGCTCGAGCAGCTGCT
>VAXY01000119.1 GCA_005885085.1 Actinomycetota bacterium | reverse complement strand
GAACGCGGTGCGGACCGACACGCTCAGCGTGATCTCCACCGACCACTGCGCCTTCCGCTGGGACGGCCAGAAGACGATGGGCCGCGACGACTTCTCCAAGATCCCGAACGGCGGCCCCGGGCTCGAGAACCGGCTGCAGATGATCCACGAGTTCGGGGTGCGCGCCGGGCGGATCTCGCTCAACCGCATGGTCGAGCTGCTCTGCACGAACCCGGCGAAGCTCTTCGGGCTCTACCCGCGGAAGGGGACGATCGCCGTCGGCTCCGACGCGGACATCGTCGTCTTCGACCCCGAGAAGACGCTGACGATCACCGCGGCCGGGCAGCACTCCAAGACCGACTACAACCTGTACGAAGGCACGCGGGTGACGGGCTCCCCAGAGCTCGTCCTGCTGCGCGGCCACGTGCTCGTGGAGGGAGACGAGCTCGTCGCGGAGCCCGGCATCGGCCGATTCGTGGCGCGGGCGAAGTTCGGGCAGGAGCTGAAGCCCGAGCGGGCGACGGCCGCGGTCTGACACCGAACTGCTGGGGTCAGACCCCTTGGGGTCTGACCCCAGCCTTTACGCAGTCCGCAGGGCGTCCTACACTCGTCCGGACCAATCCGGGTCTACGAGGGAGGTTTGCAGTGACCGAGCCTCGCCCACGGCACGAAATCGCGACCGACGTCGACGACATTCGCGCCGATCTCGAGTTCGAACGACAGGAGCTCGAGAGCTCGATCCGGCACGACTACTCCACGAGCGACACCGGCATCGTGCCGCTCGACCGCAGGCGCCCGATGTGGCACTTCGCGGGGCTCTGGACGACGTTCGTGGCGGGCTTTTCCTACATGGTGCTGGGCTTCGAGATCCACGACGGCGGCTACTCGCTCGCCGCCACCGTCGGGATCGCGGCGCTTGGCTACGGCCTCTACGTGGCGTACGCGCTGCTGGGGTCGTACCTCGGCTCGCGGACAGGCCAGACCCACGCGTTACTGACACGGTCGATCTTCGGCAGCGCCGGCTCCGTGATCGTGTCGCTGTTCGTGCTGATCGCCCCGCTCGGCTGGGTCGGCTTCCAGGCCGGCCTGCTCGCGAACCTCTGGCACGGGTTCTACGGCTGGGGGCACGTGGAGGCGATCGCGATCATCCTCGCGGCGGCGATGATCCTCAACAACCTGTTCGGGTTCACCGGGATCAGCGTCTTCGCGCGGTACCTCGTGACGCCGGTGCTGATCGTCTGGTGCATCTACCTCGTGCTGAAGGGATTCATCACCGACAGCGGCCACCTCGGTGGTACCCCCGGCGGGAACATGCCGTTCTGGGTTGCAGTCGGAGCCGCAATCGGCTTCTCGATGTGGGGGAACGAACCGGACTTCTGGCGGTATGGACGTCCGCGCTTCACCTGGCCCGTGCCGACGTACATCTTCGCCGCGGCCTGGTTCATCCTCTTCACGATGGGCGGCTGGATGATGCTGACCCTTGCGGGCAAGGGCGACCCCTTCAACTTCAGCGTGCACTACTCGCTGTTCGGGGCGTTCTGGCTCGCCTTCATCATCGCGACGGTCAGCCAGTTCGCGATCAACGACGGCAACTACTACGAGTCGGTCAACGCGGGGCAGAACCTGCTCGGCGGCTGGCGGCACTGGCGCCGTGTGTACACGTGTGTCGCGGTCGCCGGTGGCGGCGCGCTCGCGGCGTGGATCGTGAACTACAAGGCCGTCAACGGCTGGTTCGACGTCGCGACGTTCCTCGCCATGTTCCGCATCTCGCGGCCGCTGCTGCAGGTGCCGTCGTGGCAGGAAGCAGGCGTGATCAACATCCCCGCGGTCGTCTCGCTCCTCGTCGCCGTTGCGTACGGGGCGATCGCGAGCGCGATCCTCCCCGGCACCCTCGGGTACGACACCGCCCGGAACTGGGGGCCGGTGCCGCTCGAGTGCTGGGTGCTCGCGGGGGCGCTGTACATCGCGATCGTCGCCGCGGTGCAGGAGTCGCCGAACATCAAGCGGATCCTCGCGTTCAGCCGGCCTGCGCTCGAGACGAGCGTGCCGCCCGGCGCGGTCGTGGACGTCGCCAGCGAAGCGGGCGAGGCACCTTCGGGAGAGGTGCGGCCCGCCCCCGCGATCTAGTAGTCGGGATAGACCTGCTCGTCGACGACGACGGGCTCCAGGCGGCGCCGCTGGAGCCCGTCGTCGGCACGCGCGCGGCGCGCCGCCTCGCGCCCGTCCACGAACTCGACGTCCTTCGTGTCGAGCGCGTGCTCGACCAGGCTGCGCAGGATTTCGACACGGTGTGGCCGTCCGGACAGAAACGGGTGGCACGTCAGCACGAACAGGCAGCCGTAGCGCCGCATCGCGTCGAGCTCGCTCGTCCAGAGGTCGAGCACTTTTTGCGGCGACTCGATCGGGCTCTTGAACGGTGGCCGCGGCAGGTACGCGTACTGCTCCCAGTCGTCGAGGCTCCAGTGCACGGGCAGCTCGACGAGCTCGCCGGCCGAGGTCTCGAGCAGGTAGGGCCGGTCCGAGTCCATCAGGCTCGAGTCGTAGGCGAGGCCGTACTCGGCGACGAGCGCCGGGGTGTGCCACGTGGGCTCCCAGCTCGGGCAGCGGAAGCCTTCGGGCTCGACGCCGAAGCGGTCGAGCGCCGCGAGGGCGCGCTCGAAGTCGGCGCGCTCCGCCGCCTCATCCTGGTCGAACGGGCTGAAGTGCGCGTACGAGTGGTGGCCGATCTCATGGCCGGCCTCGAGGATCCGTTCCACGGTCTGCGGGTAGCGCTCGGCGGTCAAGCCGGGGACGAAGAAGGTCGCGGGCAGCTCATATGCGGCCAGCAGCTCGACGATGCGCGGCACCCCGACGAGCGGCCCGTAGGCCTGGTGCGACATCACGCCGGCGTTGTCTGCGTAGCGGCGCCCCTCCACGAGGATCGGCGTCTCGGCGTCGACGTCGAAGGAGAGGATCGCCTGGATCATCTGGCGAGCGCGCGCAGCGCGAGCAGCTCCCAGAGCACGTTCGCGGCCGCGAGCGCCGTCTGCTGGCCGGGGCCGTCGTACGACGGCGAGACCTCGACGACGTCGCAGCCGACGAGCTCGATCCCGCGCAGCGCGCGCAGGAACGCGATGGCTTCGGTCGTGGAGAAGCCCGCGATCTCCGGTGTGCCGGTTCCGGGCGCAAACGCCGGGTCGAGGAAGTCGACGTCGAAGGAGACGAAGACCGGTCGCTCCCCCACCTTCTCGCGTACGGCCGCGGCGTACTGCTCCGGCGTCAGAGCGCGGAGCTCGTCGCTCGTCAGCACGGTGAAGCCGAGCTCGCGCGCCCCTTGCAGGTCGCCCGCCGCGTAGACCGACCCGCGCATGCCTGCCTGCACGGAGGCGGCGGGTTCGACGAGGCCCTCCTCCGCCGCCCGCTTGAACGTGGTCCCGTGGAAGTAGCGCTGGCCGAAGTACTCGTCCCACGTGTCCGCGTGGGCGTCGAGCTGCACGAGCGCGAGCGGCCCGTGTTTCGTGGCGAGCACCCGCAGCTCGGCGAGCGTGATCGAGTGGTCGCCGCCCATCGCCGCCGGGAAGATCCCCGCGTCGACGATCGGTGCGAGCGCCTCCTCGACCTGGCGGTAGGTGCGCTCCGTGTCGCCGGGCGACACCGGCAGATCGCCGTAGTCGACGATCGAGAGTGACTCGACGACGTTGACCTCGTGCACGGGGTGGTACGGCCGGATCAGCGCGGAGGCTGAGCGGATCGCCTCGGGCCCGAAGCGGGGGCCGGCTCGGTAGGTGGTCGCGGTGTCGAACGGAATCCCGGAGACGGCGGCGTCGACACCGGTCAGGGCGGTGACGTGCGGCGCCCGCATGAACGTCCGGATTCCGGCGAAGCGAGGGATGACCTGTGCGTCGAGCGGCCTGTACGGAGGTCCCGTCACCGGTTTACGGTAGCGCGGTGGACCTCCTCGTTCGAAATGTACGGCTGGGCGAACGTCTGGTCGACCTCGCCGCCGAGGACGGCCGGTTCGTACGGATCGGCCCGGAGCTCGACGTCGACGCCGCCCGGACGCTGGACGCCGAAGGCCGGCTTGCGACGCCCCCACTCGTGGACTGCCACCTGCATCTGGACTCCTCGCTCACCGCCGGCAGGCCGCGCTACAACCAGTCGGGGACGCTGATCGAGGGCATTCACGTCTGGGGCGAGCTGAAGGAGAGCCTCACGGCCGACGACGTCTTCGAGCGGGCGAGCGAGATCGTCCGCTGGTCGGCGGCGCAGGGCACGCTCTACATCCGCGCCCACGCGGACGTGTCGGCGAAGAACGAGGCGCCGCTCCGCGGGCTGCTGCGCGTGCGCGACGAGCTGGCCGACCTCGTCACGATCCAGGTGACGGCCTTCCCGCAGGACGGGATCTATTCGCACCCCGCGAACGAGGAGCTGTTCGAGAACGCCGTACGGCTCGGCGCGGACTGCGTCGGCGGCATCCCGCACTACGAACCGACGATGGAGCTCGGCCACCGGGAGGTGCACCGCGTGTTCGACCTGGCGAAGCAATACGGGCGGCGCATCGACGTCCACTGCGACGAGACGGACGATCCGAGCTCTCGGTTTCTCGAGGTGATGGCCGACAACACGGTGCAGCACGGGCTCGGCGGCCGCGTGACTGCGAGCCACTGCACGGCGATGGGCTCGTACGAGCCGTATTACTCCTCGAAGCTGCGCGGCTTCCTCAAGCGGGCGGGGATCAACGTGGTCGTCAATCCGTACGCGAACTCGCTGATTCAGGGACGGCTCGATCCGTATCCGAAGCGGCGCGGCTTCGCGCAGCTGAAGGAGCTGCTCGCGGAGGGCGTGAACGTGTCGCTCGGAAACGACGTGATCGTCGATCCCTGGTACCTGCTCGGGAAGGCCGACCTGGTCGACGCGGCGTCACTCGCGCTCCACTTCACCTACATGTCGGGCCTCGACGAGATCCCGCAGATGCTCGAGTGCGCAACGACCCATGGCGCGCGCACGCTCGGGGTCGAGGACGACTATGGCATCGAGGAGGGCAAGCCGGCCGACCTCGTGATCTTCGACGCCCCGTCGCCGCTGGAGGTGATGCGCCTGAAGCCGGTGCGCCGCTGGGTGATCCGCCACGGCCGCGTGATCGCGGAGACGAGGCCGCCTCAAACGACACTGCTGGGCGAGGAAGTGACGTTTGCCAACGGCTGGGGTCAGACCCCTTCGGGGTCAGACCCCTTGGGGTCTGACCCCGGCAGTTCGGGCTAGCGCGTCTGCGGGAAGCCGAGATCGACTTTCGACGTCGCCGGATCCGGCCAGCGCGACGTGACGACCTTGCCGCGCGTGTAGAAGTTGATCCCCTCCGGGCCGTAGATGTGCGTGTCGCCGAAGAGGGAGTTCTTCCACCCGCCGAACGAGTAGTACGCGACCGGAACCGGGATCGGCACGTTGATCCCGACCATCCCCACCTGCACGTCGAACTGGAACTGCCGCGCGACGCCGCCGTCGCGCGTGAAGATCGCGGTTCCGTTCCCATACGGGTTCTCGTTCACGAGCTGGACGGCGTCGTTGTAGGTCCCAACGCGCGTCACGCCCAGGACGGGGCCGAAGATCTCGTCCTTGTAGGCGTCCATCTCCGGCGTCACCTTGTCGAGCAACGAGACGCCGAGGAAGAAGCCGTCGCCGTCGGGCGTGCTCTCGCGGCCGTCCGCCACCACGTCTGCGCCCTGGTCGCGCGCGCCGTCGATGTAGGCCGCCACCTTGTCGCGATGCTCGCGCGTCACGAGCGGGCCCATCTCGACGTCCGGCTCGAGCCCGTCACCGACCTTGATCTTCGGCAGCCGCTGCTTGATCGCAGCGACGAGCCGGTCGCCCGCGTCGCCGACGGCGACGACCTGCGAGATCGCCATGCAGCGCTCCCCGGCGGAGCCGTACGCAGCGCTCACCGCGGCGTCGGCGGCCATGTCCATGTCGGCGTCGGGCAGGACGATCATGTGGTTCTTCGCACCGCCGAGCGCCTGCACGCGCTTGCCGGTGCTCGTCCCCTGCTCGTATACGTAGCGGGCGATCGGCGTCGAGCCGACGAACGAGACGGCGGCGATGTCGGGATGCTGGAGCACCGCGTCGACCGCGACCTTGTCGCCGTGGACGACGTTGAAGACGCCATCTGGCACACCCGCCTCCTGCAACAGCTGTGCCGCGTAGAGCGACGCCGAAGGATCCTTCTCCGAGGGCTTGAGGACGAACGTGTTGCCGCATGCGAGCGCCGGGGCCCACATCCACATGGGCACCATCGCCGGGAAGTTGAACGGCGTGATCCCGGCGGCGACGCCGAGCGGCTGGCGAATCGAGTAGACGTCGATGCCCGTCGAGGCCTGCTCGGAGAAGCCGCCCTTCAAGAGCTCGGGAATCCCGCAGCAGTACTCGATCACCTCGAGCCCGCGCGCGACCTCCCCCATCGCGTCGGAGAGCACCTTGCCGTGCTCAGCTGTGAGGATGCGCCCGAACTCCTCCCGCCGCTGATCGACGAGCTCGCGGATGCGGAAGAAGATCGCGGTGCGCTTCGACAGCGACAGCGCGCGCCACGCGGGAAAGGCCTGCTTCGCCGTCTGGACGGCCCGCTCGACCTCCTCGGCGGTCGCGAAGTCGACGGCACCGGTCTGGATGCCTCTGGCCGGGTTGTAGACCGGCCCGCTGCGGCCCGATTCCCCCTCGACGATGCGGCCGCCGATCCAGTGGCTGATCCGCTTGACGTCCTGCTCTCGCTCGACGGGTGGGCTGGCTAGCTCGGTCATCTCATCCTCCTCGCGTGACAGCCGCAGGGTACCGTGCATACGGTTGGCCGGATGATCCGCCTGGCCGTTCTGCTCGTCGCCGGCGCCCTCGGGGCGGGCGGCGCCCCATCGTGGTCTCCTCCGCCGAACCCGATGGCGCTCACGCGCCAAGCCGGTCTGACGCCCGAGACGCACGAGTTCGTCTTCCTTCACGTGCATTCGCACCTCGACGTCTTCGTCAAGGGCAGGAAGGTTCGAATACCGGCCGGGATCGGGATCGACACGCATGCGCCGGCGGTCAGGAAATACCAGCTGCCCGACGGCACGATCGGGTACGGCGGCATCGACCCGCCGTGTGCGAAGGCCTGCATCTCGCCGCTCCACACCCACTTCGACGACGGCGTGCTCCACACCGAGGCGAAGAAGCACCAGTTCAACCGGCTCGGCCAATTCTTCACGGAATGGAACGTCCGGCTGAACCGCAAGTGCGTGGCCGGCTTCTGCAAGCCGGCAAACAGGATCTCCGTCTACGTCGACGGCGACCGCTACGCCGGCGACCCGCGCTCGATCGAGCTCAAGGACAAGCGGGAGATCGCGATCGTGATCGGCCGTCCCCCGGGCCACATCCCCTCGGCCTTCCCGTAAGCTCCCACCGTGGCGACGCTCGAATCGAACACCGAGCTCGGCCGGCAGGTCGTCGACGACGCGAAGCGCTACGTCCTCCACTCGTGGTCGGTGCAGAACGCGCTCGAGCCGCTGCCCGTCGCCGGCGCCGAGGGCCGCCACTTCTGGGACTTCGAGGGCAAGCGCTACCTCGACTTCGCCTCGCAGCTCGTCAACGTCTCGATCGGCCACCAGCATCCGAAGGTCGTCGCCGCGATCAAGGAGCAGGCCGAGAAGCTCTGCACGATCGGGCCGCCGATGGCGACCGAGCCGCGCTCGACGTTGGCACGCATGCTCGCGGAGGTCACGCCCGGCGACCTGCGCATGTCGTTCTTCACGAACGGCGGCGCGGAAGCGAACGAGAACGCGATCAAGCTGGCACGCTGGTACACGGGCCGGCACAAGGTCGTTGCGCGCTACCGGTCGTATCACGGCGCTACCGGCGGCGCGATCACGCTCACCGGCGACCCGCGCCGCTGGGCGGCGGAGCCCGGCATCCCCGGGGTCGTGCGGATGCTCGACCCGTACACGTATCGCTGCCCCGCCGGCCATCCCTACCCGTGCCCGGTATGCACCGGCGGACCGCACCTCGAGGAAATCCTCCAGTACGAAGGGTCGC
>VAXY01000118.1:380-8823 GCA_005885085.1 Actinomycetota bacterium | reverse complement strand
ATCCAAAGGGCGAGATCATCGAGCGCCCGATCAAGGCCAACTTCATGGAGGGCCTGTCGGTGCTCGAGTACTTCATCTCGACGCACGGTGCCCGCAAGGGCCTCGCCGACACGGCGCTGCGCACGGCCGACTCGGGCTACCTGACGCGACGTCTGGTCGATGTCTCGCAGGACGTGATCATCCGCGAGGACGACTGCAAGACGAAGGACTTCATCGAGGTCCCGATCTATGTGGCTGAGGGCGTCAACAAGAGCATCCTCGGACGGACACTCGCCGAGGACGTGCACAAGCCGCTCGCGAGCGGGAAGCCCGGCAAGACGGTCGTCGCCGAGAAGGGCGAGGAGCTGACGCTGCCGGTGCTGGAGGAGATCGTCGAGGCGCTCGGCGACGAGGACGTCGCTCGGGAGTTGCTGCTGCCGATGCGCTCGGTGCTGAAGTGCCGCAGCGAGTTCGGCGTGTGCCGAACGTGCTACGGCACGTTCCTCGCGACGGGCGCGATCGCCGAGATCGGTGACGCGGTCGGGATCATCGCCGCGCAGTCGATCGGCGAGCCGGGCACGCAGCTGACGATGCGGACGTTCCACACGGGCGGTGTCGCCGGTGCGGACATCACGCACGGCCTGCCGCGCGTCGTGGAGATCTTCGAGGCTCGCAATCCGAAGGGAGCCGCCACGCTCGCCGAGGTGAGCGGCAAGGTGGAGCTCGAGGACACGGACCGTGGGCCGAAGCTCACGATCCATCCGGCGGATGCGAAGACGGACGAGGAGCCGAAGGCGATCCAGCTCCCGCGGCGGACACGCATGTTCGTCACGAACGGGCAGGACGTCGAGGCCGGTGACGCATTGCACGAGGGCTCGTTGAACCCGTCCGACGTTCTGCGTCTGAAGGGCTATACGTCGACCGAGCTGTATCTCGTCGGCGAGGTGCAGAAGGTCTACAAGTCGCAGGGCGTCGAGATCCACGACAAGCACATCGAGCTGATCGTTCGCCAGATGCTCAAGAAGGTGCGCGTCGACAACGCCGGCGAGACGGACCTGCTGCCGGGTCAGCTCGTCGACAAGACGGTGCTCGACCGCGAGAACGCGCGCGTGAAGAAGGAGAAGAAGGAGCAGGCGACGTTCGAGCCGTTGATCCTCGGGATCACGAAGGCGTCACTCGCGACGGAGTCCTTCCTCTCGGCCGCGTCGTTCCAGGAGACGACGAAGGTCCTGACCGATGCGTCGATCGAGGGCAAGATCGACCGGCTGCTCGGGCTGAAGGAGAACGTGATCATCGGGAAGCTGATCCCGGCGGCGACCGGGCTGAAGAAGTACCGGACGATCGAGATCGGCCCGTCCGACAAGGTGCCGGCGTCCGCGTACATGCGGCCGGCCACGGAGGAGCAGCTGCTGGCGGCGTTGGAGGAGATCGACTCCGACGGCGGCGACGGCCTGAACCTCGAGTCGCTCGGGCTCGACTTCGGTGGCCAGCCGGGCGTCGAAGACGGCGGCGCATCGCACGAGTCCGGTGAGGCGACCGAGGTTCCCGAGGTCGATTCCCCACTCGACGAATAAATCGTCGAGCGGATTGAGGTACGGCGTGAGGCCGGGCAAAGCCCGGCCTCACGCGAGTCGAACTGCGGCGGTTTCGGACAGGTCAGAGGGACAGTCCCTGAGACCTGTCTGTTTGCTGAGCCCTTTGTTCAACACATGAAAGAGCCGCAGGCAAGAGAACATTCGCGCGGCTTCTCCCGCGAAGCGGGGTTTCTTACCGGTCTGCTGCTTGCAGCAGACCGAGGCACATCTCGTCGGTCGTGCCTTCGCCCCAGAGGACGTAGCGGGGCTTCAGCAGCTTGCCGTTCACGAGCGGTTGCTTGATCGCCGAGTTGTCGAACTTGCAGCTGACGCGGATCGTGTCGCCGACGTTCGCGTCCACCGGCTGCGCGAGGTAGTAGGCGTCCTGCCAGTGGAAGTTCCAGCGCGGGATGTGCAGAAGCGTCCGGCCGTTCAGCTCGACGCGGATGTCGTACCCGCGTATGTGCATGTGACCCGCGACGCCATAGATGCGTAGCGGACGTGTGACGCGGCGGTCGCACGACGTCGTCAGCGACTTCACGCTCGCCGGCGAGCTCGGGTAGTCCGAGAGCGACTTGCCGCAGATGTAGAGCAGGCCCGCCGGGATCAGCGCCGCGTTGTAGCCGTACTTCTTGATCTCCTGCTGCACGGCCACGTCGCGCGAGCAGAGGGCCGAGTGGACGCCTCGCGGGCACGGCAGCTCGACGGGGGCCGGGATCAGGATCGTGTTCAGGGGCGTCAGGTGCGTCTCGGCCGCCGGCGCGAAGCGAAGCACGGCCAGCGAGCGGTCGCGCTTCGCCCTGTGAATCAGGTTGTAGTGCACCTGCATCACGATCGCGGCCCCGGCGTGCACCAGCACGCCCGTGCCGGACGGTAGGTCGTTCGTCGCATGCCCCGGCACCCACGCGCTGATCCACGGCGGAGCGCCGAGGCGATCGTTCGCCGCCGAGTCGGAGGTGGGATGGGTCTCCGACAGGCCCGGCCCGCCGAAGCAGGTCCAGCCTTTCCCGCCTGCCGCGTCGTTCAGCCGCCGCGCGTCGACGGCGTTCTCGCCCGCCGCTTCGAACAGGATCACGTGGTGGACGATCGTGGGCTGCTGCGGCTTGATCACCGCGCTCGTCACGTACGCGTCCTGCGTCAGGTGCGGCTCGAGCAGGAAGCAGTGGTAGTCGTCCAGGCCGCCGACGGCCGCCTTCGGCAAGTACGTGCTCGTGGGTGCGAGCGTCATCGTCGTCCCCGGCGCATTGCTGCTCGAGCCGACAGGCTTGACCGGGCGGCCGGCTCCGATGCGTGCTCCGCCGCGAACCCAGCGTGCGATCAGCGCCTTTTCCGCCGGGGCGAGGATCCGCCGGGACTGGCCGAGGTACGCGGGTGAGTCCCGCCCCGGCATCCACGGCGGCATCCGCCCGAGCTCGGTCATGACGAGGATGCCGTCCGCATGCGCGGCGGCGGATCGCGCGTTCCTGAGTGAGAACGGCGCGATCCCGCCGGGTGTGTGACAGCCGGCGCACTTTTCGGCGAAGACGGGCGCGACATCCGCCCAGGTAGGGGCCGCGCTGCGTGACAAGGGTCGCGTGCTGTCGGACGAGCCCGTCGCGATCGCCGCCACGGCGGTGGCCACGGCAGCGACCGCGACGAATGCCAAGACCGGCTTCGATCGCCTCACGCAGCAAAGCTAGCGCGGTGGCCGCTGGAAATCGAATCAGACGGTTTGCAACGCCCCCAGATACGTGATGCGGCGGCGCCTGCTGAAATCGTAAAGCGTTCGTTAGGACGGCCGCTCTCCGGGCTACTCTGTTGCCGGTGAAGAGGCTTGGGGTCGTGGGCGCCGCCGTGCTGGCGCTGGTGCTCGTCGGAGGCAAAGGCGCGCCTGCGCAAGAGCTCCAGGCGAACTGCGTGCTGCCGTCGCAGACGCCGGTCTGGCTCGACTTCGCCGACGGCTCGGTGCCGTTCTGGCAAGAGTTCGCGAAGCCCGGGATCGTCGCGCTTGCGTCGAACCTGATCTATCCGCCAAGGCTGCGCGCGGCCGGAGCGCAGACGGAGTACTTCGACCTCTACCTGAACCGGCGTGTGGGAACGCCGAGCGCGCCCGCGGACCCGGCCACGATCGTCGACAAGGCGAACAAGTTCTACGACTACGCGGCGCAGTCGATGGACTGCTCGAACCCGGTGATCGCGGAGAACGAGCTCTTCGGCTCGTGGCTCGCGGTGCCGTGGTCGCCGACGAACGAGCAGTACCGCGCGAACGTCCTGCTCTTCCTGCAGACGCTGCGCGCGCGCGGCGCCCAGCCTTGGCTGCTCGTCAACGCCAAGCCGTACACGGCGAGCACGGCCGGCGACTGGTGGCGCTCGGTCGCCGATGTCGCGAGCATCGTGCGCGAGGTCTATTTTCCGGCGCCGCTGATCTACCGGCAGGGGCCGATCCTCGGCAGCCGGACACTGCGGACGTCGTTCCGGAACGGGATCCTCGACTTCACCAAGATTGGCATTCCGACCTCGAAGCTCGGGCTCTTCCTCGGCTTCCAGACGACGAAGGGGACGGGCGGGCGCGAGGGACTGGCACCGAAGCCGTGGTTTCAGACGGTGAAGTGGCAGGCGCTCGCCGCGCGCTACGTCGCCAACGAGATGAAGTTCAACTCGATCTGGTCGTGGGGCTGGGCGGAGTGGTCGACGATGCCAGGCGAGCACGACCCGGCCAAGCCGAAGGCAGCGTGCGTGTATCTCTGGACGCGCAGCCCGACGCTCTGCAACGGGCCTGCCGCGGCCGGCAAGGGTTTCAACAGATCGCGGACCGAGGGCCAGCCGATCCTGCCTGCGGGGTTGCGTTGCCGGCTCGGGAAGACGGCCGTTCGCTGGTCGGCGATCAATCCGATCCTGAAGCTGACCGGCGACTCCGAGCTCGCCTTCTCGAATGCGTTTGCGCGGGCGGTCGAGCAGCAGGTGGTGCAGGTCACGTACTCAGACATCCTTGCGGCGGAGCGGTCGATCGTCGCCGCGCGCTTCGGTGGCTCGCGCGCCGCGTACAAGGCGGCGATCGCGGAGGCGCACGCGAACCTCTCCGTCGCGCGTAGCGTTATCGGGGATGAGCTGAGGCGTGCGCGGATCCAGAGCAGGTTCCGGGTCGGCGCCCCAAGTGCGGCTGCGATCGCGCAGTACCACGAGAACTTCGGCGACCTGCAGGCGCGCCTCGTCGAGGCGAAGTCCCAGGCGGAATGGCTCGGCGGGCGCCGCTCGGGCTACGCGCTTGCCTCGACTGCGCCGCCGCAGCTGATGAACCTGTCCTCGGGCCGCTGGTCGGCGCTCTGGTCACCACTCGGGACGGTGCGCGTGCGACCGCTCGGCCCCCCGCGGCCGCTCGGCTCGGTGCCGCTCGGGAACGTCCGGCCGACGATCCGCTCGGCGCTGATGGACCAGGCTCGTGAGGAGCACTTCCCGGTCTGGCTCACGGCGGCCCAGAAGGCCGCGTTCCCGGAGGCCATCTGTTGGCGCGACCAGTTCCCCGAGCTCGGGGAAGTGGACCTGACGAACTACCTGCCGTTCCTGGCGCTCACGCAGTAGCGCGTAGCAGGAAGCCGCTCTTGCCGGGGCGGATCTCGACGTTCGTGAAGCCGGCGAAGAGCTCCATCAGTCCGTCGCGCGTGTAGTCGTAGATGGGGCAGTTGTTGATCACCTCGTAGCGCAGCTTGCGAATCGGCCCCTTCGCCCACGTCCAGCGGGGGAAGCTCGAGACGACCGAGCCGCCCGGGGCGATCAGCTCTCCCATGCGGCGCACGTGTGCCGGTGCGTTCTCGATGTAGTCGAAGTACCCGAGCGCCAGGATCACCTCGTACGAGCCGGGGATGGCCGCGCGCAGGAAGTCGCCCTGGATGAGCGTGACCTTGTCCTCGCCGAAACGCTCGAGACGCTGCCGCGCCAGCTCGAGCATCGAGTCCGAGAGGTCGACGTCGACGTAGCGTGACGCCCCCTGCTCCAGCACGAGCTCGCCGATCCGCGCCGAGCCGCCGCCGACGTCGAGCACACGCGGGCCCTCGTACTCGCCTGCGAGCTCGAGCGCGAACTCCCGGCGGTTGAAGAGGCCGGGGCGGAGGGCTCGCTGGAGTGCGTGATCCTCGTCGTAGAGGTGGTCAAACGAGAACGCCTTGCGGCGAAAGTGTTCGCGTACGCGTCCCGTAGAGTCGGTCGAGGTCGCCATAGGCTTGATCGTACGAGACGAGCCGATGTGTCTGCGCGACCCGGCGCAATCGGCTCTCGACAAGACCACGGCCGGCGTTACGCCAGGCCACGACCTTCGCGGCCGCCAGGCGCTGCTTGAACGACGCACCCGCTGGAAGCTCGGCGCGGAGGCCCGGCCCGAATTCGTACGGGTGGAAGTACAGGACCGCGAGCTCGCGGAGGCCGCGTGGCGGCAGCACGCGCCAGTAGCTCCCGCCTCCTGCGACCGGAAGCTCCCAGAGCCGACCGAGCCGGTACGGCTTGGTCGGGATGTCACCCAGGCGATCGGGCACGCGAGGCGTGTCGTACTGGCTCGAGTCGTAGCGGAAGCCGGCGTCGGCCAACTCCTCGTACGCCCAGGGCGTGCGGCGGTTGATCGAGAACGCAGGCGCGCGGTAGGCGACCGGCCGGCGGCCGGGGGCGCTCTCGATTTCCCCCGCCCCCCGCTCGATGTCGGCCCGGAATTCCTCGGGTGCCTGTTCGTACACGCGTGCGTGCGCGTAGCCGTGGCAGGCCGGCTCGTGTCCGCGGCGGACGATCTCCGCAACGAGCTCGCGATGGTTTGCGACCGTCATTCCCAGCAGGAAGAAGGTCGCCCGGGCGTCGAGCTCGTCGAGGAGTTCGAGCAACGTCGCCGTCTGGCGTTCGAGCGCGGCGTGGGACCTGTCCCAGTCTGCGAAGCCGAGTCGCCGGTGCACGAGCTGGTGCCAGTCCTCGAAGTCGATCGAGAGCAACAGCCGCGGCCTGTCCACGCCGGCGACTGTAGAAGAAAGGCAGGGTCTGACCCCGCAGGGGTCAGACCCCCAGCAGTTCGGTTTACGCCGGCCGCGCAGCGGCCCGTCCGCGTAGCGGACTGGTGGAGGGGGGTTTGGGGGAACCGGGAGATTCCCCCAACGCCGGCCCGAGTGTGACTACGCCGGCCCCAAGCGCGGGGTGTTGGCCGCCATCACGCGGCCCTTGCCTGCCTCCTTCGCGCGGTACAGCGCCTCGTCCGCACGTTGGAAGAACGACACCGGGTCGTCTTCGGGGCGCAGCTCGGCGACTCCCGCCGAGAGGTACAGCTTCCCGGCCTGTCCCAAAGGCCGCGTCGAGACGGCGTTCAGGATGCGCCGGTAGAGCTGATCGGCGTCCTCGAGCGACGATTCCGGGAGGATCACCGCGAACTCGTCGCCGCCCACGCGGCACGCGATGTCCGCAGTGCGGACGACGTCACGCACGCGCTCCGCTGCCTCGGCCAAGACCGCGTCGCCCGCGAGGTGTCCGATCCGGTCGTTGACGTCCTTGAAATCGTCGAGGTCGAAGACGATCAGCGAGAGCTTGCGCTCGTAGCGGTGCGCGCGCGCGCACTCGCGCGCGAGCGTTTCGTGGAAGTACCGCCGGTTGTGGAGGCCCGTGAGCGCGTCCAGGTCGGCGAGCTGCCGCGCCTCGCGGAACCGGCGCGCGTTCTCGATCGCCGGCCCGGCGCGCACTGCCAGCGTCTCGAGCTGCCGGACGTCGTCGTCGGAGTACTGAACCCCCTTCGTGCGGGTGAACACGGTCAGGTAACCCAGGGTCTGGGCCTCGCCCGGCAGGGGCACCGCGAGCCCCGCATGGATGATCTCCCCGGGGACGTCCTCGGCCTGGTCGAGCTCCGGGTACGTGTAGGACATCGTGATCGAGCGTGCCAGCCGGCCGTCGGGCGGGCCCGTGATGGCATGCCGCTCCGCTTCCTCCACCGACAGCCCGAGCGTGGCCACCAGCGGCTTTCCGCCCTGCATATCGGGGAGCATCACCAGCGCCGCGTCTGTCCCTTGGAATGCCCCCGCCGCCTCCAGCGCTCCCCGAAGATACGACTGCGCCGGCCTTCTTCCTCGGCGCGCTCGAGGGCGCCCGCCAGTTCGCGCCCGAGCTCGTCCATCCGGTCGTTCAGGCTCGCAACCACCTCGGCCACCCGCTCGTCCGTCCTCGTGTCCGAGCGCCATCTGACGACGAGCAGGGCCAACAGAAGCACCACGAGAGCGCCCAAGCCCACGCTGATCCCGGTCAGAAGTGTCGTCATTGAACCGCCGCAGAGACGAATGAACCCGCCGACTCACTGTAGTGGCCGTTTGTCACTATCACTAGTGTTTGTAAATCGGAAAACTCATCAGCGGCGGACACCCGGAAAACGGATCGGAAAGCTCTCCAGGTTCGCTTTCCAAGCGGGTTTCCGCGTTTGCGAGGGCCTCTCCCTTCGGGTACCATGCTTCGTCCGGTTGGCAGGGCCAGCGGCCCCGCCGACCGTTGCTGTGTGAAAAGGAATATTTCGGAGGTTCATTGCCCACTGTCAATCAACTCGTCCGCAAGGGCCGTGTCACCGCCAAGGCGAAGGTGAAGACCCCTGCGCTCGCCGGCGCGCCGCAGAAGCGGGGCGTCTGCACGCGCGTGATGACGCAGACCCCGAGGAAGCCGAACTCGGCCCTCCGCAAGGTCGCCCGTGTCCGGCTGACGAACGGCGCCGAGGTCGGCGCCTACATTCCCGGTGAGGGCCACAACCTCCAGGAGCACTCGGTCGTGCTCATCCGCGGCGGGTCGACCAAGGACCTGCCGGGGTACCGGTACAAGGTGATCCGCGCCGCGCTCGACGCCGCCGGCGTCTCCGACCGCAAGCAAGGCCGGTCGAAATACGGCGCCAAGAGAGGTAGCTAGTGCCCCGCCGT
>VAXY01000118.1:0-244 GCA_005885085.1 Actinomycetota bacterium | reverse complement strand
TGGACCGGATCGCCGAGAAGACCGGCAAGCCGGCCGTCGAGCTGCTGGAGCAGGCCGTCAAGACGGTCACTCCGGTGCTCGAGGTCAAGAGCCGCCGCGTGGGCGGGGCCAACTATCAGGTTCCCGTCGAGGTGCCGCAGCGCCGCGCCCGGACGCTCGCCGTCCGCTGGCTCGTCGACTACGCACGCGACCGCCGCGAGAAGGGGATGGTGGAGAAGCTCTCCGCCGAGATCCTCGACGCCCT
>VAXY01000126.1 GCA_005885085.1 Actinomycetota bacterium | reverse complement strand
CCTCGAGCACCGCGATCGGGCCGACGAGGACGCGCGGCACTTCCGGAATCCAGCTCTTGAAGTACCGCACCGGCCCGTTCCAGCGCACACCCTCGTAATGGGTGAACACGAACGTCAGCAGCGCGAGCGCCAGCGTGACGTTGATCGACGACGTCGCGGCGTAGATCCCCCAGACCGGCACGCCGTGATACGTCTGCCCGGAGAGCGGCAGCGGGATGAAGCCGAGCATGTTCACCACCCAGATGAACAGCATCAGGCTCGCGACGTACGGGAACCACCGCCCGATCGCCTTGGACGGCAGGCCCTGCTCCGCGACCTGCGTCTGCGCCACCTCGTAGAGCGCCTCGCCGATCGTCTGGCGGCGCGAGGGCGGCAGAGCGAGCCGCGAGCGCATCAGCACGATGCCGAGCAGGATCGTCAGCGCGGCGCCGATCCAGAGGTAGACGACGGCCTTCGTGATCGAGAGGTCGAGCGGCCCGATGTGGATCGGGACCCATTTGTTCAGCGTGAACTCGTCGGCAGGGTTGAAGGTGCCTCGGGCAAACGCCGCCGGCGGGAATGTGAGCGCGAGCAGGGCGACGGCGAAGAGCCGCTTTCTCATCGCGCAGCTCCTGAGAAGTACGTCGCGAGGGAGAGGCCGAGCTCGAAGGTGTAGGCGAGGGCATAGGTCGCAGCCGCGGCAACGGCGACATGCGGACGCGCGGCGGCCGTCGCCACGAGCACGACCAGTAACGCGATTGCCTTGAAGAAGACGCCGAACGCCTGCACAGCTGAGCCCGCGAGATTAGCCGTGGGCCTGCGGGCGCGCGCCAGCACGAGGTCGAGCGCGTGCACGAACAGCCAGAGCAGGACGGCCAATCCCCACCCGAGCAACGGCCAGCCGAGCAGCAGGAAGAGGGGCAGCGCTGCGACGAGCAGCACACCGCTGCCGGCGACCGGTAGGACGTGTCCGGGCTCCGGCCTGGGCGTCGAGAAGAGACCAGCGCGCATCAGAACGACTCCCGGTAACGCCGGTAGACGACGAAGACGCCCAAGGGGATGCCGACGACGGCGCCGATGAGAGCGCCGATACCCGCACCGCCGGCCGCCCAACCGATCAGGACGCCGAGTGCGATCGCGAGGAGGAGAGTTCCCAGGAGGAGCGCTCCCGCCCCGGCGGGTTGGAACGGGCGGCGGGCGGCGGGCTCCATCCGCCGGCAGCATACCAACTTTGTGACAGCGCAATCCCGCTTCGCAGGCCGGAAAGTGGCGAACTTTGTAAGTCGGGATCCACAGCGGGGGTCTGACCCCGACGGGGTCAGACTCCCGCATTTGGTTGCACGTCAGGCCGTCTTACGCTCGGCCCGCGCCTGCTCCTCGCGACGCCGGATGATGGGGTTGGCGAGCTTGACAATCTCGAGCAGGTAGACCATGTAAACGGACGCGGCCAGGGCGACGAGGCCGATGACGCCCACGACGACCGTCCGCCAGAGATGCCAGACCCCGTGCTGGTGCGGCTTGAAGAAGCGCAGCGCAAGTGCGGTCGCCGCCAGCGTCCCGCACCAGAGCCAGATGTAGGCAGCGGCACGTCGCTGCGAGAAGCCGATGTTGACGAAGCGGTGGTGGAGGTGATGCCGGTCGGCCGCGTACACCGGTTGGCGGTACTTCAGCCGTTTCGCGACCACGAAGGACGTGTCGAGGATCGGGACGGCCAACACGAGCAGCGGGAAGAAGAGCGTGACGACCGAGGCCGTCTTGAGCAGGCCCTGCAGCGGCACGGCGGCCAGCACGAAGCCGAGTAACAGCGCACCGGAGTCGCCCATGAAGATTCGGGCGGGATACACGTTGTGGCGCAGGAACCCGAGCGCCGCACCCAGCACGATCGCGGACAGGATCGCCGGCTGGATCTCCGGGCGCGGCAGCGACAAAGCGATCAGCGTGAAGGTGAAGGCCGAGATCGCCGACACCCCCGCCGCGAGCCCGTCGAGCCCGTCGAGGAAGTTGACCATGTTCATGATCGCGACGATCCACAACACCGACACGGGCATACCGAACCACTTGGGCAGCGTGTGGATGCCGACGACCGGGAACGTGAACCGGTGCACCCAGATGCCGAACCCGACGGGGATCGCCGCTGCCACGACCTGGCCGCCGAGCTTCTCCCACCAGCGCAGTCCACGGAAGTCGTCGATCGCTCCGACGGTCGTCGCCACCGCCGCGCCGAGCAACAACCCGCGGGTCTCCCCCGAGAGGTTCAGGAATGCGAGCGCCGGCACGAAGACGCCGAAGAAGAGCGCGAGACCGCCGAGCCGCGGCACCGTGCTCCGGTTCAGCCGTCGGCCCTCGGGCCGGTCGACGACGCCGAGCAGGCGCGCCATCCCGCCGACGGCCGGGGTCAGCAGCACGACGATCGAGGCGGCCAGGAGCGCGCCCCAGATCACCGAGAGGTGGTCGGCGAGCGTGTGCAGCATCAGTGCACGACCAGCGCGATGACGATTCCGGCCAGCACGATCAGCAGGAACGCGGTGGCGACGATCGTCCCTGCGCGCGCCCAGTGCAGATAGTCCTCCTCGGGTGCGACCTCGCTCCAGCGCTGCCAGCGCTTGGCGCGGCGCCGGCTGAGCAGCTCGCCGACAATGCCCACGCTACTTCGTGCCGTACAGCCGGTCGCCGGCGTCGCCAAGGCCCGGCACGATGAATCCACGCTCGTTCAGGCCGCGGTCGATCGCCGCGACGACGATCTGCACTTCGGGGTGGTCGCGGTGGATTCGCTCGATTCCCTCCGGCGCAGCGATGATCGCGATCATGCGTACGGACGTCGCGCCGGCCTTCTTCACCGTCTCGACGGCCGCCGCGGTCGAGTTGCCCGTCGCGAGCATCGGGTCGAGCAGGATCACGTCGCGGTCGGCGATGTCGGCGGGCAGCTTGGCGTAGTACTCGACCGGCTCAAGGGTCTCCTCGTCGCGGTACATGCCGATGAAGCCGACGCGGGCGCTCGAGATCAGGGAGAGGACGCCGTCGAGCATGCCGACGCCGGCGCGGAGGATCGGGCAGACGGCAACCTTCTTGCCGCTGATGCGGGGGAAGCGGCCGACCTCGAGCGGCGTCTCCACCTCGACGTCCTCCGTCGGCAGATCCTTCGTCGCCTCGTACGTCAGCAAGAGCGTGACCTCGTTCACGAGCTTGCGGAAGTGGACCGTCGGAGTGTTCTTGTCGCGCAGGTACGAGAGCTTGTGTTGGACGAGCGGGTGCTTGACCTCGACGACGATGCCGCTGCGCGCCTCGGTAACGGTCATTGGGTCACGTAGGTCGTCCAGCCGCGGAAGCCCGGGTAGAGCGGACGCTCGGCGCAGAGCGCCTCGATTCGCGTGCGCAGCGCGGCGAGGTCGGGTGACTCGCCGAGAGCGCTGACAATCACGCGGCCGATCTCGCGGAAGTCTTCCTCGTCCATGCCGCGCATGGTCGCAGCAGGGGTGCCGATGCGCACACCGCTCGCGACCGTCGGCGGACGCTCGTCGAACGGCACCGTGTTGCGGTTGACGGTCAGCTTCACCTCGTGCAGGCGCTCTTCGGCGGCCTTGCCCGTCCAGTCGGTGCGACGGAGGTCGAGCTGCAGCAGATGCGTGTCCGTGCCACCCGTGAGGACGTCGAGGCCGCCCTCGATCAGCGTCTCGGCAAGCGTGTCCGCGTTGCGGCGAATCTGCCCCTGGTACTCGCGAAACGCCTCGGTCGCGGCGATCTTGAAGCATGCGGCCTTGGCAGCGATCGTGTGCTCGAGGGGGCCGCCCTGCATGCCGGGGAACACGGCGCGGTCGATCGCCACGGCGTGCTCCTCGCGGCAGAGGATGAAGCCCGAACGCGGCCCGGCCAGCGTCTTGTGCGTTGTCGAGGTGACGAAGTCGCATTGCTCGACCGGGCTCGGGTGCAGGCCCGCGGCAACGAGCCCAGCAAAGTGCGCCATGTCGCAGAGCAGGAGCGCGCCGACGTCGTCCGCGATCTCCCGGAACTTCGCCGTGTCGACCATGCGCGGATACGCCGAGCCGCCGCAAACGATCAGCTGGGGGCGGCTCTCGCGTGCCTTCTCCAGCACTTCGTCGTAGTCGACGACGTTCGTCTCGCGCGACACGCCGTAGTGGGCGATTGTGTAGAGCTTGCCGGAAAAGTTGACCTTCAGCCCGTGCGTGAGGTGGCCGCCGTGCGCGAGCTCGAGCGACAGGATCGTGTCGCCCGGCTGCAGCGCCGCCATGTAGACGGCCATGTTCGTCTGCGCCCCGGCGTGCGGCTGGACATTCGCGTGCTCCGCCCCGAAGAGCTCCTTCGCGCGGTCGATGGCGAGCTGCTCGATCTCGTCGACGATCTCGCAGCCGCCGTAGTAGCGCTTGCCGGGATAGCCTTCCGCGTACTTGTTGGTCGGTGTCGACCCGATCGCTTCCATGATCGAGGGCCAGGTGAAGTTCTCGGACGCGATCAGCTCGATCTGCCCGCGCTGCCGTTCGAGCTCCCGGCCGAGCAGGTCGGCGATCTCGGGATCGACCTGCTCGAGCCCGGCGGTGGTCAGCTGTTCGAACGTTTGCTGCGCGGCGACGGCCATGACTCTCCTCTCCCGGGGTTCAACTGGATCGTACTGGCGCCTGCAGTCGGCGCAGGACCTCGTCCGCGGGAATCGCGCCCTCACGCAGGACGCGTGGCTCGGGGCTCGTGAGATCGACGACCGTCGAGGGCGTGCCCGGGAGGTCGCCCCCGTCGACCACGGCCGTCGCGCCGGCGAGGATGCGCTCCGGCACCTCCGCAAGGCGGCGGGGGTCGGGCTCGCCGGGAACGTTCGCGCTGGTGGCGACGACCGCGCCGGCGCGGGCGAGTACCTCGCCGCCCGGGCCGGTCAGGTCGGGAACGCGCACGCCGATCGTCTCCGGGCTCGTTCCGGTCAGCCAGCGGAAGCGGCGGGCCGGATTCGGGACGATGAGCGTCAGCGGCCCAGGCAGAAGCCTGCGCGCGAGTGTCGCTGCCTGGCCGCGCAGCTCCGGCATGCACTCGAGCAGATAGTCCAGATCGGTTGCGACCAGCGCCGTCGGCTGCGTTGCGGCGCGGCCCTTCAGCTCGTACAGCCGGACCGTCGACCCTTCGCGGTACGGCTCGGCCGCGAGCCCGTAGACCGTGTCGAACGGGAGGACGACCGGCTTCCCGGCGGCGAGTGCATCAACTGCCTCGTCGACCATGCCCCTCCACCACTCGCTCGATCCCTGTCAAGTCACTCGTGATCGCGACGTCGGTGTATCCGAGTGAGGTCAACGCCGCGGCGACCCCGCGCGCCTGCCCGTCGCCGACCTCGAGCACGAGCCGGCGGGTGTCCGCGACCCGCGCGATCTGCTCTTGCAGGCCGACACCGACAAGCGCGTCCCGCGGCTCCCACTCGCGGATCTCCGGCTGCAACGTGTCCCACTCCCCGGGTGCGACGTACGGCGGGTTCGAGACGACGAGGTCCCAGCCCTCGGCGGCCGCCTCGAAGCCGCCCTGCCTGATCTCCACCGGCAACTGCAGCCGCTCGGCGTTCTCGCGCGCGAGCGCGACCGCCTCCGGTGAGGAGTCGACAGCCGTCACCTGGGCGCCCGGATGCTCGTCGGCGAGCGCCAGCGCGATCGCGCCCGTGCCGGCGCCGAGGTCGAGCACCCGTGGCTCACGCTCGCCGCGCAAGAGCTCGAGGCAGCGCTCGACGACGATCTCGGTCTCCGGCCGCGGCACCAGCGCGCGAGCGTCCGTCTTCAGCATCAGTCGCCGAAAGCCCCACTCGCCGAGCACGTATGCGAGCGGCTCCCTCTTGGAGCGCCGTCCCAAGAGGACCTGGAACCTGCCTGGCACCTCTTGGTGGTCGTTCGCGTACACGCCGGTTCGGGACACGCCGAGCACGTGTGCGAGCAGCAGCTCCGCGTCGACCCGCGGCGTGTCGACCCCCGCGTCTGCGAGCTGCCGCTCGGCGAGACGCAGCGCCTGGGTCACGATCACTCTCCGAGCGCGCGGCGGCGCTCTTCGGCGCTGAGCGCGCCGGTGAACTCGTCGAGCTCGCCTTGGAGCACTCGGTCGAGCTGGTGCGTCGTCAGCTTGATCCGGTGGTCGGTGATGCGATTTTCCGGGAAGTTGTAGGTGCGGATCTTCTCCGCGCGCCCGCCCAACCCGATCTGCGAGCGCCGGGTGGCGTCGAGCTCGGCCTGCTGCTTCTCGCGCTCCAGCTCGTACAGGCGGGCCCGCAGC
>VAXY01000125.1:3938-10248 GCA_005885085.1 Actinomycetota bacterium | reverse complement strand
CCTCGTAGCCGGGGCGGTACATCACGACGCTGTGTGGGGTGATGCGCGGCGCGTTCCCGACGTTGCCGAGCATGTAGCCGCGCGCCTGCACGCGGTCGGCCGCGGCGTGCGCGGCGCCCGCCTGACCGTTGCCGTTCAGCACCATCACAGACGTCTCGCTGCGGGGCAGGGCGGGCTTCTTCGCCGGCGCCGCGACCTCTGTGCGGACACGCGGCGCAGCCGCCGCAGCCGCGGAATCGCGGAAGTGGCTGGCGATCGGGTTCCCGAGCAGGATGATCGCCAGGACGGCGAGCAGGACGAGCTCGACTGCGGCCACGGCGCTCACGGCGATCGTTGCGCGGCGCCAGGGCCGGATGAGGTCGTGCGCCTGCTCCATCGCCCGGAGGGAGTTCGGCCCGCGCATACGCGCTCCTCCTCCCTCAGGCGGAGGCGCCCGCCGGGTCCGCATTCGCCACGGCCGTTCCGGCCGCGACGGGGGACTGTCCCCCCGACAGGCGCTACGCGGACCGGTCCGTGCCTCGTCTGATCGGGACGGGTGTGACGTGTCCCTACGACTGTGCGGAGATCCAGGCCCACGTCTCCGCGAGCCCGGTGTCGAGCGTATGGTCCGGCTTCCAACCGAGCTCGCGTTGCGCGAGGGCCGGATCGAGGACGCTGCGCTGCACCTCGCCGGGCCGCGCCGCGGCCGGTTCCGCCGCGCGCATGATGCCCGCCACCCGCTGCACCCGCTCGTACAGCTCGCCGACGGACGTCTCGACGCCGGTCCCGATGTTGAACACACCACCGTCCTCCTGCACGGACGCGAGCGACGCGGCGACGACGTCCGCGACATGCACGTAGTCGCGCGTTTGTGTCCCGTCACCGAAGATCCGCGGCGTCTTGCCGTCGCGCAGCGCGCTCATGAAGATCGCCACGACACCCGCCTCGCCGTGCGGATCCTGGCGCGGGCCGTACACGTTTCCGAACCGCAGCGATACGTGCGTGCCGCCGTACAGGCGGTTGTACGCGGCGATGTACTCCTCGGCCGCAAGCTTCGACACGCCGTACGGCGCGAGCGGACGGCGCGGATGGTCCTCCGCCGCCGGACCGTCCTCGCACTCGCCGTAGATGGCACCACCCGTCGAGCTGAAGACGACCTTCGCGCCGCGCCGCCGCGCCGCCTCCAACACGTGCAGCGTCCCGACGACGTTCACGTCGGCGTCGACGTCCGGCCGCTCCACCGACACGCGCACGTCGATCTGTGCCGCGAGGTGGAAACAGACGTCCGGACGTACCGCGCCGAACAGCGACTCACTGTCGCGCCGAATGTCTCCCTCGTGCAGGTGCGCGCCGTCGGCGACGTTCTCACGCCTGCCGCCGGAGAGGTCATCGAGCACGTGGACGTCGTCGCCGCGCGCGAGCAGCGCGTCGACGATGTGCGAGCCGATGAAGCCCGCGCCTCCGGTCACGACCGCCCGCACGCGCCGTATCTTACGGCGGCGGTGTTCCTCACCTTCGAAGGCGTGGACGGGTCCGGGAAGACCACGCAAGCCAACCTGCTCGCCAAAGCGCTGCGCGCCGAGGGACGCGAGGTCGTCGCCACGCGTGAGCCCGGCGGCACCCCGCTCGGGGAGGAGGTGAGGCAGATCCTCCTCGACGGCCTCGAGATGAGCCCGTGGGCCGAGGCGTCGCTCTTCGCCGCCGCCCGCGCGGAGCTCGTGGAGCGCGTGATCGCGCCCGCGCTGGAGGCCGGCCAGGACGTCGTCTGCGACCGCTACATCGACTCCTCGCTGGCCTATCAGGGCATCGCGCGCGAGCTCGGGGTCGAGCGCGTGCTCGAGCTCAACCTGGCCGCGACGCACGCTCTGCTCCCCGACCGCACCTTCCTCGTGCTCGTCGACCCCGGGGTCGCCTTCCAGCGCAGCTCGCAGTCCGACCGCATCGAGCGCGAGGGGGAACGCTTCCACCGCGCCGTCGACGAGGCGTACCGTTCGCTTGCCCAGATGTTTCCCGACCGGATCACGCCCATCGACGGAAATCGCACCCCCGACGAGATCGCGGAGGAGATCCGTGGACGTCTTCGAGAGCTTTCCTGAGCAGGCGGAGGCCAAGCGCCTCCTCCGCGCCGCATTGAGTGAAGGCCCCGCGCATGCGTACCTCTTCCACGGCCCGCCCGGCGTCGGCAAGCGCCCCGCCGCAGTCGCGTTCGCAGCGGAGCTGATCGGCGAACCCAACCGCGTGCAGCGCGGGACGCATCCCGACCTCTACGTGCTCGAGCCGGTGGGCGACCAGATCCGCATCGACGACATCCGCGAGCTGCGGCGCGACCTCCACATGCGCCCGTTCGAGGCCGACCGCCGCGTGTACGTTGTCTACGCCGCGGAAACGATGAACGAGGACGCGGCCGACGCGCTGCTCAAGGATCTCGAAGAGCCGCCGCCCTACGTCGTGATCGTCCTCGTCGCGGACGACCTCGGGCCGCTGCCGGAAACGATCCGTTCACGCTGCCAGCTCGTTCCGTTCACGCGTCTCTCAGAGCGCGCCGTGCGGGAGGAGATCGCTGCACGCGCACCGGCGCTCGACCCCGGCGAGACCGCGGCGCTGGCGCGCCTCGCGGCCGGCCGCCTCGACCGCGTGGCGCGCCTGCTCGATCCGAAAGCCGCGAAGCGCCGCGAAGCGCTGCTCGAGGTCGCCCGCTCGGTCTACGCCGACCCGGCGTTCGAGGGCCGGGACGCCGCGCAGCGCATCCTCGACGGCGCACGCGAACGCGCGGCCGACGCGAAGGCCGCTGCGGAGCAGGAGCTCGAGCTGCTCGACCTGCCGACGCGCGAGGCCGAGCAGCGCGTCCGCCGAGCGGCGCGCGGCGCCGAACGCGACGAGCTGCTCGCCGCGCTCGAGGAGCTCGCCTCCTGGTACCGCGACCTCGTCGTCGTCGCCGTCGGCGCCGAGCGTGCCGCCGTCCACGCCGACCGTCTGGCCGTGCTCGCGGAGGACGGCACCACCGAGCGCCTCGCGGGGGCAGAGCGCGCCTGCGAGATCGTCCGCGAGACCTGGCGCGCCTTCGAGGAGTTCAACCTCAGCCCGCCCCTGGCTCTGGAAGCGTTGTTCGTCCGCCTCCGGCGCGAGCTCCGCTCCGCGCCGGCGCTGATCTAGAAGACCCTCGTTCAAGGGTTGTAGCGGGGCGGCGGCAGGCCGACATTCGTCGTACGTGCGTACCCGCAGGCGCGCGTACCCGCAGTCAGGAGCACAGGTGGCCGCAGTCCCGTCCATAGGTCGAGCAACCCGCGTCGAGCGACCGTCCGTTGACGGCGCTGCGGCGGCGGCCGACCTCTACAAGCGCTACTCGCCGCAAATCTTCGGCTACTGCCTGCACCAGCTCGGCTCCCGCGAGGAGGCGGAGGACGCTGTCCAGACGACATTCATGAACGCGTTCCGCGGCCTGCAGCGAGGGATCGTCCCCGAGCTCGAGTCAGCCTGGCTGTTCAAGATCGCGCACAACGTTTGCCTTTCGCGCCGGCGGTCGTCCTGGCGCCGCGGCAAGGTCGAGGCGCCGAACAACTTCGAGGTCTTGCAGGAGATCGTCCCCGGCCGCGAGCATGTCGCGGACGAGCTGATCCGCCTGCAGGACGTTCTCGAGGAGATGCCGGAGAACCAGCGGCGCGCCATCCTGCTGCGGGAGTGGCAGGGGTTGACGTACCGCGAGATCTCCGACGAGTTGGGTCTCTCTCAGGCCGCCGTAGAGACCCTGATCTTCCGCGCTCGCCGCGCTTTGGCTCAGGGCCTGGAGCAGGACGCGGACACGTGGAAGAAGCGGCTGCGCCGTGGCGCTGACGTGGGCGGCGCGATCGCTTGCGCGAAAACGCTGCTCGGCGGCGGCGGCGCAGCCGCAATCAAGATCGGAACGACAGCTGCGCTCGTCGCAACGGCGGCGGTTGCCGCCGCGACGGCGCCCGTCGCTCCGAAGCCTGCGCATGCACACCATGCCCGCGCAGCGCAGACGGCAACGAGGTCGGCCGCCTCGAAGCCGCGCCTGCGGCGAACCCTCGCCGCGACGCACTCGTCGCCGGCCGCCTCGCGCGCTGCGCGGGCAGTCTTGCGGCCCCGCGCGAAGGCCGCGCGCCCGCACGCGTCAGCCATCGCAGCCACCGCGCCCGCCGTCTCGTCGCCGCTCGAGCCGCCGGAGGCCTCGGACGCCGCCGATCCGACTCCGCCGGCTGCACCGGCCCAGACCGAGTCGACGACAGTTGCGCCGCCGCCGACCGACCCGGCACTACCGCCTGCGGCCGATCCCCGAGCGCAGCAGCCCTCCGACCCGGCGTCCGACACTCAGGGCGACAAGCCCGACCAGCCGAACCAGCCCGACAAGTCGAAGCCTGACCCTCCGGACCACCCGGACAACGGGCACGGCAAGGATCCTAATTAGTCGGCGCCTCGCGGCGCATACCTACGGCAGCCGTTTGCTCGAGCTCGCGACGTGCAGGGCGAGCTCCGTGCGCGACCTGAGGTGAAGCTTCCGGTAGATGTTGGTGAGCGTCCACTCGACCGTCTTCGCGCGGAGATCCAGCGCCGAGGCGACCTCCTTGTTCGTCCAACCGCGCGCGACGAGCTCGGCGACTCGGCGCTCGCCAAAGGTCAGCGTCTCGAGCACGCTCCCAGCCTGACTTCGGCCGGCCAGGGCTTTCCCCGGGATTGACCCTGCTCCAAATCCGGGGGTTTCCCCGGACGCCACGCGCAACGATCGAGACGTGCTGGCCTACATCCTGCGCAGGGTGCTCTACAGCATCCCCGTGCTGCTCGCGACGAGCTTCCTGATCTTCACATTCGTGTCGATTACGGGCGACCCGCTTGCGCGTGTCAGGGCGAATCCGAACATCACAGCCGGACAGCTCCACGCGATCGAGCATTCCAAGAACCTCGACAAGCCTGTGGTCGTTCGCTACGTCTACTGGATCCGCGACGCGGCTACGAAGCAGTTCGGGACGACTCTGTTCGGCAACCGCAGGATCTGGCCCGATCTACGCCGGGCGCTGGGCCACTCGGTCGAGTACCTGCTCACCGCGATCGTCCTCTCCGTCTTGCTCGGTGTCGGAATCGGCGTCTATTCCGCGTTACGCCAGTACTCGCTCTTCGACTACGTCGCGACCACGGTCTCTTTCGTCGGCTTTGCCCTGCCGGGTTTCTGGCTGGCTCTGATGCTTCAGGTCGCCGTCGTTCAGATCTTTCTCAGGTGGCATATCCGCGTCTTCTACACGTCGGGCCTTTCTTCGCCGACGAACGCGGGACACGGTTTCCATTTCCTGGTCGATCGGGCCCAGCATCTTGCGCTGCCGGTGATCGTCGTCGCAACCCTCAGCATCGCGAGCTACAGCCGTTACATGCGCGCATCGATGCTCGAGGTGCTGAACTCTGATTTCGTGCGGACGGCCCGGGCCAAGGGGCTCGTCGAACGGCGTGTCATCTTGAGGCATGCATTTCGGAACGCGCTCATTCCGCTGGTCACCGTGGTCGCGCTCGACTTCGGCCAACTCTTCGGGGGCGTGATCACGATCGAGACGATCTTCACCCTGGACGGCATGGGGTACTACTTCATCAACGCCTTGCAGTCGAGCGATCCGTATCCCGTCATGGCGTGGCTGATGGTCCTCGCGACCATGGTAGTCACGTTCAACCTGATCGCGGACATCCTCTACGGCGTGTTCGACCCCCGTATCCGCTACGACTGAAGCGTGCTTGGCTGCCTCGCGAGCTTCGAAGCGAGCTCGGCGCGCGAATGCACGTGCAGCTTCTTGTAGATCTTCGACAGGTTCCACTCCACCGTTTTCGAGCTCATGAAGAGCTCGCGTGCGGCTTCGGCGTTCGAGCGGCCGGCGACGACGACCTCCGCGACACGGATCTCCGTCGGGGTCAACGCGCCCGACCGTGACGGCCGCCCGCTGACCTGAGCAAGCTCATCGCTTGTCTTCTCGGCCCACAACCGGGCACCGAGCCGCTCGAAGCTCTCGAGCGCTCGCTCGAGCGTCGCGCGCGCTTGCGCCTTCATGCGAAAGCGCCGTTGCATCTGTCCGAGCGCGAGCAGCGTTCGTGCGAGCTCGTACGGCCACGGCGTCGGGGCAGCTTCGAGCTCGTCCCGCGACCGCTCGAGGAAGGCGATGGCCGTTTCGAGGTCGCCGCGCGCCGCCGCGACCAAACCACGAGCCCGAGCCTCGAGCGCTGCCGCGCTAGACCGCATCTGGCTCGAGAGCGACGATCCGGTTGTGTGAAGCTCGTCGAGCGCACGGCCCGCGTGTTCCAGCTCCCCCAGCGCTACGAGAGAAGTCACGTCGTCGGCGAG
>VAXY01000125.1:2187-3896 GCA_005885085.1 Actinomycetota bacterium | reverse complement strand
CGCTCGGGCGTGGTCGCCGGCCATCGCCGCGGAGCGGGCGAGGATCGATGTGACGAGACCTTCGACCATGGGGCCGTCGAGGGCCGCCCGGCGTTCACCTGACGACGTCACACGCTCGAGCGCCTCGCCAGCGAGTCGGCGCGCGACGTCCAGGTCGCCTCGAAGCATCGCGAGCCGCGCCTTGGCCACGAGGCATTCGGGCTCGGCCGACTGCCGGCCCGTTTGAATCACCACGTCGTGCGCTTCCTGGACGTAAGCGGTGGCTTCGTCCCAGCGGCCGGCATTTCGCGCGATGTCTCCGAGGAGCAGCAGCACTCCCTGCAGCATCGGGTCATCCCGACGCCGCATCGAGCCTGCCACTTCATGGAACCACCTGGTGGCCTCGTCGTACTCGAGCCGGAACATCGACATCAAGGCATAGGAGAATGCGGGGCCGGCCCAGCGCCGCTGTCCGGTGCTGCGCTCGATCTCGAGGGCGCGGTCCCAGTACTCCTGCGACAGACGTTCTTCGCGCCACGCCATGGTCGCCGCGTGGATGCCGAGTGCCCGAGCCAGCAACTCGGGGTTGAAGACCTTCTCCGCCAGTGCGATAGCGCGCTCCGACGCGTCGGAATCCGTGCGCGTGTCCGTGAGATGCGTGTCGGCGAGCTCTGTCAGGACGAGCGCCTGCAACTCGAGCTCGTCGCTGGCCTCAACCTCGGCCAACGCGCGCTCGTAGTGCGCAGTGGCGGCGGACGCTCCTCGGGTCGCGAGCACGGCCCGGCCGAGCTCGAGCTCGACTTCCGCCTGTTCGCGACCGGGCGCTGCGTGTTCGAGATGCTGCTCGAGCAAGGCCTCGGCGTGGGCCGGATCTCCGGCTGCGAACGCGAAACGCGCACAGTCGAGCCGACGCTTGTGCAAGGCGTTCGCGCGGGTGGGCGGCGTGAGCTCGACCGCCAGCTTCGCGAGCCGAACGCCGGTATCCGGCGCTCCTCGGGCGACCGCGCTTGCGGCCGCGGCCTCCACGAAGATTGCGATCGTTGCGTCCTGTCCGTCCGCGGCTTCGGCGAGCTGACGCGCGCGCTCTTCGGGGTCGGTTACGACTTCGGCGAGTCGTTTGTGGATCGCTTTCCGATCCGCAGGCCGGGCGTTCTCGTAGACGCTCGCCGCAAACAGCGGATGTGTGAAGCGGATCGTTTCCCCAGCGTGTTCGAGGATCCCGGAAGAGACGGTCTCCGCGATCGCCGATTTCCCGTCGCGGACCACGGCCTCGACGGCGGCGAGTGTCGGACGCGCAAGTGCCGCTGTCGCGAGTGCCGCCTCGCGCGCGGGTGGCGTCAACTCGTCGAGCCGACTCTGGACGACGTCCCGTAGGTGAATCGGTATCGAGAGGCGCTCCCCGGGCTCTGGCTTCTCGCCCGACCGGAGCAAGCTTGCAGCGAGCTCGAGCACGTAGAACGGATTTCCGCCGGACGTTTCGGCCAATTGCCGCAGCACCGGACGGAGGAAGCGCGCGCCGAGCCGTTCGCGGATGAGCGTACCGAGCTCATCCGGGGGCAGCGGGCCGACGACGATCCGCTCCGCGTCATTGAAGCCAAGACCCAGGTCGATCGCCGGTCGAGCGGTCGCGAAGAGGCCGACCGGCTCGTGTGCAAGCCGGCGGATCGCGAACTCGAGGGCGGCGGCCGATGGCGCGTCGAGCCAGTGGGCGTCGTCGATTGCGATCAAGG
>VAXY01000125.1:0-2119 GCA_005885085.1 Actinomycetota bacterium | reverse complement strand
GCGGGGTCGTCGAGCAGCAGCGCGATTCGCAGCGCCCGCCGTGGCGGGGCTGGCAAGCCGCCGATCTCGTCGCTGAGCTCGGCGAGAAGGTCAGCGAGCGCGGCGAACGAGAGGTCGCGCTCGGCCGCTGCGGGCCCCGCCTCGAGCAGGCGAAAGCCGTGCTCGGCGGCCGCGTGGAGACCGGCCCGCCACAGCGTTGTCTTACCGATACCGGGCTCTCCTTCGAGGAGAAGCTTCCCTTGACGGGCCTCGAGGAAGGGGAGCACACGCCCGAGTTCTCGCTCGCGGCCGACGACGCCGCTGGATTGCGCGACAGCCATTTGTTCAAGATGCCACAGCCTCGAAGAAGGGCCAAGAGAGCTCGGCTACAGTTGGCGGCTCGCCGACGTAGCTCAGCTGGTAGAGCACTTCACTCGTAATGAAGGGGTCCCCGGTTCGAGTCCGGGCGTCGGCTTCCCTTTCCATGCGGGTGGTGTCAGTTATTGCGCCTCCGAGGAAAGGCGGGTTGGTAACTCGATTGGTAAGCACTGCGAGCGACGGCTCGCGGTCGCGCTGGATCAACGAGAGGCGTCTGAATGACTTCGAACAGACGAATCGCGCTGGTCGCGGGCGTGCTTTTCTTGATCACCTTCGCCACGTCGATCCCAGCGCTCTGGGCTTATCAACCTGTTCTCGATAACCCCGCTGGCTATATCGCCGGTGGCGGTTCCGACAACCGCATTTTCTTTGGGGCGCTTCTGGAGATGTTCCTCATCATCGCGAACGTCGGCACCGCGGTCGTGCTCTTCCCGATCCTCAGGCGGCGTAGTGAAACCCTCTCTCTCGGCTATGTCACGGCACGCATCATTGAATCCACCTTCATCGCCATCGGCATTGTCAGCGTCCTTGCAGTGGTGTCCTTGGGGCAGGACCCTGGGAGCGCAGCTTCCGTGGGGCAGGACGTTGCAAGCGCGGGCGGGGGCGCAGGCGCTGCCGGCGTCGCGCTCGCTGCAATCAAGGATTGGACCTTCCTGCTCGGGCCCGGCTTCATTGTCGGCTTCGGGAACGGCCTGCTGCTGGGCTACTTGATGTGCACGTCGGGACTGGTCCCGCGACGGATGGCGCTGTTGGGACTGATCGGAGGTCCTCTGATAATCGCTTCGGGGATCGCCGTGCTGTTCGACGTCTTCCAGCAAGGCGGAGCGGGGCAGGGGATTGCGACCATCCCGGAGTTCCTGTGGGAGCTGTCACTGGGCATCTACCTCACCGTCAAGGGTTTCAAGCCGTCTCCGATCCTCGACTCAGTTGGCTCGCGCACTTGACGGGAGCCTCCCGCCGGGACAGCTAGCCAGTTGTTAGGCGAGGGACGGACGTTCTAGCCTCTGCCGGTGTCGGTCTGTGAAGCGTGCGGCCACGAGAACCCTGCAGGCGCAAGCTTCTGCAATGCATGCGGGGCGCCTCTTGCCGCCCACGACGAAAGCTCGGAGCGTCGGAAGACGGTCACCGTGCTGTTCTGCGACGTCATCGGCTCGACCGCTCTCGGCGAGCGGCTGGATCCCGAAAGCCTGCGCCGTGTCCTGGCGCGCTACTTCGACGTAGCGCGCGACGCGGTCGGTCGGCATGGCGGCGTCGTCGAGAAGTTCATCGGCGACGCGGTGATGGCCGTCTTCGGAGTGCCGCTGGTGCACGAGGACGACGCGCTGCGCGCCGTACGAGCGGCCGAGGAGTTGCGCGGCGCGCTCGAGCATCTCAACGAGGAGTTGCAACGCGAGTACGGGACCAAGCTCGCGGTCCGAATCGGCCTCAACACCGGTGAGGTCGTGACGGGAACAGACGAGCGGCTCGCGACGGGAGATGCGGTCAACGTCGCGGCGCGGCTCGAGCAGGCCGCCGAGCCGGGCGAGATCCTGATCGGTTCCGACACGCTGGAGTTGCTGAAGGGCGCCGTCTCCGTCGAGCCGCTCGAGCCCCTCGAGCTCAAGGGGAAGGCGGACGCGGTCGCGGCGTATCGCCTGCTCGCGCTGAACGCTTCAGCGACCGCGCCGGGTCGCCGTCTCGACGTTCCGATGGTCGGCCGCGAACGCCAGCTCGAGCAGCTTCGAGGCGCGTTCGAGCACGTCGTCAGCGAGCGCTCGTGCCA
>VAXY01000124.1:14231-16860 GCA_005885085.1 Actinomycetota bacterium | reverse complement strand
GACCTGAACCGTGCGCGTCTACCAATTCCGCCACATCCGCGCGGAGGGCCAGTGTAGCCGTACCATTTTCCGCCTGACACGGGGTCTCCTCATCTGCACGCTGCTCGCGCTCGGGCTCGCGTCGCCGGCCCGCGCGGGCGTCGAGGTTGTCGTGACGCTCAAGGCGCCCGCACTGGCGGAGGCCTTCTCACACCAGCGCTCGCTCGGATTCTCGTCCTTTGCCCAGCCGCGGCGACTCCTGCTGAGCGCGGCCGCCAGCCGGACCTACCTCGCCGCCCTCGCCCGCACCCAGCGTGCCGTCGAGGCGCGCATCCGCGCAGCGATTCCGAGCTCGCGTGCCCGGTGGCACTACGGCATCGTGCTGAACGGCCTCGCGATCGTGGTGCCACGCGGCGACGTCGACCGGCTGGTAAGCATCCCCGGCGTCGCAGAGGTCTGGCCCACCGTCACGTACCACGATTTGCTCGACCGCACGCCGCAGCTGATCGGAGCACCGACCGTCTGGGGGCCCACGCTCGCAACGGCGGGACAGGGAATGAAGATCGGGATCATCGACGACGGGATCGACCAGACCCACCCCTTCTTCAATCCGACCGGCTACACCTATCCGCCCGGGTTCCCGAAGGGACAGACCGCGTACACGACTCCCAAGGTGATCGTCGCGCGCGCATTCCCCCCCGGGACGCACGCGTACACGGGCTCGACGCTGCCGTTCGACCCGGACCAATCCGACCACGGCTTGCACGTGGCGGGCATCGCTGCCGGGAACAACGGCACCACGACGCGGACGGGCATTCGTCTGTCGGGCATCGCCCCGCGCGCGTACCTCGGCAACTACCGGGCTGCGACGATCCCGAGCCAGGTCGGCCTCAACGCCAACTCGCCGGAGCTCGCCGCCGCAGTCGAGGCCGCCGTCCGCGACGGCATGAACGTGCTCAACATCTCGTTCGGCGAGACCGAGATCGAGCCGACGCGGGATCTGGTCGACACGGCGATCGACGCAGCGGCGAAGGCCGGCGTAGTGACGGCGGTGTCGGCGGGAAACGACGGCGACTTGGGGCTCGGTTCCATCAATTCGCCCGCGAACGCCACGCGAGCGATCGCCGCCGCGGCCTCGAGCGGCGGCCACGGCAGCGTCGAGGTCGATACCCCGGCGGCTTCCGGCAATAGCCCCTTCTCCTCCGCCGGTCCGGCGCCGTATTCGCTGCGCTTCAAGCCCGACGTCACCGCGCCCGGTGAGGATGTCGCCTCCGCGGCGCCGGGAGGCGGGTTCGTCGAGTTGAGCGGAACGAGCATGTCGGCCCCCCACGTCGCGGGCGCGGCGGCCGTCCTGCTGCAACGGCATCCCGGATGGACACCGGCACAGGTCAAGTCCGCGCTCGTCCTCACGGGCGTTCCGGTACGCACGGCGTCGGGAGTCGAGGTCAGCCCCCTGATTCAGGGTGGCGGCCGCATCGACCTCGTTCGGGCGGACAATCCGTTGGTGTTCGCGCAACCCGCGGGACTGTCGTTCGGCCTGGTGAAGCCGGGCGCGACACGAACAGGCAGGCTCGTACTGGCCGATGCCGGCGGCGGCGCCGGAACCTGGAACGCAGGCGCCACAGGCGGATTCGCCGGCGTGGTCACTACGCCGCCACAGGTGACGATTCCCGGAACAGTGGCCGTGCGCGTCTCCGTTCCTCGACGGATGGGCGAGGAGGACGCCAGCGGCTTCATCGTGCTCTCGCGCGGTGGCGACTCCCGCCGCGTGCCGTTCTGGTTCCGCGTCGAGCGGCCGCGCCTGCCGCTCGACCGTCACCTGGTGCTCCGCCGTCCGGGGAAGTACCGCGCGAATACCGGACTCGGCCGTGCCCGTGTGACGTCGTACCGCTACCCGGACATCCCGCCGGGCAATGTGTCGTTCCCTGTTCGGCTGCCTGGGAAGGAGCTCGTCTATCGCATCCGCCTGCGCAGGCCGGTGGCCAATTTCGGCGTCGCGATCACGTCACTCGCCCGCGGCACGCGCGTCGAGCCCCGAATCGTCCGCGGCAACGACGAGAACCACCTCGCCGGCTACGCGGCGCTCCCGTTCGACGAGAACCCCTACCGGGAGAGCGTCGGCCGCCATCGCCTGGTCGCCGGAGTCGTGCTTCCGCGGACGGGCGTCTTCGACGTCGTCTTCGACACTCCGCGCGGCGCTCGGGCGGGCCCGTTTACGTTCCGGTACTGGCAGAACGACGTCACGCCCCCGGCCGTGCGCCTCGTGGGAGTTCGCGGCGGCATGCTCCAGGTCACCGTGACGGACACGGGGGCCGGTGTCGACCCGAGCTCGCTGCTCGTGCGCGTCGACCGGGAGGTGCGCCGGGCCGTGTACGCGGCCGGACGCCTGAGGATCCCGCTGACGGGTATCGGCGCCGGCCGGCACTCACTCAGCGTCACCGTTTCCGACTTCCAGGAGACGAAGAACATGGAGAACGTCGCGCAAGTCCTGCCCAACACGCGCGCTTTCGTGACGAGCTTCCTCGTGCGCTAAGGAAAGGTCAACGCTTGCGGTCGGTCTCTTCGATCGTCGGCAGCTGATCCAGGTCCCGCTCGACGCTCGCGGCGAACTCCTCGGTTTCCGTGCGTAGGAGCTTGAGCTGACTCTTGC
>VAXY01000124.1:7835-14176 GCA_005885085.1 Actinomycetota bacterium | reverse complement strand
GAAAACCGCGGCCACTCAGCTCCGATCACGGCCGCAACGGCGCAGGCAAGGAGGGCGATCATCAACCAGCCCACGCCGACCATTCTAGCCAGCCGCGACGCTAAACCCTTGCCGCCTTCGGGCCGATACGGGGCGTATGAGCGGCCAGATGCTTATTCCGTACATGGTCCTCTGGGCCTCCCTGATGCGAGCGCTGCTCGAGCGGGCCCGCATCGCACCGCCACTTTGCGCACGCTGCGGTCTCAAGCTCGAGCGTTCCTCGCTCGGCGAAACCGTCTGCCGCTGCCATTAGGCCCGGGGCTACGATCTCCCCGGTGAAGGAGATCCTTTCCGAACTGGAGCGCTGGCGTGCCCGCGGTGACCGGATCGCGATGGCGCGGGTGATCGCAACGCGCCGGTCGGCGCCGCGGCCGATCGGATCGAAGCTGATCGTCTCGGGGACCGGCGAGCTCGCCGGCTCCGTCTCCGGAGGTTGTGTCGAGAGCGAGGTGGTCGAGGCGGCACGCGAGGTGCTTGCCGGTGGCGAGCCGCGTCTGCTCACATATGGGATCTCGGACGACCTTGCACTCAGCGTCGGACTGCCCTGCGGTGGAGAGATCGACGTCTGGGTCGACGAGCCGGATCCAGAGCTGTTGCAACGGCTCGCCGCGGTCGTTCGCGACGAAGGTCGCGCAGTCCATTTCCTCGACCTCGACGATGGAGCGGAGCGGCTCGTCCTCGAGGGCGACGATGACGTCGCCGACGAGCTCATCCGCTCAGGCCACAGCAAGGTCGTCGAGCCAGGGGGCCGACGCGTCTTCGCGGATGTCTTCGGACCGCCGCCGCGGCTGTTCGTCTACGGCGCCGTCGACACGGCCGACTCTCTCTGCGCGTCTGCGCGCGCGCTCGGCTGGCACACCATCGTCGCCGACGCCCGCGGCAGGTTCGCGACGCGCGAGCGCCTGCCGAACGCAGACGAGATCATCGTGGCGTGGCCGGAAGAGGCAGTCGCCCAGACCAAGCCGGACCACGCGACCGCGATCGTCGTGCTCACACATGACGACAAGTTCGACGTCCCGCTGCTGGTCGGCGCGCTCGCGTCTGAGGCCTACTACATCGGCGCGCTCGGCTCGCGCCGGAACCAGGAGCGGCGGCGCGAGCGGCTGCTCGAGGCCGGCGTGGACGAGTCGGAGCTCGACCGGATCAGCGGACCCGCCGGTCTCGACATCGGCGCCCACACGCCGGCCGAGACGGCCGTCTCCATGCTCGCCGAGATCATGGCGGTGCGGGCGGGACGCGACGGCGGGCGGCTGAAGGAGTCCTCCGGCCGCATCCACGCCGACGTCGGCTAGTAGATCCTCATCGGTAGGCCTGCGAGCGGCTCGCCGCCGTCGGCCGTGACCAGCCAAGTGTCCTGCATGTAGAGGCAGTCGCGGCCGTTGTCGGCGATCACATGCGGGTGCATGGAAAAGACCATCTTCTCCCGCAGTTCCGTCTCGACCCCCTCCCCGATCTTCGGGTGCTCGATCATCGTCATCCCGATCGAATGTCCCGTCACGTGGCCGAGGCGATAGCCGCGGTCGGTGAAGCCTTGTGCGACTGCTCGGTGCGCGTCATGCGCGGTCGCGCCCGGACGCAGCACCGTCTTCGCCGCCTCGAAGTACTCCTCGTAGGCCTCCAGCATCCGGCCTACCTCCGCATTCGGCGTCCCTAGCGCACGCGAAACCTCGACCCAGTGGCCACCCGGACCGGCGATCTCGAGCGACGGAATGCAGAAGTCGCCGAGAACGGTGTCGCCCCGGGCGATCGCGAACTCCGCTCCGACGAGCACCATGTTCATCGTCAGCCGGCCGCAGCCGGCAGCGACGAACAGCTCCTCAGCGGGCGCAAGCACCTCGGCCGCCGTCTTTCCCTCCGCGTACTCCCCCGCGAACTCGTGGAATCCCTCCGTGTTGATGCGCACGGAGTCGCGCACCGACGTGATCTCCGCGTCGCTCTTGACCGCCCGGGCCAAGTCGAACTCCAGGTCGAACGGAACGACGTCGACTTTGTGGCTCAGAGCCACAAAGTCCCGAACGGTCATCACGTAGTCGAGGCCGTACACGCCCACTCGCTTGCCGGCGAGACGGTCGGCCAGCCACTCGCCGGGGCGGTCGGCGAAGACCTGATCGTTCATCCACGACCTCCGGTGCTCGCCGACGTAGCGCGCCTCGCCCGGGAAGACGATCGACGGCTCGCCGTCGCGCGGCAGGAGCACGTAGGCGTAACGATGCACGACCACGAACCCGGACATGTAGGTGACGGCGCCCTCGAAGCCGGTGTACTCGCTGCCACAAACGATCACGGCGTCCACGTCGTGCATGTCCATCGCTTCGCGTACGACGCGATAGCGGCGCTCGACCTCCGGCGGACTCACCACGACTGCTCCAATCCCTTCACCAGCGCCCAGATTGCGCGGTTCAGCGGCGTCGGCACGCGGTGCTCGTCACCGAACCGCACGATGCCGCCGTTGAGATAGTCGATCTCGGTGGCCCGCCGGGCCTCGACGTCCTGCAGCATCGATGCCTTGTGGTCGTAGGCGACCGCCGGCTTCGCGGCGTGGTCGATCAAATCCTCCGGATCCTCGCCGAGCTCGATTCGCTGCGCCGCCGCCACGGCCTTCCCCTCGTCCACGAGCGCTGTCACGAAGCGCCGGAGATCCGCCTGCTCGCACACCCTGCCGTGCGTCAGGCCCGTGAGCGCGCCGACCGGGTTCGTCGCGGCGTTGAAGATGAGCTTGCGCCACTGCGGGCCGCGCGCATCGGCCACCGCGTCCGTCGGCATGCCGCCGCGGCTGCACGCGTCGGCGAGCCGCTCGATCTCCTGCAGCGGGGCGGGACGCGGCTCGAACGGGCCGAGGGTCGTGTCGCCCCTGACGTCCCACTGCGCGTGCCCGGGCTCGAGCAGCTTTCCGGCCGGGAAGGTCGTCCCCCGGATCACCCGCTCGACGTGCTCCGCGATCGCTTCCTCGTTGCCGACGCCGTTCTGCACGGACGCGACGCACCCTTCGGCGAACACATGTGCCGTGGCCGCAATCGCCGCGGAGGTGTGCATGGCCTTGGTCGCCACGATCCCGAAGTCGCAGGGCGGCAGCGAACGGGGGATGGAGGTCGCCCGCACCCTGCCGACGACGTCGCCGGCGCCGCTCAGGCGCAGGCCGTCGCGGTTGATCGCGTCGACGTGCTCCTGTGCGAGGTCGTACGCCCAGACCTCGACGTCGTCGAGCTGCGCGAGGTTCGCGGCGAACAGCGACCCGACCGCACCGCAGCCGACCAGGCAGACCCTCAACTGTACGAGGCCTCCTTCCCCCGTACCAGCCGGTAGATCGCTGCGTGCAACGGCGCCTCGACGCCGCTGCGGGCGGCCTCGCGGACGAGCGCGCCGTTGATCAGCTCGACCTCGGTCGGCCGCCGCGAGTCAATGTCCTCGAGCATCGAGGGATAGTGGGCGCTGCCGCGCTTCGTCGCCAGGACGTTCATCTCCCACGGGTCGTCGTGGAGCTCGACCCCGGCCGCGGCGGCGACCCGCTTCCCCTCGTCGACGAGGTCGTGCACGAGGTGGCCCAGGTCGCCGGGATCGTTCTCGGCAGCGAAATGCTCGTCGTGTCGCAAGCCGGTCAGGGCCGCGACGCCGTTCACCGTCGCGTTGAAGATCAGCTTCGACCATTGGGCGGGGAGCAGGTCCGGCAGCGCCTCCGCCTTCAGGCCCGAGTCCACGAGCAGCCGTGCGATCTCCTGCACGCGCTCGAACGGAGTGGCGCCGTACGGTCCGAGCCAGGTCGGCGTGTCGAGGATGTATTCCACGTGAGTGTCGGAATGCTTGGTGCCGCTCATGAAGGTGACAGCGGAGACGAGCGGCCAGTCGCCGTGTGCCTGAACGATCTCTTCGGCGCCGAGACCGTTCTGCACGGTCATGATCGTCGCGCCCGAAAAATGCCCGCTGAGCGTTTCGGCCGCATGCTCGACGCCGCCCGCCTTCGTCGCGATGATGCCGAGGTCGAACTCGGGCAGATCCCGCGCATCCGCTGCCGCCGTGACCCGCGCCGTGAAGTCGTGGCGGCCACTGACGCGCAGCCCTTCGGCGTTGAGCGCACACGCATGCTCGGCGCGACGCGTGAGGACGACCACGTCCGTGACGGTGGCGAGGTGAGCCGCGAACAGGCTGCCGATCGAGCCGGCCCCGACGACGCACGTCCTCACGCGAACTTCGTGCGGAGGTACTGCAGGTACGGCTCGGGATCGAGCTCCGACCCGGTGACGCGGGTGAGCAGCTCACGGAGCGTGTACTTGCTCCCGTGCCGATAGATCCGCTCGCGCAGCCACTCGCGCAGCGATCCGAACTCGCCGCGCTCGAACTGCGCCTCTAGGTTTCCCAGGTCGGCGCGGGCGCGTTCCCAGATCTGCACGGAGACGACGTTGCCGAGTTGGTACGTCGGGAAATAGCCGAAGAAGCCGATCGACCAGTGCATGTCCTGCAGCACGCCGTGGGCGTCGTCGGGAACGTCGACGCCTAGGTACTCCTTCACCCGCGCGTTCCACACCTCCGGCAGGTCGGGCACCGCCACGGTCCCGGCAAGGAGCTCCTGCTCGAGCTCGAAACGGAGGATGATGTGCAGGCCGTACGTCACCTCGTCCGCATCGCCACGGATGGGACCGGGCCGGATTGCATTGACGGCCCGCACGAACGCTTCCTCCTCCACTCCGCCCAGCGCCTCGGGGAAGAGCGGCTGCAGCTGCGGGTAGAACCAACGCCAGAAATCGGGGCTGCGGCCGACGAGGTTCTCCCACATCCTGCTCTGCGACTCGTGGATCGCGCTCGACGTGCCGAGCCCGAGCGGGCTACGGGCATACGCGTCGTCGATCTCGAATTCGTAGACGCCATGACCGAACTCGTGCATCGTCGAGAACAGCGAGATGAGGTCGCCTTCCTCGGTGTGTGTCGTCAGCCGGACGTCGCCCACTCCCATCTTGGACGCGAACGGGTGCGGTGTCTCGTCGATCCGCCACATCGTCTCGTCGTAGCCGAAGGCGTCGAGCACGATCCGGCTTGCGCGCTGCTGCTGCTCGACGGGGAACGGACCGTGCAGGACCGGGCTGCCGTCCCCGGCACGGCGTTCGATCAGCCGCACGAGCTCCTCCTTCAGGCGGTCGAAGACGTGTAGCACGTCCGCCGTGGTCGTCCCTTCCTCGTAGTCGTCGAGCAGGACGTCGTACGCCGTCTGCGTCTCCGGAAAGCATTCGATGTAACGGTGCTTCAGCTCGAGTTGGCGCTCGAGGTGCGGAGCGAACGAGTCGAAGTCGGATGCGGCCTTTGCGCGGTCCCAGGCCGCAACCCCGACACCGGCGGCGTGCGCCATCTCCGCCGCGAGCTCGGCGGGGACGCGGCTCGCGCGCTCCCATTCGCGACGCGCAACGCGAACGAGCGCCGCGTCGTCCTCTTCCTCGACCCCGTCAAGCGCCTCGAGCAAGCCGCTGACCTCGTCCGACACCAACCGCTCGTGCATCAAACGCGTCAGCGTCGCGGCTGACTGGGCCCGCGCATCCGCGCCCCCTCGCGGCATCGAGACGCGCGAGTCCCAGTCCAGCAGGAACTCGGCGTGACGCAGATCGGCGATCTCTGCGAGCAGCGCCTTGAGGCGGTCGAGGGGGGGCGAACCAGCAGTGACGCTCATCGGCCGATCTTTGGACGATGAGCGAGGGAAGGGGCGAAAGGGGAAACCGTGAAGCGTCCCCCCACGATCTGCTCAGCCCGCGCGGCGATCGCAGCGGCGCGGGCGCTGAGGCGTGACCTAAAGAAGGGGTCTCGTCGGGGAAACATTGTTTCCCCTACGGGAGCGAGCCGGAGGCGAGCGACAGTCATACGACTTGGGGCGCCAGCTTCTCCCGCAGGTACCGGACGTACGGCTTGGCATCGATGCGGCTGCCGGTGACACGCTCGATCGTCTCCTGCGGCGTGAACTTCGCACCCAGGCGGTAGAGGTGCTCGCGGAGCCACTCCCGGAGGTCGTCGAACTCGCCGCGCTCGAAGCGCTCGTCCAGATCGCCGAGATCCTCGAGCGCGCGTTCCCAGATCTGCACGGACATGACATTGCCGAGCGCATACGTCGGGAAGTAGCCGAACGCGCCGCCCGCCCAGTGCATGTCTTGCAGCACTCCGTGCGCGTCGTCCGTGACGTCTACGCCGAGGTACTCGTGCATCCGTGCGTTCCAGGCCTCGGGCAGGTCGGTGACGGCGAGCCGATCCTCGATCAGGTCCTGCTCCAGCTCGAATCGGACGATGATGTGCAGGCTGTAGGTGACCTCGTCGGCGTCGATCCGGACCAG
>VAXY01000124.1:598-7799 GCA_005885085.1 Actinomycetota bacterium | reverse complement strand
TGTGCCGGGAAGGCCTCCTGTGGACGTGGGTAGAACCAGCGCCAGAAAGAACGGCTCCGCCCGACGAGGTTTTCCCAGGTCCGGCTCTGCGACTCGTGCACGCCGAGCGACACGCCCGTGCCGAGCGGCGTGCGCGCAAAAGCCCGGTCCACCCCCCATTCGTAGACGCCGTGCCCGAACTCGTGCATCGTCGCGAAGAGCGACGTCAGATCGTCCGGGCGCGTATTCGTCGTCAGCCGGATGTCGGCCGTGCCCGGGCTGCTCATGAACGGATGCGGCGTCTCGTCGATACGCCACTCGTCGTCGGTGTAGCCGAAGCGCCGCAAGATCTCGAGGCCGAGCCGGCGCTGCACGGCCGGTTCGAACCCGCCCTCGAGGAAGGAATCGTCGACCTCCCCGGCGTCCGCGAACTCGGAGATCAGCGGAGGAAGCTCTGCTTTCAGCTGGTCGAAGATCTCGCGGACCTCGGCGGTCTTCATCTCCGGCTCGTAGTCGTCGAGGAGGAGATCGTAGGTCTCGTCCGAGGGTTCGAAGCACGCCACGTAGCGGTGCCGAAGCTCGACCAGCGTCTCGAGATGCGGGCGCAGTTGCTCGAAATCGGACGCCTCCTTTGCGGGAGCCCACGCCGAGAGGGCAAGGGCGGAGGCCCGCCGTATCTCACCGACCAGTTCCGGCGGAACACGCCTGGCCTTTTCGTATTTGCGCCGCGTGACCCGGATCAGGCTCGCCTCGAACGAGTCGTAGTCGGAGCTCTCCTCGAACCGCCGCAACTCATCCAGCAGGCGACCGATCTCCCCGTCGACAAAGCGCTCCTGCGCTAGGCGGCTGACGGTGCCGAGGGCCTCGGCCCGGGCCGCCCCGCCTCCGGGAGGCATCATCACGCGCTGGTCCCAGAACAGCAGCGTCACGGCCTTGGTGAGGTCGTTGACCTCGCCGAGCCGCTCGCGCAGGCGCTCGAAGGCTGACGGTGTCACGCCGAGAACTTTGTCAGAACGCCCCGCAGGAACGCGCGCGGCAACGGGACTTCGCGACCCGCGGTGAGGCCGGCCGGCCGGACGATCAGGACCAGCGCCATCAGCGTGCCGACGACCACGATCCGCGTGCCGGACGGGAGGTCGAGTGTCCCACCGGGGAGATGCACCCCGTTCTCCGCCTCGGCCAGAAACGAGTCGACCGCGCTCACGACGACGGCGCCCACGACGGCGCCCCACAGGCTCGTCGCGCCGCCGATCACGAGCATCGCGAGCGTGATGAACGTCAGGTCGAGATACAGAACCTCCGCATTCACGGGCAGCAGATGCACGTAGAGCCCGCCCGCGAGCCCGGCCAGGGCGCCCGAGAGCGTGAACGCGACCAGCCGCTGCCCGTAGACCGACACGCCCACGGCACGGGCGGCGGGCGCATCCTCACGCGTCGCACGGAGCATCCGCCCGTACCGGCTCCGCTGGTAGAGGAACGCCACCGCGACCGCAATCAGCGCACCGACTGCGGCCTGCCCGAGCCCGGTCGTCTCCGGGACGGCGGAGAACGTGTTCAGTCCGGGCCCGATCTTCTCCCAGTACCTGAGCACGTTGTGCGTGATCTCGAGCACGCCGAAGGTCGCGATGCCCGCCGCCAGCCCTGAAAGCCGCATCAGCGGCAGCCCGACGATCAGGGCGTAGGCCGCGCCGACCCCGGCGGCAATCGCGAGCGACCCGACGTTTCCGACGGTCGTGTCGCGGAGGAAGGCCGCGAGGTTCGGCATGATCGCCGGCTTTTCGGCCACGGGCATCGACAGGACGCCCGCCGTCCATGCGCCCACGGCGACGAAGCTCACGTGGCCGAACGACAGCACGCCCGAGTTGCCGATGAACACGTAGAGGGCGACGACGATCGAGACGTTCACCAGCGTCGTGATCACGTACGTCTGCGTCGAGGACGAGACGAGCGTCCCGAACAACGCGACTGCGACGACGAGCACGACCGGCGCGAGCAGCTCCAGTACCGCGTGCGCGTGCCTCATACGCGCTCCACCGCCTGCTGGCCCGCGCGCGCGAAGAGGCCGCGGGGACGGATCAGCAACACGAGGATGACCGCGGCGAAGAGGAACGACGGCAGGTACTGACTCTGGTTGGTCGGCAACGCACCGCCGAGAAAGCCGGACGCGAATCCAATCGCAAAGCCGCCGAGGGTCGCGGAGATCAACCGGTTCATGCCGCCGAGCACGACGCCTGCGAGTACGAGGATCGTGTCGCGCAACGCAAAGTCGGGCGTCACGAGCGGGCTCTGCACCGTCAGCATCACCGCTACGGTCGCCGCCAGCAGCCCCGAGACGAGCACGGCGGATCCAATCACCCGGTTCGCCCGCACGCCGAGCAGCCGTGCCGTCTGGAAGTCGAGCGCCGCCGCGCGCATGTGCAGACCGACCCTCGTCCGGCCGAGCAGGAGGACCAGCGCGAGCAGACACCCTGCCGCGACGGCGGTCGCGACGATCGAGATCTTCCTGATGTCGACGCCGGAGATCGTCCACGGCTGGTTCAGCGCCGACAGCGAGGCGGCGATCTTGCCGAGCGGGCCGAACCACAGCAGCGCGATGCTCTGCATCAGGAACGCGACCGCAAACGTCGCCACGAGCATGACCGCGGGTGAATGGCCCCGCAGCGGGCGGAACACGACCCAATCCATCGCGACGGCGAGCGTCACGACGACGGCGAAGCACAAGATGATCCCGACCCAGACCGGCCAGCCGCGTTCGTACGCGAAGGCGAGCGCGTAGGCACCGGCCATCACGAGCTGGCCGTACGCGAAGTTGACGAGGCGGAGCACGCCGAAGACGAGACCGATCCCGACCGCCATCAGGGCATAGATGCCGCCGAGCCCGAATGCATCGGCGAGCGTCTGCCAGTCGGCGCCGAGCACGGTCGCCACGAACGTCATGAGAAGTACGCGGAGACGAGTGTCTCGCTGTCGCCCGCCGCTTCGGGCCCGAGCGTGAGGCGCAGGCGTCCATTCGACAGCACGTGCGAGCGGTCCGCGAGGGCGACCGTCCGTTGTGCACGCTGCTCCACCAGCAAGATCGCCAGGCCGCGCTCCCTGATCTCCTGCAGCGCATCGAACACGACGTCCACGAGCCGCGGCGCAAGACCCAGTGACGGCTCGTCCAGGAGCAAGACCTGCGGATCGGCGACGAGCGCTCTTGCGATCGCGAGCTGCTGCTGCTGGCCTCCGGAGAGCGCACCCGCCTGGCGGCTCCGGAACTCGTGCACGACCGGAAACAGCTCGAAGGCGCCGCGGAGCGCGCCGTCCCCTTTGCCGTTCCCACGGCCCGCCAGGCCCAGGCGCAGGTTCTCCTCGACCGTCAACTCAGCGAAGATTCGTCGTCCTTCGGGAACGAGCGCCACACCGGCACGGGCGACGTCCTCCGGCCGGCGGCCTAGAAGTGAGCGGCCGTGCAGGCGCACGTCACCAGCGGCGCTCGTGACGAGGCCCATGATCGCGTGCAGCGTCGACGACTTACCCGCCCCGTTCGGGCCGATCAGACCGACGATCTCACCCCGATCGACCGTGAGCGACAGCCCGCGCACGGCGTGAACGGCGCCGTGCCGCACCTCGAGCCCGTCGAGCTCGAGTACCGGGGTGGTCGTCATTCCTGCACCGCGCTCTCGCCGAGATACGCGGCCGCGACGTCGAGATTCGCGCGGATGACTCCGGGCGTGTCCTCCGCCAGCGTGCGGCCCTGATCGAGTACATGGATGCGGTCGCAGATCTCCATGATCAGCGCCATGTTGTGGTCGATGAGGAGCACGCCGGCCTCGCGCTCGCCGCGCACGGTCTGCACCGCCTCGGCGAACGCGGTGACCTCCGCCTCGGGGAGCCCGGCGGCTGGCTCGTCGAGGAGGACGAACCGCGGGCTCGTTGCAAGCGCCCTGGCGACGCCCAGCCGCCGTTCGTCGCCCTGTGCGAGGCCGTCGGCGGGCGCATCGGCCTGCCGGTCGAGCCCGAGGAGCTCGAGCAGCTGCTGTGCATGGGCTCTCGCAGCCCGGGCCCGCGTGCCGGCGCCGAGGGCGGCGACCTCCACGTTCTCGCGCACCGACAGCGCTCGAAACGCGTGGCTGTGCTGAAACGTCCGCGCGAGCCCCGCCCGGCCGCGACGGCTGGGCCTCCAGCGCGTGATGTCACGGCCCTCGAGCTCAACGCGGCCGCGCGAGGGCCGGTCGAAGCCGCTGAGGACGTTCACGAGGGTCGACTTGCCGGCGCCGTTCGGGCCGATCAGTCCGACGATCTCGCCGCGGCGTAGCTCGAGCGTGACGTCCCGGAGTGCGTGCACGCCCGCGAAGGACCGCGACACGGCGGAGGCCCGGAGTGACTCTCCTGGCCTCCGCCGTTGCTGCTCAGCGCTCACGCGCCCCGATTAAATCTTCGGGACGACCTTGGCGACGATCGTGCCGACGACCTTCGGCACGTTGTCCTGGATGCGGATGACGCGGTAGCGACGTCCGAACACCGTGTGCAGCTTCGCCGAGAAGCTGATGTTCCCGGAGATGGTCGGCACCTTCTTGAACCTCTGCATCACGCCGGCGAGGACGCTGCCCTTCGTCGACCCGTGCGCTCGCTTGATCGCCGTCACGACGCCGTCGATCGCCGACGGGCCGGTGATGAAGCCCCCGGTGCCGGCCTTCACTTCCTTCGCGAGCTTGTTCACGGCCGGATTGGGATCGTCGCCGAAGCACGAGGCGAACGTGACGAACCAGTAATTCGTCACCTTCGGATTCGCCGGCAGCCAGTACGTCCCGTCGCCCGCCCAGGAGTTGAGAACCGGCGTGTTGTTGCCGAGCGTCCGTAGTCCGGTGATGAAGCTCGAGAGCGCACCGAACGCTCCGGCGGTGGACGTCACGTAGACGTCGGCTTTGACGTCGTTCAGCCGGCTGACGGCATTCTGGACGTTGTTTCCGCCGAGGGACTGGTACGTCTCGTTGGCGACGATCTTGCCTCCGAGCTGCCGCCACCGCGCTTGGAACGCCTGCACGACGTTCCTGAAGTAGACGATCACGGTGTCGGTGGCAAGGCCCGCGCGGCGCCAGCCCTTGCTCCAGGCGTACTGGGCCATCGCCGAGCCCTCGTCCTGCGCAACGTTGCCGAAGCTGAAGGCGAGCCGTCCCTTCGCCCCGAAGCGCTTCGGGCCCATCTGGTCGGTGCCGATGCACGGCGCGATCGCCAGAACACCGCGGTCGATCGCGGCCCGGACGACCGGCGCGGCGAGGTCGACGTCGCAGGTCGTGAAGATGACGTTCGCCTTGCCGCCGAGCAGCCGCAGAGCGCAGGCCTTGGCGATGTCGGGCTTGTTGCTCTGCGTGTCGCACGTCCGGATTTCCAGCTTCCTGCCGTTGACGCCGCCCTTGGCATTCAGCTGGTCGACCCGCAGCTTCGCCGCGGCGAGCGCCGGACCGTCGAACGGAGCCATGTTGCCGCTCCCGTCGAACGCCCAGCCGATCACGATCGGCGACTTGGCTGTGCTGCGGCTCGTCGCCGCGAGCGCGCTTCCGATCAAAGCGAGCGCGAGCAGTGCCGCAGCCGCGACCGCCAACCTCCCTCGACCTCTCATCTACGCCTCCTCTTGGGTTCCCCAGTCACTGGATTAGACGGCACCGGGCGGGTCAACCGGGCTTCGGATTCGGGCCTCCCAGACGGCTGCAAACGCGTCCCTGGCTCGGCGGGCAAGATCGTCGACGGCAACGTCCCACAGAGAGTCCGGCCAGGCGTTTCCGAAGCTCCCGTTGTCGGAGAAGATCTCGACGTCGTAGTAGCCGTCCCAGCCGGCCGCGTCGAGGGCTCCGACCAGCCTCGGTAGATCGGCGACGCCGTCGCCGGGCAGCACGCGGTCGGCCCAGCTCCGCGTCGGCTCGCGCCAGTCGGCGATGTGGACGCCGGTGAAGCGGCTGACGTGGCGCCCGATCTCCTCGAGCACATTGGGCGTGTTCCATACGTGCCAGGTGTCGAACTGCAGACCGAGTGCCGGATGGTCGGCGTCGTCGAGCAGCTCAGCCGCCTCTCCGAGCGACGAGATGAATGTCCAGTTCTCACCGCCGACCCGGTTGATCGGCTCGAGGCCGACCCGCATACCCACTCGTTCTGCCTCGCCGGCGATCACGCGCAGGCCTTCGACGACGGTGTCGCGGTCGTCGCCCGGTCCGGTGAGACAGACGATTCCGCTCGGCCGAAATGGGGCGAGGCGGTGAACGGACGCGCAGATGGCGTCGACGCGGGCTCGCGTGTCCTCGGGCCCCTCCATCAGCGGCAGCGGCAGGATCGAGGGGATCGCGGGGATGGCAGCCGCAGCTCCCAACCCTGAGGCGGCGAACACCTCCAGCGCTTCGGCGTCGCCTCCGTCTGGAAGCTTGAGCTCCCACACGCCGATCGCGTCGGCGCCGGCGGCAGTGTACGCGCGCGCGTCGTCTGCGAACGACGACGTCAGCGTCGTGATCTGCGAGATCGAAAAAGGCGCCCCGATGCAGGGATTCTATGTCGAAGAAGCTCGCGCGCAACGAGGGTGCCCGACCCGCCCCCGAGCCCCGGGCCGGGCCAGGTGCTGGCGCCGATCTGAAAGACGTTGCGGACCGGCGTGCGATGGCCGGGCTGCTGCGCGAACGGCCGCCAGAGGAAGTTCTGGTCGAGTGAGAGAGAGCCGGAGTAAGGATCGCCGCGCTCGAGGTTGATGTTCGCCCCCTGCAGATCCGCCGGCGACAGCACAACCCGTTTGAGCACTGCCGTCTCGAGGTTCATAACGTGCCGCGCGAGCCGGGCCTGGATCCGGTCCGCGTAGTCCTCGCGCAGCGATTCCGTCCACGTGCCGCCACCGGCGTCGAGCTCGTTCGCTGCGTCACCTTTGACGTGCCACGGCAGCTCTTGCAGCTGGATCCAGAGCAGGCCGCGGCCCGCTGGTGCACGCGATTCGTCCATGGTCAGCGGCTGGCCGACGACGATCGTGGCTTCGGCGGGCAGGAGACCGCGCTCGGCCTCGTTGACTGCGCGCGAGACGCCGTCGAGACCTGGCGTCACGTGCACGATCGCCGTTCGCGCCAGCCGGTCATCCCGGTCCCAGCGCGGCGGCTCCGACAGCGCGTAGTGGATCTGCATCTCGGCCCGGCCGAAGCGGAATCGCTTCCCCGCCTCGCCGACGTCTCCGGGAAGCTCGAGCAGCCGGCCGTAGAGCTGCGTCGGCGTG
>VAXY01000124.1:0-591 GCA_005885085.1 Actinomycetota bacterium | reverse complement strand
GTTTCGCCGTCGGCGAGACGGACTCCACTCCCACGGCCGTCGTGGACGAGGACGCTCTCGACGTCGGCCTCGGTTCGGCATCTGCCGCCGTGGTCGCCGATCAGCCGCACGAGCGCGTCCACGAGTCGCGCCCCGCCCCCGCGCGGAATGGGCATCCCGCCGGCCTCGATCGCGAACGCGATCACCCGGTTCATGAATCCCGAGCCGGCCGCGTCCGGCCCGAGGCCGGTGTGGAGCACCCAGGGGGCGAGCAGCCCATGGGTGCGCTCCGACGGGAACGTCGTCTCGAGCCAGTCCCGGCTGGACTGGACGAGCTCGGCTCCGAACTCGACCACCCCGCGCCGGCCGAGGCGACGGAACGCCGTCAACGCGAGTGCGGCGCCTGCGCGGGACCAGAGCTCGGTCCCGAGGACGCCGAACACGAGCTCCGCCTGAGCGCGGATCGCCGCCATCGTCTCGGGCCACGCATCGCCGTGCTCTGCGGCGTTCGTGGCCGCATCCGTGGAGAGGAACGCGCTCGTGCCGTCGGGGAAGGCGGTCGCGGTCGGGTGATCTGTGTTCAGGTATTCGAGCCCGCGCAAGGCAAGCTCG
>VAXY01000123.1 GCA_005885085.1 Actinomycetota bacterium | reverse complement strand
GTGATCGGCGTGCTGAGCAACTTCGGCTACGCGTCGGCCCTCGCGGCGATGTTTGCCGTGCTGATGCCGGTGTTGGTCTACACCTTCCTGTCGGGCGCCTGGGTGCTGAAGCTCACGGCCGACACATTCCAGCGTCACCGGCACTAGACAGCCGTAGATCGCCGGCTCCGATGGGGCGGAGGCCGGCCTACGGCCGATTTGCATTGGGCAGCGAGCTGCTAGGCGCTGCGGCGGCCGCGCATGAAGAACAGTGCTGCGCCCACGACGACCGCGAGGATGATCAGAATGACGTAGAACATGAAGTCCCTTTCCCGTGCAAGGTCGCTTGTCCTGCTAGATGTAAGACGGCTTTCTGCCGGCGGTCCTGGGCCGCAGGGCTAGCTTGACCTCCACCAAGCGCTAGTTCGGCTCCGGCTCAGACGGCTGCCGCCGCCGGGGCGGCGCTCAGGTTGTCCCGCAGCGGCGCGGTGCGATGTCGCAGGAAGCGCAGCTCGACGAATTTTCTGGAGCACACCGCGGCCGCGACGGCCACTGCGACGGCGGCCACCGTCCGGAGTCCGAACTCGCGATGCAGCCCGGCAAATGCCACCAGCAAGGGCAGATGCCAGAGGTAGAGCGAATACGAGATCCGGCCGAGCGAGACGAGGGGTGGAAGGCCGAGCACGCGCGCAATCGGTGAATCGCCGGCTACGGCGCAGACGACCAGCACGCCGGCCGTGACCGCGAAGGCGGTCGGGACGAGCAGCGCCTTGTAGGCCGTTACCGCCGGCAGCCGGTCGATCAGCACCGCGGCGGCACCTACCAGGAGCAGCCCGATCGCGCCTGCAACGTTCCGTGAACGAGCCGACGCGATCAGCCACGACGGCAGTCGCCCGCGAACGAAGTAGCAGCCGAACATGCAGCCGACCAGCAGAGAATCGGCGTGAGTGTCGGGGCCGTAGTAGAGCCGGTCGACCGTAGCTCCACGCCAGACCAACTCGAGGCGGTACAGGACGGCGATCACGAGCAGCGCCGCCAGGCTCCGGCCGGCGAGTCGTACGCCGCCGAATCTCAGGAGTAGGAGCAGGAGGAGTGGCCAGAGGATGTAGAACTGCTCTTCGGCCGCAAGCGACCAAAGATGGATGAGTCCGGCCGGCACTGAGGACGGATGAGCGGCGACGACGATGTTCGACGTGAATGTCGTCGCGGCGCCGAGGCCGACGAAGACCTGCCTCTGAATCGTCCCTGTTACGGCGCTAGCCAGGGCGAGGAGGAGGAACGGCGTGAGCATGACGAAGAGCGCCGGCAGCAGTCGCCGGGCTCGACGGGCATAGAACGCTCGAAGCGCGATCGTCTTCTTCGTAGCCTGTTCTTCGAGCAGCAGCGTGGTGATCAGGAACCCGCTGAGGACGAAGAAGAGATCGACGCCGAGCGTCCCTCCCCGCGGCCAGCCGAAAGCGTGGAAACCGACGACGAGCGCGATCGCGATCCCGCGTACGCCGTCGAGTGCGCGGCTGTACCCGAGCCTCATCCCCTAGCCCCAGGCTCCCCGGCCGTTTGGGGCCACTTCGCCGATTGCCGCCCCCAGGCACGCACCTGCGTAGGCCCCGGCAGGGTGCGCACACGCCTTCGCCTGGTCGTGGTCGGTGGGTTGGAGGAGCCCGACCACCACGCCTAGGCCCGCAAAGCAGGAAGCTGCCTGGCCGGTGGGCGCCGTGCGGCAGAACGCGGCCGCCTGTTTTGCGCTCGCGTCGCGGTCAGACAGCGTTCGCGCGGCGCCGTACAGGCACTGCCCAGCCTCGGGTCCCGCGAGCTCGCAGAGTCGGAGGATCGATCGCGACTTCCCGCTCGCGTACTGCACGGTGTCCCGCCCGTACGAGCGGAAGCAGTAAAGCCGCCATTTGGCTCCAACCTCGCGGCACCGCGCGGCCGTCGCGGGCCAGTTGAAGCGGTTCGTGCGGAGAATCTGTGTGGTGACCCGCAGGTAGCACGAGCTCTTGTCGCGCAGCTTGACGCGGTTGCACGGATAGATGGGATCGTTGTCCTTCAGCCACTGTGACCGCAGGCCGTACACGGTGCTGCCGTTTTCCATGAAGGCGCCGCCGGTGCAGGAGATCTCATCCCAGCGGGTTTGCAGTCGCCCGCAGACCCGAAGCGCCGTCGGCAGGTCGTAGCCGGTCTGGATCATCAGACCGTGCCCGAGGCCGTGGGTGCATTGGTAGTCGAGGAAGCTGTGTCGCCGAACGCCGGCCCCCCGGCAGAGCGACCGCGCGACGCGGATCAGGCCCGCCTCCGAGTGAACCTTCGCGAAGGCTCGTTCGAGGATGCCGTGGAAGTAACCGGAGGCGCAGCTGGCGGATCCGTGCGAATACGCCTGCGCGACGTTGCCGTGGAAGTAGGCAAGTGCGGCCGATCCGATCATGTGGGCAATCCGGTGGCAGTCGGAGGAAACCGTCTTGTCGGCCGCCCGCCGCTGATCGAACAGCGCGAGCGCGGGTTTCGGCCCTTCTTGGTAGGCCAAGTTGCCGAACGCCTGCTCGAAGCAGCGCACGTCGCCGGCACGACAATCCCGGAGCTGTGTCTTGTCGGGCACGAACTTGCCGGCGATCGGATGGAACGAGCCATCCACCACGCCGCGCGCGGTCCGGAGCTGCGGGGGTGCGTGCCTCGTGACGGCCAGGGCGACGGCGGTCGTGAGGGCCGACAGCGCGAGCACCAGCAGGACCAACACCAAGCTGCCGCGCCTGAAGAACCGGCGCTGCCGGCGGGCGCTGCTCATCATGGGCTGAAACTAGGGTCGGCCGGGCGGCGGGGACACCGCCGAAGGGTTAGCTGCGGCTAGGCATCCGGTTGGACGACGAACTCGACGAGCCGTGCCCCTTCCTCGTCGATCTCGAGCCGCTCCGGCTTCGAGAGGCGGCGGAGAGGCGTGATCTCGAGCGCGCCCCTTCTTGTTACACCCCAGGCCGCTGCGACGAAGCCGTCGACGAGGACGGTGGGGAGGACGTCGCCGTTCTTCCGGATCACGATGCTGCGGAATTTCTCGGGCAGGATCCTCGTGCGTTCGGGCGGCGCATACGCGAGCAGTGCGGAGTCCCATTTCGGCAGGAATCGCACGGGGGCAGGCGTGTCGTCGTCCGGGAGCGGCGCACGCGGGAGGTCTAGAAGTAGGCGTCCGCGTTCGTCGCGGAATGTCCGCAGCTCGACGCGCTCCAAACCGGCCCGCACGTCGATTGCGCGGACACCTGCGAAGCGGAGCAGGTCCTGCTGTGTCGCCGGGCCGAAGGCCGCGAAGTAACTCCTGACGAGACGTTCCGCACCCTCGTCGCGCGTCGGGACGTCGACGCCGAGTACGGCTTCCAGCGCGCGTAGCTGTGCTCGCCCGTAGTGGCTCCAGGTGCCGCTGGGCGGTAGGTGGACGAGGGGCGTGAGCGTCCGCGTGCGCCAGCGGAAACCGCCCATCTCGGTTGACGCGAGCGCCTCTACCTGCTCGTGGGTCACCGGTCCCTCCATCGCAGCTGCCCGCACACGCTGTGAAAGCTCGTCCAGCTTCTCGGCTGTCACGCGCGGTGTCGAGTCTCGGGCTGCGCGCAGCCACGCCGCGACGAAGTACGGGTAGTCGCGGGCGCTCGTCATATGCAGTGTGATCCGGAAGAGGGTCGACTTGATCACCTTCCGCTCCTCGAGGGCGCGTGTGAGATGCTCCTTGCGAAAGCCGATCAGGCGTGTCCAGAGCGCGATGTACGGCGACTGTGGCCACTGGGCCTGCACGGCACAGAGGCGCTCGACCGCCTGTTGCACACCAAGCTTGCGACGCTCGAGCAGGAGCTGCCGGGCCAGGAGTGCACGGTTGAGCTCGCGCATTGAAAGGACTCGCTCTGCGGCCACCGGCCTAGTATGCGAGCGAACGAGCATGCGTCGCCTGCTGGTCATCGGGCTGGCAGCGGCGGCGACACCGTCGCCCGCCGTCCCCCTGCGTGCGCAGCAAGCGATCCGACTGCGCGTCGAGCCATTACTCGCCTATGTGCCTAGCAGCCTTCCCGCCGGCTACCACTACGCGCGCTGGATGGAGGCCCATAGCCGGCCACGCGGTCTGACGATCTGGTTCAGATGGCGCCGCCTGCGCGATCCCGGGCTCGGCTTCAACGTCGCCGAAGGCTGTCCCGAGTTCGGCGAGCCGATGAAGACCTACCGCTTCGGCCGCGTCAGCGTCCGCTGGTCGACGACCTACACCGATGCGCAGGCCTGGCGGTGCTTGACGCGCGGTAACCGGCGCTTCTACGTGTACGTGACGGCACCGGGCTACGGGCTCGGGGCAGCACCTCCGGGCCGTTCGCTCGCTCGTGTCGTTGCGTCTGCGCGCCCGTTGCGCTGACCCGGGCCCGTCGGTCAGTCCTGGTAGAGCGCCAGAAATGCGACAAGGGCACCCAACGCGAAGAACGCCGTTGCGTTCAGGGCACTTCCGACAGCAGCGCCCACGGTGCGGGCGAGTCCTTGACGTTCGCGGACAAATATGACCGCTGTCGCGATTGGCGCAGCGATCAGCAAGGAACGCATCGCGAGGTCCTCGGTGGACCAGACCACGGCTCCTGTGAAACCGGCTGTCGCCGCCGGGATGCCAATAAGGGCAACAAACAACAAGATGCGGCGCCAGATGACCGAGAGAATCAACGCCGCGACGCCGAGGACGAGGAAGACGACGCCGGCAGCACCGCGGCCGAGCAACGCGAAGACACCCAGCTCGGAGTAATACGCCATGAACGAAGTATCTGCAACGGATCGACTGCACTCGATCTCCGCCAGGACGTCGCCGTACACTCAGATCGTGGAAAGGATCGAGGAGGCTGTGGCCGATGCGTGGAGCATCGCTGCCCGAGACCTCGGAATCACCGTGAAGACGGACGGATCCCTCATCGACGAGCAGGGACATTCACGTCGCTACGTCGTCCACGTAGCTGACTTTGGACGAGCGAAGGGAACGGTCTGCTCGTTGATCGGCTCTACCGAGACGGACGATGGCAGGGCACTTCGGCGACTTGCGGAAGAAGCCGGCTACTTCTGGTCCGCGCTCGGTGGGGGCTACGCTCGATACCGCCGCGAACTCTTCGTCGCGACGCTCGACGACTGGCAGTGGTTCGGGCCCGGCCAACCGCCCGGCTGGTACTCCGGAACGCCGTGGGGACACTGAATCGATTCGGGCGAGCGTGCGGTAGCGTCGCGACATGACGAGATTCGTCGTCGATTGCGGCGTCGTTCTCCACCTTGCGAGTGAAGGGAGCGAGGTCCCGGCCGAGCACAAGCTTCTTGCGCCGACGCTCTTGCGCTCCCAGACCCTGTCCGCCCTGCACGAGGCCGTGCATCGGGGCGAGATGCCGCCGGATGTCGCCCGCGAGCGGCTGGCCCGCATCCGGGCTCTGCCGATCCGCCTCCTCGGTGACGCCGTGCTCCTGCGTCGGGCCCGGGATCTCGCCGAGCAGTTGGGGTGGGCCGAGACCTACGATGCCGAGTACGTCGCACTCACTCAGCTCCAGGCAGACGCGTTCGTAACCCTGGACACCGAGTTGGCGCGCCGGGTGGAAGGGATCGTTCCCACGGCGACGATCGCGGCGTTGCAAACAGCCTGAGTCTTTCCCACTACGGTGCCTAGGATGTCGCCGTGCGGGAGTTGGAGACAGGCCTGTGGTACTGGACCGCGACGCATCCGGAGTGGACGGCAAACAGTCAGGGCTGGGGCCCGGAGGTCTCGTCCTACGCGGTCGACGACGGCAACCGCCTCCTCCTGTTCGACCCGATCGCCCCGCCGAGCGAGATCCATGCGCTAGCGGCCGAGCGCGAGACGGCGGTGGTGCTGACGGCGCCTTGGCACGAGCGCGAGACGCAGAGCCTCGTCGAGCGGCTCGGCGTGCCGGTGTTCACGCCC
>VAXY01000122.1 GCA_005885085.1 Actinomycetota bacterium | reverse complement strand
CTGCGGTCCGGGCGGTTGTCGCTCGGCCCGTGGATCGAGCGCTTCGAGGAGGAGGTCGCGCAACGGGTCGGCGCTCCCTATGCCGCTGCGGTCTCGAGCGGCACGGCAGGGCTGCACCTCCTCTGCAAGATCGCCGGGCTCGGCCCGGGGGACGAGGTTCGTTCGTGTCGTCGGCGAACTGCTTCCTGCTCGAAGGTGCGACGCCGGTGTTCGCGGACGTCGACCCGGTGACGCTGAATCTCGACCCGTCCGCGGTCGAGGCCGCGATGACCGCGAGGACGCGAGCGATCGTGGCGGTCGACATGTTCGGTTTCCCGTGTGAGCTCGACGAGCTCAGCGCGATTGCGGAACGTCACGGCCTCGCCCTGATCGAGGACTCGTGCGAGTCGCTGGGGGCTGAGTATCGCGGGCGTCCGCTGGGGGCGCACGGGCCGTCCGCTGCGTTCGCCTTCTACCCCAACAAGCAGATGACGACCGGTGAAGGCGGCGTCGTCACGACGCACTCCGAGGAGGAGTGGCGGCAGCTGTGCAGCCTGCGCAACCAGGGCCGCTCGTACGACGGGGAGGGCGGCTGGTTCCACCACGTCCGCCTTGGGCTGAACTATCGCTGGACCGACGTGCAAGCTGCGCTCGGCCTGGCGCAGCTGGAGAAGCTCGACCGCATCCTCGAGCTACGCGCCGCCGCCGCACGGCGGTACGGCGAGCTGCTCGGGAACGTGAACGGCGTCGAGACCCCGGCGGCCGACGACGGAGACCATCGCCGGTCGTGGTTCGTCTACGTGGTGAAGCTCGACGGGTCGCTCGGCCGCTCCGCGGTCATAGACGCCCTCCGCCGGGAGGGCATCGCCACCGCGGAGTACGTCCCGTGCATCCACCTCCAGCCGTACATGCGCGAGCGGTTCGGGTTCGCCGAAGGGCTCTGCCCGGTCGCCGAGGAGACAGCGCGCCGGACGATGGCTCTACCCTTCTTCACGCAGATCGAGCCGGACGACCAGGAGCGCGTCGTCGACGTGCTGCGGATGGCAACTGCCGGGGTCTGACCCCGGGAGGGGTCAGACCCCATAATCCGCCTGTGGCGGAGACGCGCATGATCTTCCTCGGCTTCGGCAAGTACGCACGCGCAGACAAGATCTACGCGCTGGAGCCGCTCGGCGAGGGTGACCGCGGCCACGGCCGGCGCACACGGGTCTGGATCGAGGGTGTCCCGGACCCGATCGTCGCATCGCGGACGGAGCGCACGATCTTGCACGACATGGGTCAGGACTCGGCCGGCGCCTCGCCGATCGTCGACGAGGCGCTCGATCTCGCCGAACGGCTCGCCGAGCAGGCCGAAGCCGGCCGCGTCGATCTCGCCGACCTCGGGCGACGCGCCCGCCGGCTGCTCGCCGCGACGTCGAAGCCCGAGAACCAGAAGCTCTTTTGACGGACGAGCCGGGAGTGCCCGCGGCGGAACGCCGCGGCTTCCGCCTCTCTCGCTTCGCTCTCGACCTCACACCGTTGCGGCAGTCGCCCGCCTTCCGGCGATTGTGGTTCGGCCAAGGCGTCTCGTTCATCGGGACGGAGATCGCCGAGGTCGCGCTCGCGTACCAGGTGTACCAGCTCACGGGCTCGACGCTCGCCGTCGGCCTGATCTCGCTCACGCATCTCGTTCCACTGCTGACGCTGACCGTGATCGGCGGCGCGATCGCCGACGCCGTCGACCGCAGCCGGCTGATGCTCGTGCAGCAGCTCGGGATGATCGGCGGCAGCATCGGTCTCGCCGCGAACGCCGCGCTGTCGCATCCCCACGTCTGGCTCCTCTATGCGCTGCAGCTGCTGATCTCCTCGTCGTTCAGCATCGGGGTGGGCGCGCAGCGCTCGATGACGCCGCAACTGGTCGACGAGCCGAACTTCATGGCGGCCTCGGCGCTGAACAGCGTCACATCGCAGTTCGGAGCGGTCGCCGGCCCGGCGTTCGCGGGGATCCTGATCAAGTACGTCGACCTGAAGTGGATCTATCTCGGCGACAGCGCCACCTACGTCGCGGCGATCGCCGGCGTCGCGTTGCTGCCGCGTCTGATCGCAAGTCCGGATGCCGACCGGCCGAGCCTACGCTCGATCACCGCCGGCTTCCGTTACGTCCGCAGCCAGCCGGTGATTCTGGGCTTCTTCCTCGTCGACACCAACGCGATGATCTTCGGGATGCCGTCCGCGCTCTTCCCGGCCCTCGCCGTGCACCGCTTCGGGGACGCGTCGCTCGTCGGCTACCTGTACACGGCGCCGGCGGTCGGAGCATTGCTCGTGTCCTTGCTCTCGGGCCCGTTGCGGCACGTCGGCCGCCAAGGGCTCGGCGTCGTCGCGACTGCGTCGCTGTGGGGCGTCGCGATCGCCGCGTTCGGCTTCGCACAGCAGTTCTGGCTCGCGCTGCTTCTACTGGGCCTCGCGGGCTTCGGCGACCAGATCAGCGCGATCCTGCGCTCCGTGATGCTCTACCGGATCACGCCGAGCTCCATGCTCGGGCGCGTCTCGGGGATCGAGTTCATGCAGGTCGCGGCCGCGCCGTCGATCGGAAACCTCGAGGCCGGGGCACTGGCGTCTGCGACGAGCCTCCGGTTTTCGATCGTCACCGGCGGCGTCGCGTGTGTGGCCGGCTGCGCTCTGCTCGGGCTCGCGTTTCCGGCGCTCGTCCGTTACGACGCACGGTCGCGTGCTCAGACGTAGCTTCTTCGCCCGGAGCGTGCACGAGGTCGCGCCGGACTTGATCGGCGTGACGCTGCTGGTCGACGGGGTCGGTGGCCGCATCGTCGAGGTCGAGGCCTACGACCAGGAGGACCCCGCCAGCCATGGCTATCGCGGTCGCACGCCGCGGAACGAGGCGATGTTCGGGCCACCCGGTCACGCCTACGTGTACCGCTCCTACGGCATCCACTGGTGCCTCAACCTCGTCTGCGGCGAGGAGAGTGTGCCCGAGGCCACGCTGATCCGAGCCCTCGCGCCGACGGCGGGCATCGACGAGCAGCGACGGCGCCGCGGCGCCGAGGACCTGCGCGCGCTCTGCTCCGGCCCCGGAAAGCTCTGCCAGGCACTCGCGATCACGCGTGACCACGACGGGCTCCCGCTTGACCGTGCGCCGTTCCGGCTCGAGTCGCGCGCGGAGACCCCCGAGATCGTCACAGCTCGAGCTGAGCTGGAGGTACCTCGAGGCCGGCTCGCCCTACGTCAGCCGTGGCCGACGATGAGGCTGACCGTCATCCGAGGCGCCGCCGCGACGCCGGCAACCGGGATCTGTGCGAGCACCTGGCCCGCACCGCCGTCGGCGAACCGCGCGATCCCGATCACGAGCCCTCGTCCCCGCAGTCGCGCCCGCGCCTGCCGCAGTGACAACCCGATCACGTTCGGCACGACGCCGTGCAAGGGCTTTGCGAGGACGAGCGTGACGGTGTCGTACGAGGAGGCACGCCCGCGGCGTGGGAACTGGTCGACGACGAGATCGACGCGTTGCTTCGGCCGTGCGGGCTTGTAGACGACGTTGGGCGTCAGCGGTTGGCCCGCGAGGCGTAGCTTCGCGCCCGCGAGCGTCATCCCGATCACACGCGGGATCTCGACCTCGTTCCTCTTGCAGTTCGCGGTATGGCTCGGCCCTCGGCCGGCGAAGTACGAGACGAGCGCCGTCTCGCGGCAATAGCCGTTGTCGAGCTGCAGGCGGCCGTCGCGCCAGACAACCCGCCTCGAAGTCGAGTATTCGTACGAATAGTTCGGGAACGAGTCGGCGGTCGTGCCGGCGAGCGCCAGCTGTGTGAAGACACGCCAGATCTCCGCGGGGAACGTGCCGCCGGCGACGGCTTGGCCGTGGTACTCGGTCAGCATCGGCTGGAGCTTGTTCGGGTAGCCGACCCAGACCGCCGTCGCCAGTTGGGGCGTGTACCCGACGAACCACGCGTCGCCATAGTTCTCGGTCGTCCCCGTCTTGCCGGCGGCGACACGGTCGGGCAAGGCCGCGCCCTTACCCGTGCCGGACCGGATCACACCTTCGAGGATGCTCGTCAGGAGCGCGTCTTCGTCAGGGGTCAGGACGGCACGATCGACGGGACGGTTGTTGTCGATCAGCTGGCTGTGCGCGTTGTTGACCCGGGCGATCGCGCGCGGCCGGTTGCCGAAGACGCTCCCGTCCACGCGACGGCCGCTGTTTGCGAACGTCGAGAAGGCGCGCGCCATCTCGAGTGGGCTGACGGCGTCCGCGCCCAGGCCGATCGCGAAATACGGGTTCAGATGTCGCGTGATGCCAAGCTGGTGTGCGGTCTTCGCGACGTTCGCGGGTCCGACGAGCCGTGTCAGCTGCGCGAAGATGCTGTTGTCCGAGACGATCGTCGCGGTGGTCAGGTCGCCCGAGCCGATGTAGTCGTTCTCGTAGTTGTGCACCGGCCAGTACTTGTCGCCGATGAAGATGTTGACCGGCTTCGACGGAAACGTCGTCGCGGGCGAGATGCCCTCCTTGAGGGCCGTCGCGAGCACGAACGGCTTGAACGACGACCCGGGCTGGCGTTCGCCCTGCACGGCGAGGTTGAACTGGCTCTGGCGGAAGTTGTCCCCCCCGTACATCGCGAGGATCTCGCCGGTGCTCGGCCGCACGGCGACCAGGGCGGCGGAGGGACCGTTCGGCTCTTTCAGCACGCTCTGGATCGCCTTACGCGCGAGCTTCTGGAGACGCAGGTCGATCGTCGTCTGCACGTTCAGGCCGCCGCCGAAGACCCGCCGCGTCCCGTACTTCTCGATCAGCTGCTGCTTGACGTAATTGACGAAGTACGGCGCGGGCCCCTCGATGCCCGGCAGGTGAACGTTTTCCGCGCGCGGCAGCGGCTCGCGTGCGGCGCGGCGCACATCGAGCCGAGTGATGTCGCCCTGCGCGAGCATTGCCTTCAGGACCTCCAGCCTGCGCGCCCGCGCGGCCTTCGGATTCGTGACCGGGTCGTAGCGGCTCGGATCCGCGGGGACCCCGGCGAGCAGCGCGGCTTGCGCGAGTGTCAGCCTCGACGCGGAAGTGTCGAAGTACGTCTGCGCGGCGCGCTGGATCCCGTACGCCCCGTTCCCGAAGTAGATCGTGTTCAAGTAGGCCGTGAGAATCCGCAGCTTCCTCCAGTGCTGCTCGAGCTGCCAGGCGAGCGCGGCCTCCTTCAGCTTGCGGCTGATCGTGCGCGCCGTCGTGACACAGGAGTTCTTCACGAGCTGCTGCGTGATCGTCGATCCGCCCTGGACGACCTTCTTGTTCGTGACGTCGGCCCAGACAGCGCGGGCGATGCCGCGCAGGTCGACACCGTGATGCTCGTAGAAACGCTTGTCCTCGATCGAGACGATCGCCTGCTGCATGATCGGCGCGATCTCGTTCGTGTCGACCAGGATGCGGCTCTCGGACCCGCGCAAGGTCGCGAGGATCGTGTGGTCGTCGTTGGCATAGATATGGCCGTCGACCTCGTGCGGAACCTGTCTTGGATCGCAGTTCGGAATCTGGCCGGCAACCGCAGTGATCAGCCCGAAGCTGAACGACGCCACGCCCAGCAGCAGGAGGATCAGCAGGAGGGCGGCGAGGCGGAGCTTGCGGATGCGGCGCCGGCGCACGTTCGAGGCGGGCGCAGGCTGACTGCGTTTGCGGGCGAACAAGCGCCGGATTCTAGCTCTGGACGCTCAGAATCGGCTTCTGCGTCGGCGCATCGACGCCGCCCGCCTTCTCCACCGTCACCAGGACACTCGCGCCTGATTGAACGGATCCTTTCAGGGGCACGGCGCTGTTCTGTCCACCATTGAAGAGCCCGGCGCGTCTGGGTGGGCCGCCCGCGCTGATCCAAGCCTCGTACGTACGGCCGGTCGGAGCTCGCTCGAGGTGCTGCACGACGAGAGCGGCGTCGCCGGCTTTCCCCACGACCAGCGTTCCGCGGGCGAAGGGGATCGTGCGCGAGCCCGGCTGCGCGAGGATCGCGGCAACTCGCTGCTCGCGCGCGAGCGCGGCGTCGCGCCGATCGAGCTTGCTCGACAGCGACACGGCCCAGATGCCCAGCGCGATCGCCGCACACGCCGCAACCGCGGCAGCGGCGGCGACGGGCACGGCCCAGCGAGGGCGGAGCGGCACGACGTTCGGACGCTCGCGCCGGGCCTGCTGGAGAATGCGCGCGCGCAGCTCCGGCGGCGGCATCGGCGCCTCGGTCGCGTAGGCGAGCGCACCTGCGGCCTCCGACAGCGACGCCAGCTCGTCCCGGCAGCGGTCGCAGTGGGAAAGGTGCGCCTCGTACTCGCGCGCGTCATCGACGTCGAGGGCGTCGAGCGCGTACGCAGCGGTCAGGTCGTGGAGGGCGTTGGCTTCCATGCCGTTTCTCCGTTGCCGGGCTCTGCCAGCAATTCGCGCAGGCGCGCAAGGCCCGTGAACATCCTGCTCTTGATCGTACCGACGGGTTGGCCGAGCCTCTCCGCAAGCTCTGATTGGCTGAAGCCGCCGTAGTAGGCGAGCTCGAGCGCCTCCCGCTGCTGGTCCGGTAGCTGACGAAGTGCCGCTTGCACACGCTCGCGTTCGAAGCGCAGCCACGCATCGTCTTCGACGGACGCGGTGGGGGCCGGCTCGACTCCTTCCGCAAGCGGCTCGGCACGCCGACGGTCCTCGCGGCGGACGAGGTCGACCGCGCGCCGGTGCACGAGCGTCAGGATCCATGTGCTCGCCTTCGCGCGCTCGGGCATGAAGCGGTCGGCGTTGCGCCAGGCCGTGAGGAAGCCTTCCTGCACCGCGTCCTCGGCGAGCTTGTCGTCGCGCAGCACGCGCAGTGCGAGGCCGTACGCGACCCGGCCGAAACGGTCGTACAGCTCCGCGAGCGCCTCTTCGTCCGAGCGGGCGACGAGGGCGACGATCGCCTCGTCGGAGAGGTGCGCGAACGTCCTGGCCATCGGCCGATATTCGCTCATCGGTCCGAACCGGTTCGGCGCGTCGCGCGAATCAGGCCCGACATGACGGCCAACGCAGTTGAAAGGAGCGACAGGACGATGCGAAAGCTCGCATTCGCTCTCCTGGCGGCCGCAGCCTCGGCAGCGCTGATCGTGGCGTTCGCGTCGCGGGGCGGGAGCCCCTCGGCAGCCCAGGCTTCGAGCCACCGGGAGGCCCCGTTGATCTCGGAGGACCCCTCCGCGGACAACACCGACACCTACGCGTTCCGGAGCCCGGACCAGCCGGGCACCGTGACGATCATCTCCAACTACATCCCGGGTGAAGACCCCGCCGCCGGACCGAACTGGTACACGTTCTCGCCGTCGGCCCGGTACGTGATCTACGCCGACAAGAACGGGGACGGCAAGCCCGACCTGACGTGGCGGTTCCGGTTCAAGAACCGCGCGCCGGTCGCATTCCTGCAGAACACACAGCAGGAGTACACCGTCACGCGGCTCGACGGCAAGAGCCAACGCGTCATCGGGGACGGGCTGCTCACGCCGCCCGACAACATCGGCCCGCGCTCGACGCCGAACTACCACGCGCTGGCGATGGCCGGCGTCCACGACCTCAGCGACGGCTCCAAGGTCTTCGCGGGTCAGCGTGATGACGGGTTCTTCGGTGACATCGGCGCGGCGTTCGACCTCGTGGCGATCCGCAGCGGCACGGGTGCCAGCGGCGGCGGCAGGGATTTCTTCGCCGGCTACGCGGTGCACTCGATCGCGTTGCAGGTGCCGCTGTCGCAGCTCGACAACGGCGGCAACCACGTCGTCGGTGTCTGGTCCTCGTCCGAACGGCCGAAGATCACGGTGCGGTTCAACGGGCGGAAGGCCGGCCATGAGACGAAGTGGGTGCAGGTCTCCCGCCTCGGCAACCCGCTGATCAACGAGCTGCTGATCCCGACGCAGCTGAAGGACGAGTGGAACGCCAGTACGCCGGACAAGGACAAGCAGTTCGAGCAGTACTACTCGAGCCCGATCCTGGCGCACCTGCTGAACCAGCTGTATCCGCAGTTCGGCCCGTTCCAGGAGACGAATCGCAGTGACCTCGTCTCCGTCTTGCTGACGGGCCTCAAGGAGCCCAACCTGAACTACACGGGACCTACCCAGGCCGACGAGATCCGGCTCAACTTGGCGATCGCGCCGACGGCCCCGGTCGGCCAGGGGAACCGCCTCGGCGTCCTCGGCGGTGACCTTGCGGGGTACCCGAACGGGCGCCGGCTCGAGGACGACGTGATCGACATCTCCGAGCGAGCCGTCGGCGGCGTCCTGATCGGTCACAGTCTGCCGCTCGGCGACGGTGTGGACGCGAACGACGTTTCGTACCTGACGACGTTCCCGTACCAGGCCGACCCGTTCAGCGGGTACGACAACACGAAGGGTCAGCAGAAGCCTTGATGAAGGCGAAGCTGGTCATTGGGGGCGCGGCGGCGGCGACGACCGCCGCCGCCCTCCTGCTCGGCGGCGTCCTGACGGGGAACGGTGCGCCCGAGGCGCGCGCCCTGCCGACGCCGACGCGGGTCGCGCGGCTCGACCGGCAGGGCAACGCGTTCGCGCAGCGGGCACGGATGACCGCCGACGTCGCCTATTACACGCGCGCGGAGTACGTCTACCGGCGGGCCTTGCGGCTCGCGCCCCAGGATCTGCCTGCGACGATCGGGTTCGGAGGGCTCGAGCTGTCGCGGCACGCGTTTCGCCACGCGTTGGCGCTCGGCAGCCGTGCAGTGGCTCTGTCCCCGATGACGGCTGCAGGCTACGGCGTTCTCGGCGACGCGTTGCTCGAGCTCGGACGCTATCGCAGCGCGTTCGCCACGTTCGACAAGATGGTCGGGCTGAAGCCGGGCGTCAGCTCGTATGCGCGCATCTCGTACGCGCGCGAGCTCCTCGGCGACGTCCCCGGCGCGGCGCGGGCGATGCGGTACGCAGTCGACGCCGCCGCCGGGGAGCCTCAGGCGCTTGCGTGGTCACACATGCAGCTCGGCAAGCTCTACTGGGCGCACGGAGACGGCATCGCGGCAGGGCGCGAATACCGCGCAGCGCTCCGCATTCAGCCCGGCTACACGTACACGCTCGACACGCTCGCGCAGCTCGAGGCCGCGCGCGGCCGGTCCGCCTCGGCGATCGCGCTCTCACAGCAAGCCGCCGAGGTGATGCCGTTCCCGCAGTTCGTCGCGAATTACGGGGATGTCCTGCGCACAGCCGGTCGGCTCACAGCAGCGCGACGTCAGTACGCACTCGTCGAGGTGATCGGGCGGCTCGAGCGTGCGAATCATGTCAACGTCGACACGGTGTGCGCCTCGACCGCACCGTTGCGTTGGCTCGTCTCGCTGAGGCGGAGCGGCCGTCGCTCGACGGCGACGACGTCCTTGCTTGGGCGCTCGCGCGCAACGGCCGTTGTGGCGAGGCGCTGGGCTTCTCGGAGCGCGCGCTTCGGCTGGGCACGCTCGATGCGCCCAAGTTCTTCCACCGGGGCATGATCGAGCGCTGCCTCGGCCACCGCGCGGAGGCGCGGCGCTGGTTCCGGCGTGCGCTGGCGCTGAACCCGCACTTCTCGCTGCTGTGGGCGCCCGTGGCGCGGAGGTATGCACAGTGAAGCGCTTCCTGCTCGCGGTCGCAGCCGTCGCGGCGCTGGCGTTGCCGGCGACGGCGTCGGCTCACCCGCTCGGCAACTTCACGGTGAATCGGTTCAGCCGCATCGAAGTCGCCGGACCGCACGTCTACATCCATTACGCCCTCGATCTCGCGGAGATCCCGACCTTCCAGGCCGGCAAGATCGACGTCGACGCCTACGCACGGCGAATCGCGCACGGTGCGGTTCTGCGTGTGAACGGCCGCCGAGCGCTGCTCGTTCCGATCGAGACGGCGCTCGCTCATCCGCCGGGTGCCGGCGGCCTGAGGACGACGCGGCTCGAGGTGATCCTGAGCGGCCCACGCCTGGCCGGCCGCAGCGGCGTCACGTACCGCGATCGCAACTACGCCGACCGCATCGGTTGGAAGGAGATCCTCGTCGGCAACGCGCCGAGCCGTAGCCACGAGCTGCGCGCGTATCCGAAAGACCTGCTCCACGCACCGCTGGACGTCACGCTTGTCCGAACGAGCCTGGTCCCAGGGACAGTCCCTGGGACCCGTCCGCATGTGACACGAGGGTCGACGCTGCAGGCGCCCGACCGCGTCGCGGACTCGCGCTTCGCATCGCTGGTCGCGCGCAGGCATCTCGGCGCCTGGGTGATCCTGGCGTCGCTGGCGGCGGCGCTCTTCTGGGGCGCGGCGCACGCTCTTTCCCCCGGGCACGGCAAGACGATCATCACGGCATACCTCGTCGGCCGGCGCGGGACGCCGCGGCACGCGGCGCTGCTCGGCCTGATCGTCACCGCGACGCACACGGTGGGCGTCTTCGCACTCGGGATGGTGACGTTGCTGCTCGCGCGCTTCATCGTCCCGGAGCAGCTGTACCCGTGGCTGAACCTCGTCTCGGGCCTACTCGTGGTCGCGATCGGATTCACAGTCCTGCGCGCCCGCTGGCGCCACCGCGCCCACCACCACCACCAGCACGAGCACGACCTCAGCCGCCGCTCGCTGATCGCGGTCGGGATCTCCGGCGGCCTGCTGCCGTGCCCCTCGGCGCTCGTGGTCCTGCTCGCGGCGATCTCGCTCCACCGCGTCGGCTTCGGCCTGCTGCTGATCGTCGCGTTCAGCGCCGGGCTCGCCCTGTCGATCACCGGGATCGGCCTCGTCGCGGTACTCGCGCGCGGCGCGTTCAGGCGGTTGAGCTTCGAACGCGGCGTCGTCGCACTTCTCCCGGCGTTGAGTGCACTCGTGATCCTCGGCGCGGGCATCGCCATGACCGTCCACGCCATTCCGAAAGTGAGGTAACTCATGTTCGGTCTTGACGATCGCATCGCGGCATTCTCCGACGGCACCACGATGGTGATCGTCGTACTCGTTGCCGTCGTGCTCGGTCTCCGGCACGCCAGCGACCCTGATCACCTTGCGGCGGTGACGACCCTCATCGCCTCTGGGAAAGACCGCGCGACCTGGGCCGCGGCGAAGCTCGGACTCGCGGGGGGGCTCGGTCATGCGACGTCGCTGTTCGTCGTCGGTCTCCCAGTCGTCCTCTACAGCGCGTACCTCCCGGAGCCGATTCAGAGCGCCGCCGAGACGACTGTCGGCTTCGTCATCGTCGGCTTGGCGCTGCTGCTCCTCGTCCGCTGGCGGCGCGGCGTCTACCGCAATGCGTCCCATGCTCATCGCCGGCCGCGAGGCGGACGGCAGGCCTACGCGATCGGGGTCGTTCACGGGATGGGAGGGACGGCCGGCGTCGGGCTCCTGCTGCTCGCAACGATCAAGAGTCACGTGCTCGCCGTCGTGGCGCTCGCGTTGTTCGCCTTCTTCACGGCAGTGTCGATGGCTGTCCTCTCGACCGGCTGGGGCGCGGCGCTCGGTAGCCGGCCGCTGCGGCGCTCGTTCGACCGTGTGGCGCCCGTCCTCGGCGTCGTGAGTCTCGCCTTCGGCGTGTGGTACGCCCTCGGCGCCCAAGGCGTCGTGCCGTACGTCTTCTAGTGCGATACGTTGGACGGGACGTGCCCACCGTCGCATCCCACGGCTCGTGGTCGTCTCCGATCACGCTCGACCTCGTCGCAAGCGAAGGCGGCGTGGCGTACGCGTATCTCTCCCTCGACGAGGAGGGCGTGTACTGGCTCGAGAGCCGTCCCGCGGAGAAGGGCAGGCTGGCGCTCGTCTTCGCGCCCCGCGGGGGCGAGCCGGTCGACGTCGTCCCCGCGGACTTCAACGTCCGCACGCGTGTCCACGAGTACGGCGGCGGCGCGTGGTTTCGCGACGGCAGTGTCGTGTTCTGCTCGAACTTCGAGGACAGCCGCCTCTATCGCATTGACGCGCCGGGGGCGGATCCGCGGCCCATCACGCCGCAGTCGGCCGAGCCGCACGCGCTCCGCTATGCGGACGGCCGGGTTTTCGCCGGCGGGCGGCTGATCGTCTGTGTACGCGAGTGGCACGGCGACGGGGAACCGCGCAACGAGCTGGTCGTCTTGCCGACCGACGGTTCGGCCGAGCCTCGTGTGGTCGCGACGGGCCGCGACTTCTACGCCGCGCCGCGGCCAAGCCCCGACGAGACCCGCCTGGCCTGGCTCGCCTGGGATCACCCGCACATGCCCTTTGAAGGAACGGACCTGTGCGTCGGCGACGTCGCCGCCGACGGTTCGTGCTCGAACGCGCGACGCGTGGCAGGCTCCGCGACCGAGTCGATCTTCCAGCCCGAGTGGGGCGAGGACGGCGACCTCTATTTCGTCTCCGACCGCACCGGCTGGTCGAACCTGTACGTCGACCGCGCCGGGGAGGTACAGGCGCTGACGCGGGAGGAGGCCGAGCTCGGCTACCCGCAGTGGGTGTTCGACCTCAACCGCTACGCGTTCCTGCCAGGCGGACGGATTGCCTGCATCTTCACCCGCGAGGCGGTGGACGGGCTCGACCTACTCGACGTCCAGAGCGGGAGGCTCGACTCGGTGGAGCTCCCGTACACCACCCTCAGCTCGCTGCGAAGCCACGGCGGAAGGCTGGTCTTCGCGGCCGCGTCCCCGACCGACCTGAGCGCGGTGGTCGAGCTCGACACGGCGACGACGCAGCGCTCGATCTTGCGCAGGTCGAGCGAGCTTGCGCTCGACGAGCGCTACATCTCGACGGCGATGCCGATCACGTTCCAGGGCGCGGACGGCCTCGAGTCGCACGGTTTTTTCTACGCGCCGAAGAATCCTGATTTCTCCGGCCCCCCGGACGAGCTCCCGCCCCTGCTCGTGCACGTGCACGGTGGACCAACGGCGCATGTCCAGACGGCGCTCGACCTCTCGATCCAGCTCTTCACGAGCAGAGGCCTCGCCGTCGTCGACCTCAACTACGGCGGCAGCACGGGCTACGGGCGCGAGTACCGCGATCGCTTGCGCGGAGCGTGGGGCGTGGTCGACGTCGAGGACAGCGCGGCAGCGGCGCGCTACCTCGCCGCCCGCGGCGACATCGATCCGGCGCGCATCGACATCAGCGGCGGCAGCGCCGGCGGCTACACGACGCTGTTGACGGTCGCCGTGCGCGACGAGTTCGCGGCCGGGGTCTCGTACTACGGGGTCGCCGATCTGGTCACGTTCCACGCGGACACACACAAGTTCGAGTCGCACTATGACGACTACCTCGTCGGTCCCTGGCCGGACGCAATCGACGTCTACCGCGAGCGGTCGCCGGTCAATCAGGCCGACTCGATCTCGCGGCCGCTGCTCCTGTTGCAAGGGCTCGACGACAAGGTCGTGCCGCCGCCTCAGTCGGAAGTGATCGCCGACGCGCTCAAGCAGCGGGGGATCCCGTACGCGTACATCGCATTCGCAGGGGAGGGCCACGGCTTCCGCAAGGCGGAGAACGTGAAGCGGGCGCTCGAGGCGCACCTCTCCTTCCTTGCGCAGGTGTTCGGCTTCGAGCCGGCGGACGAGCTCGAGCCGATCGAGATCGAGAACCTCGAGGGAGTGGCTCACTAGCTGGACCTCACGCGTCACGCGGTCAATGTGCTGCCGGAAGGCGAGCTCGAGCGCAAGCTGAAGCTCGGACGCCCGTTGCGCGTCAAGCTCGGGATCGACCCGACGGCGCCCGACATTCACCTTGGATTCGCATTCGTGCTCGACCGGCTCGCGGAGTTCCAGCACGCGGGACACACGATTGTGCTGATCGTCGGTGACTACACGGCGCGGATCGGCGATCCCTCGGGGCGCTCCGACGAACGGCCCGTCCTGCCGGGCGAGGTGTTGGACGCAAACGCAAAGGAGTTCGCCGAGCAGGCGTTCCGCGTTCTCGAACGGGCACGCACGGAGATCCGCTTCAACGGCGAATGGCTGGGGAAGCTGTCGTATGCGGAGGTCGTGCGGCTGGCGCGCACGATCACGGTCGCGCGGATCCTGGAGCGCGACGACTTCGCCAAGCGCTTCGAGGCGCACGAGCCGATCTCGATCTCAGAGCTCCTGTATCCGCTCATGCAGGCGTACGACTCCGTTGCGATCGAGGCGGACATCGAGATCGGTGGAACCGACCAGCTCTACAACCTCCTCGCCGGCCGCGACGTGATGCAGGACTACGGCGTCGACCCGCAGCTCGTCATGACGTATCCGTTGCTTGTCGGGCTCGACGGCGACGAGAAGATGTCGAAGTCGCGGGGCAACTACATCGG
>VAXY01000091.1 GCA_005885085.1 Actinomycetota bacterium | reverse complement strand
TCGTCGCCGCGTCCGACTCGTCGAGCGCGGAGCGGTGCTCTTTCAGCGAACGCTCCGTCTGATATGCGAGCTGCTCGGCGTGGTTCTTCGTGTCCGCGACCTCGTGGAGCCGTCGCGCCTCGTCGGCGTGCGCCTTCGCCTCGCGGATCATCTGCTGGACCTCGTCCTCCTTGAGGCCCGACCCGCCCTCGATCCGGATCTGCTGCTGGTT
>VAXY01000090.1:7477-12808 GCA_005885085.1 Actinomycetota bacterium | reverse complement strand
CTGGATCGCGGCGCCGACGGCGACGACCTCGTCCGGGTTGACGCCCTTGTGCGGCTCCTTGCCGATCAGCTCCTTGACCCGGTCGACGACGGCGGGCATGCGTGTCATGCCGCCGACGAGCACGACGTGGTCGATCTTCGACTTGTCGATGCCGGCGTCCTTGAGGCACTGCTCGGTCGGGCCGACGGTGCGCGCGAGGAGATCCGCGCTCAGCTCGTTCAGCTTCGCGCGCGTGAGCTGCAGGTCGAGGTGCTTCGGCCCGTCCTGCGTCGCCGTGATGAACGGCAGGTTGATCTGCGTCGTCATCGTGGACGACAGCTCGATCTTCGCCTTCTCCGCCCATCCGGTCTGCGGCCAGGTCGATGCCCTGGTCCTTCTTGAACTCTGACACCATCCAGTCGACGATCGCCTTGTCGAAGTTGTCGCCGCCGAGGTGGTTGTCGCCGTTGGTGGCCTTCACCTCGAAGACGCCTTCGCCCAGCTCGAGGATCGACACGTCGAACGTGCCGCCGCCGAGGTCGAAGACGAGGATCGTCTGGTCCGAGCCTTCCTTGTCGAGGCCGTACGCGAGTGCGGCCGCGGTCGGCTCGTTGATGATGCGCAGGACGTTGAGCCCGGCGATCTTGCCGGCGTCCTTCGTCGCCTCGCGCTGCGCGTTGTTGAAGTAGGCGGGAACGGTGATCACCGCGTCGGTGACCGGCTCGCCGAGATACGCCTCGGCGTCCGCCTTCAGCTTCTGCAGGATCATCGCGCTGATCTCCGGCGGCGCGTACTCCTTGCCGGCCGCCCTCACCCGCGCGTCCCCGTTCTGGCCCTTGACGACCTCGTACGGGACGATCGTCATCTCCTCGGAGACCTCGTCCCACTTGCGCCCCATGAAGCGCTTGATCGAGAAGATCGTGTTCTCCGGGTTGGTCACCTGCTGGCGCCGCGCCGGCGCCCCGACGAGGCGCTGACCGTCCTTCGTGAACGCGACGACGGACGGCGTCGTGCGGCCGCCCTCGGCGTTCGGGATCACGGTCGGCTCCCCGCCCTCGAGCACGGCCATGCAGCTGTTGGTCGTGCCGAGATCGATGCCGATTGTCTTTGCCATCGTGTATTTGCCTCCGTTGGTCTACTGAGAAAATCTAAGCCGCATGGTATCAAGTCACAGCCCAGCCGCAACACCCTCTCGTTCGGACTGATCTAGACTCGCATTGTGGAGCCGTTACGCGACTCTTGGGGGCGGGAGATCAAGTCGGTGCGCGTGTCGGTCACCGACAAGTGCAACTTCCGCTGCACCTATTGCATGCCGGCCGAAGGGCTCCAGTGGCTTGGCCGCGACGAGATCCTCAGCTTCGAGGAGATCACCCGGCTCGTCGGCGTCCTCGCGCGGCTCGGCGTCGACGAGGTGCGCCTCACGGGCGGCGAGCCGCTGGTGCGGCGCGATCTGCCGCTGCTCGTCGGAATGCTCGCCTCGGTTGACGGCGTCCGGGATCTCTCGCTGACGACGAACGGCGTCCTCCTCGACCGGTTCGCGCAGCCGCTCGTCGACGCCGGCCTGCGGCGGATCAACGTCTCGCTCGACACGCTCAACCACGTCCGCTTCGCCGAGATCGCCCGCAGAGATGCGCTCGACGCCGTGCTCCGCGGGCTCGAGGAGGCCGAGCGTCATCCGGAGCTGCGGCCGATCAAGGTCAATTGCGTCGCGGTGAAAGGCTTCACCGAGACCGAGGTGCCGGCGCTCGCGGAGCTTGCGCGGCGCAAGCCCTACGTCGTGCGCTTCATCGAGTTCATGCCGCTCGACGCCGACGAGGCGTGGCGTGAGGACGACGTCCTGACGGGCGGTGAGATTCGAGCGATCATCGAGGACCGTTACGGGCCGCTCGAGGAGCTGCCGGCGAAGGCGTCGTCGACGGCGCGCCGCTTCCGCTTTGCGGACGGCACCGGCGAGCTCGGCTTCGTCAACCCCGTGTCGGAGCCGTTCTGCTCGTCCTGCGACCGCATCCGCCTGACGGCGGACGGGCAGCTGCGCACCTGTCTCTTCTCACGACGGGAATGGGACCTGAAGCAGCCGCTCCGCAGCGGAGCAACGGACGAGGAGCTCGTCGACTTCATTCGTTTCGCCGTGCGTCACAAGGAGTTGAAACACAGAATCAACGATCCGGGCTTCGTCAGGGCGTCAAGATCAATGTCGCAAATAGGCGGGTAGACGCCCGTCCGAGGGAAGATCGGCGACATCCACGACGTTTAAAATCGACAGGTCATGACCGCCGCCATCGCAGCCGGAAGACGCTATCTACCGCGTGGTTACTCGGATTTCGCACGCCAGGTACTGATCTGGTTCGGCTTCCTGGTCGCATACCAGGTCGCGCGCGGTGTCGCGGACCGCGATCCGACGCGCGCGTTCGCGAACGGCTGGAAGGTGATCGACTGGGAGCAGCGCCTGGCCGGCCTCGGCGAGCTGACGCTGCAGGGCTGGACGCAGTCGTCCCATTTCCTCGCCGAGCTCGTGTCGTGGACGTACTGGAACTCCGAGTTCACGGTGATCGGGCTCGCCCTGCTCTGGGTGTACCTGCGGCGCAACCATGCATTCACCCGCTTCCGGAACACGATCCTGCTCGCGAACGTGCTCGGCCTGATCGGCTACGTGCTCCTGCCCACGGCGCCGCCGCGCTTCTTCACGTCGATCGGCTTCACCGACACGCTCGGCCAGCTCGGCGGACTGAACCACGGCAGCGGCCTCGTTCAGCTCGCCGCGAACCCGTACGCCGCGATGCCGAGCCTCCACGCCGCGGACGCGCTGATCGTCGGCGTGATCCTCGCGTCGGTCGTGCGAAACCGGTTCGGGAAGGCGCTCTGGCTCGTCTGGCCGCTCTGGGTCTCGTTCGCGGTCATGGCCACGGGCAACCACTTCTGGCTCGACGTCGCCGCCGGGATCGTCCTCGGCACGGTCACGCTCGCAATCGTCTACCAGGCCAGGCTCCGGAGCCTCATCGCGCACGCGCTATAGTCCGCTCATAGCAGGAATGCGATGGGTGACGACATGAGGGAATCCGCGGTGCTGCACCGCGTCAAGCAGGGGTACACGACGGGGGCGCGCTCGCTCGCGTCGCGTTCGATCGTCGGCCTGGCGCGCACGCGGGTGACCCCGAACGCGCTGACGACGTCCGGCGTGTCGCTCTGCCTCGCCGCGGCGGTGCTCGTGTTCTTCGAAGACCGCAACAACCTCCTCTTCTACTGGGTCGGAGCCGGCGTGTTCGTGACCGGATCGATCCTCGACATCCTCGACGGCGCGCTCGCGCGTGCCGGAGGCAAGACGACTCCGTTCGGGTCCTTCCTCGACTCGACCACCGACCGCGTCGGTGAGGGAGCGATGCTCGGCGCGATCGCGCTGATCTTCTCGCGGCACGGCAACGAGGTCGCGCTCGGCGCGACGGTCGCAGCGGTCGCCGGCTCGTTCCTCGTGAGTTACACGCGCGCGAAGGCGGAGGCCCTCGGTCTCCGCGGCGACGTCGGCCTGGGCTCGCGGGCAGAGCGCGTGGTCGTCATCACCGCCGGGCTCGTGCTCGCGCCGTGGGGAGTGCTGCAATGGGCGATCTACCTGCTGACGGCGACGGCCTGGCTCACCGTCCTGCAGCGGATCCTGTTCGTCCGCAAGCAGCTGCTCTCGCGGAAGTAAGGTCTCACCGTGCTGATCTTCATCATCGGCCTGATCGTGTGGGGGTTCGTCGTCGGCGGCCTGGCGCGGCTTGCCCTCCCCGGCCCGGATCCGATGCCCTGGTACGCGACGATCGGCCTCGGCCTCGGCGGCTCGCTCGTCGGCGGGATCATCGCGCGGATCCTGCTCGGCACGGCCGGCGGGCTGATCTTTGCCCTGCTCGGAGCGATCCTCCTGCTCTATCTGTACCGCCGCTTCGTCCAGCACCGCGGGATCACGGGCCCTGCGGCCCGCCGGCTCCCCTAGCTCCGTATCGCAAACCTGCTATCTTCTGCCTCATAGCAGGAATGCGATAGGAGGTTATCCCCTGATGGCTCAAGAGAACGGCAAGCAGAACGGGAAGGCCCGCCTCGACGACCGCGTGCGTGTTGCGCTCGTCGGCGTCGGCAACTGCGCCAACTCGCTGCTGCAGGGAGTGGAGTACTACAAAGACGCGCCGGGCGGCGAGTTCGTGCCCGGGCTGATGCACGTGAACCTCGGCGGCTACCACGTCCACGACATCGAGTTCACGGCCGCCTTCGACGTCACGACCGACAAGGTCGGCAAGGATCTCGCCGACGCGATCTGGGCGCACCCGAACGACACGATCAAATTCGCAGACGTGCCCCAGACCGGCGTGAAGGTCTCCCGCGGCATGACCCATGACGGACTCGGCAAGTACATCTCGCAGGTCGTCACGAAGGCGCCCGGCGAGACCGACGACGTCGTCGGGATCCTGCGCGACACGAAGACGGACGTGGTCGTGAACTACCTGCCCGTCGGGTCGGAAGCCGCAACCAAGTGGTACACGGAGCAGGTGCTCGAGGCCGGCTGCGCGCTGGTCAACTGCATGCCCATCTTCATCGCCCGCGAGTCGTACTGGCAGCGGCGCTTCGAGGAGAAGGGCCTGCCGATCATCGGGGACGACATCAAGTCGCAGGTCGGCGCGACGATCACGCACCGCGTGCTGACGTCGCTCTTCCGCGAGCGCGGCGTCCGGCTCGACAAGACGATGCAGCTGAACGTCGGGGGCAACTCCGACTTCCTCAACATGCTCGAGCGCGAGCGTCTCGAGTCGAAGAAGATCTCGAAGACGAACGCGGTCACGTCGATGCTCGACTACGACCTCGGCCCCGGGAACGTCCACGTCGGCCCGTCGGACTACGTGCCCTGGCTGACCGACCGCAAGTGGGCCTACATCCGCATGGAGGGCTCGTCCTTCGGCGACGTGCCGCTGAACATCGAGCTCAAGCTCGAGGTCTGGGACTCGCCGAACTCGGCGGGCATCGTGATCGACGCGGTGCGGCTCGCCAAGCTCGCGCTGAACGACGGCGTCGCCGGTGCGCTCGAGGGCCCGAGCTCGTACCTGATGAAGTCGCCGCCGAAGCAGGTGCCGGACGACGACGCCTACGAGGCAACGGAGAGCTTCATCCGCGAGCACGCCCGCACGACGGAGCCGACGACCCAGACGGTCGGCGCCTAGAAGGGCAGGGGTCAGACCCCGAAAGGGGTCTGACCCCCGATCTGCCTACGGCCCTGCAGCTTCGTACTGCTTCGCGGCGAAGACGTTCGAGAGGCTGTTGACCTCGCCGTCACGGGTTGCGACTGTCGGCAGGCCGAAGCGCTCTTCGATCGTCGCGAGGATCGACGTC
>VAXY01000090.1:6725-7319 GCA_005885085.1 Actinomycetota bacterium | reverse complement strand
AGCGCTCCCCTGGATCGACTGGAGCAGCTGCACGAGGTGGTCGCTCCCGCGGGACTCACTCGTGTAGCCAGGATGCTCGTTCTCGAGCCCGATCGGCTTGACGAAGCTGACCGAGTCGAGGTTGCATTGGCTCGAGGAGGAGTTGACCGCCTGGACGAACTCCTGCTCGTCACGCAGGTGCGAACGGCCGGGCGTGCCCGGCGCGTAGTTGGAGTAGTAGTTGAACGGCTGGTGATGGAACTGGAACACCTTGTTCGGGCAGTAGGGCCAGACCGGATTCGGGGCCGAGTTCGGATCGGCGCAGACACCAGGCGCCGTGCCGTTCGTCCACCCTGCCGCACCGACGTCACCGTCGGCGTTCGACCAGCCGCCTGAGTACCAGGCCCAGCTGACCTGGTGGTCGGTGAGCACGTCACCGATCGTCGTCCCGCCTTGCGGCGGCAGCTGCGGACTGCCCTTGAACGGCTGGTACGCCGGTTGGATCGTGTTCACGGCGCCGTCGCCACAGGCCAACCCGGGGTTCGGATCGACGGTCGCCGGGGCCGGGCAGACCCGCGTCAACTGCCGGTCGAGGACCGCGCCGGTCGGCGTGTA
>VAXY01000090.1:0-6635 GCA_005885085.1 Actinomycetota bacterium | reverse complement strand
AGGAACGACCCGCCGAACGCCGACTGGAAGAAGTCGTCGGCGATCGCGTAGTGCGGGTGGTCCCCGCTGTGGAGGTACGCATAGATCGGCAGCGCCTTCGTGTCGTAATAGCCCTGCGTCAGACCGGCCGCGTCACTCCCGGTCGTGTAGCGGTCTTGGCGTCCGCCGTCGAGCTGGTACTGCTCCGAATAGAAGCGATGCACGATGTCGCGCGTGCAGCCGCCCGGCAGGTTGCTCGGGCTCGGCGTCAGTCCCGTCGGTGCGAAGACACCGGGCTGAGGACACGTCCGAGCGTCCTTCGGGATGTATTGCTCGATCGAGAACGGCGCGTTCGTGAAGTGGCTCACGAACGTCGTGCTCGTCGTCGTGTCCGTGCAGTCAGCCGACAGCGGCGAAGGAGCCGTCAGGTTGACGTCGTTCTGCAACAGGCAGTTGTACGGCGTTCGCGTCGCCGCCTGCCCGACCTGAAGCGTCTGCGCGTCGTTGGCACGCGCCCGCCCGTTCACACCCTCCCAGAGGTTGTCGAAGCTGTGGTTCTCCTCATAGATGACGACGATGTGATTGATCTTCTGCAGTTGGTCGTTGCCGCGTGCTGCCCCCGCACCCCCGGTCGCCACGGTCGCAATCAACGCGACAGAGCCGAAGGCGAGCAACGCACGCCCTGTGCCGCTGAGTCTTCGCATCTTCTCCCCTTAGAGTCGATGACCCATCCGGCGGCAGTCTGACGCAGAGAATGCCCCTTTGGGGTGACAAGGTGGAGGCTAGGCTAGGGCCGATGCGGCTCTGCCTGGTCACGCCGTTCTCCTGGTCGCAGCCGCACGACGTCAACGAGCATGTGGAGGGAATTGCCCGGGAGCTTCGCGCCCTCGGACACTCGGTCACGATCCTCGCCTCCTCGAACCGCGCCAAGGAGCTCGCGGCCGGTCGCCGTGCTCTGCTCGACGGGCTCGACGCCGAGGTCGTCGCGCTCGGGCCGGCGGTGCCGATCTCGCGCCGCAGCCGCATCGGCGTTCCCGTCGGTGCGCGGGCGAACCTCTCGCTCGCGCTGGCGCTCGGGCGCTTCGACGTCGTGCACGGCTTCGAGCCGGGCCTGCCGTCGCTTTCGTATCTCGCGCTCCGCGACGCAGAGGCAATGACCGTCGCGACCTTCCTTTCTCCGGAGCGGCTCTCGTATCCGCCGGGACGCGCGCAGCGCGACCGGCTGCTCGGGCGCCTCGACGCGCTCGTGGCGACGAGCGAGCAGACCGCGGCGGCGGCGGCCGCCCGCTTCCCGGGTCACTACGAGGTCATCTCGGAGGGAGTCGACCTCGAGCTCTTCGAGTCGGGGCGCAAACGGAACCTGATCGTGGTCGAGTGGCGCCCGACGGAGCGGATACTCGTGCGCGGCGTCCTGCGTGAGCTCGCCGGTCTGCCCGAGTGGGAGGTCGTGCTGCTGCGGACGAAACCGCTGATGGGCCGCCCGACGATTCCCCGCCTCCTGCGGGACCGCGTTCACGTGCGGACCGCCCGCGACGGCGCCGCACGTGCGCCGCTGTTCGCCGAGGCGAGCGTGTTCGTCCCGGCGCTGGACGGTCTCGGCCGCGTGCAACTCGAGGCCGCGGCGGCAGGCTGTGCAATCGCGACGCCTCCCCGCGCACGCGAGCAGCCGGAGCTGTGCGGCGCCGAGGCCGCGCGACTCGCGGAGAACCCGGAGTACCGGCAGCGCAAGGCCGAGCGCGCCCGAGCGGAGGCCGGGGGCCAGACGTTCGCGGACGTCGCGCGCCGGCTCGACGAGCTGTACCGCTCACTGGCAAAGCGGCGGCACGCGCCGCGGCCCGAGACCGACCCGCTGCGAGACCGGCCTTGGATCCTCGCCGACCTGCACATGCACACGAGCTGGTCGCACGACTGCGCCGTCGATCCCGCCGACCTGATCATGTACGCGGAGGCGAACGGGCTCGGCGCGATCGCCGTCACCGACCACAACATTTTCGGGGGGGCGCTCGAGACGGCGGAGCTCGCGCGCGAGCACGAGCTGATCGTCATCCCCGGCGAGGAGATCAAGACGGACGCGCAGGGCGAGGTGATCGGGCTATTCCTGCGCGAGGAGATCCCGCGCGGCCTGTCGTTCGAGCAAACGGTGAAGGCGATCAGGGCGCAGGGCGGCCTCCTCTACCTGCCACATCCGTTCGACCGGATGCATTCGATCCCCGACCCCGCGACACTGCAGCGGCATCTCGCGGACATCGATCTCTTCGAGGTCTACAACGCCCGACTGCTGTTCGAGGCGTACAACGAGGAGGCGCTCCGGTTCGCGCGGAAGTACAACCTGACGGTCGGCGCGGGCTCTGACGCCCATGTCCTCCAGGGCGTCGGGACGGGGGCGCTCCGGATGCGGGCCTTCGAGGGGCCGGAGGAGTTCATGCTGAGCCTCCGATCCGCCCAGGTCATGCGGCGCCCGAGGTCGCTCGTCTACCTGCAATCCCTGAAATGGATGGCCCAGGCCAAGGAACGGGTCCGGTAGGGGAGAAAGTCTTCTAAGTCCGGTGTCTGCGACAGACGAGATCTACGAGAAGTACCTCCAGAAGGCGATCGTCGAGATCAACGACCTCGCCCACGAGGTGGCCCAGGCGGGCGGCGCGCGCGTGCCGGTGGTCGGCTCCGGCCATCCGCTCGCCGACGTGATGCTGCTCAAGTACCGGCCCCAGCCGGCGGAGGTCCAGGAGGGCGTCGCCTTCTACGGGCGGGCGGGGCAGGCGATCCTCAAATCCTTGCAGCGGCTGCACGTCGACCCGATGGCGGTGTACGGAACGAACTGCCTCAAGTTCGCCGACGGCGAGGACAACGAGTCGCGCGCCTTCCTGACGCGCGAGCTGCACATCGTGCAGCCGAAGCTGATCGTCCCGATGGGCGAGGGCTCGGTCGACTTCTTCAATTCGATCGAGTTCCCGCTCGCGGATACTGTGGAGTACAAGCCGGGTGAGCTCCAGCGCTTCACGGCGACGGCGCAGGTGCTGGTCGTGCCCGACATCGACACGTCGCTCGACGAGGCTCCGGCCAAGACCAAGTTTTGGAACGCCTTCAAGCCGCTCGGCCAATGGTGGGCCGAGTTGCCGCCCTACTAGCCCTCCTCGCGGCGCTCGCCCTCTACTACGCCCTCCACGACCGGCTGTGGAACGCGTCGACGTGGTGGGACATCGCGTTCGTCTCGCTTGTCGTGATCCCCGCGTGCTTCGGGCTCGTGTGGCTCGTGCTGCCGCTGCAGCGCGGTCGGGGCCTGCTGGCGGCCGGCGCGGCCTTCGGCGTCCTCGCCTGGGCCTTCCACGTCGCCGGCTGGAACACGGCGGAGAACTTCTCCAAGCTATTCGGCATCACCGCCGTCGGCTTTGCCTTCCTCTCGTACTTCGAGGCGCTGAGCTGGGTCGTCCTCGTGGCGCTGATCATCCCCTGGGTCGACGCGTACTCAGTCTGGCGCGGGCCGACGAAGGTGATCGTGACGAAGCACGAGCACGTCTTCTCGGACTTCTCGGTGGCGTTTCCGATCCCAGGCGAACGGTCGGGAGCAAACCTGGGCTTGCCCGACCTCATGTTCTTCGCGCTCTTCCTGGCGGCGGCCGCTCGCTTCCGCCTGCGGCCCGCCTGGACGTGGCTGTTGATGGTGCTGTCGTTCGACGCCACGCTCGCGCTCGCGGTCTGGCGCAACCTCGGCGGCCTGCCGGCGTTGCCGCTGCTGGCGCTCGGGTTTCTGCTCGCCAACGGAGATCTGATCTGGACACAACTTCGTCGCGGTGCTGACGCTCGGCGTTGACGCGGCGCGAGGGGGCTGGATCGCGGTCGCGCTGCGGAACGGCCGGTTTGTGGACGCCTTCCTGGAGCGCCGGTTCCCCGTTCTGCTCGAGCGCTTCCCGAAAGCCGCCGTCGTCGGCGTCGACGTGCCGATCGGCCTGCCGGAGGTCGGGTCGCGACGACGCGCAGACGTCGACGGCCGCTCGGCCGTGGGGGCGCGCCGCGCCAGCGTCTTCTTCACCCCGCCGCGCATCGCGCTCGAAGCTCCGACCTACACGCAGGCGCGCGCCCTGGCGCCGGGAACCTCGGCACAGGGCTGGGCTCTGAAGACGGCGATCCTCGACGTCGACCGGGTTCGCGATCCGCGGGTGCGTGAAGTCCATCCGGAGGTGTCCTTCGCCGTGCTCGCGGGCGCACCGCTCGCGTTCGCGAAGCGAACCTGGAACGGCCAGCGTGAGCGCCTACGGCTTCTCGCCGGCGCGGGGATCGCGCTCCCGGACCGCCTCGACGCCGGGCTCGTGCGTGCAGACGACGTCCTCGACGCCGCCGTCGCAGCCTGGTCGGCCGTACGCATCGCGCGCGGTGAGCACGTCACGTTTCCGGCCGACCCGCTCGCCGGCGAGCCCGTCATTCACGCCTGAAAGCTGGGGCCTGACCCCCTTTCGGGGTCAGACCCCGGCCTCGAGCAGTGCGACCGTCTCGACGTGCGGCGTGTGCGGGAACATGTCCACCGGCTTCGCGCGCCGCAGGGCGTAGCCGTGGTCGTCCGCGAGACGCTTCGCGTCGCCCGCGAGCGTGGTCGGATTGCAGCTGACGTAGACGATGCGCGGGGCGCCGATCTCGCCGAGCCGCTTCAACGCCTTGCCGGCCAGGCCTGCGCGCGGCGGGTCGACGACGACCACGTCCGGGTCGCCGCTGCGCTCGTGCAGCTCCGCGACCGACTGGCCCACGTTCCCGGCAAAGAACGCGGCGTTCCCCACGCCGTTCAGCTCCGCATTCTCGAGCGCGCACGCAATCGACTCCTCGGACATGTCGATCCCCCAGACCGTCAGCGCGTCACCTGCAAGGACGAGGCCGATCGTGCCGATGCCGCAGTACAGGTCGAAGACCGTCTCGTTGCCGGTCAGCGCAGCGAACTCGCGCGCAACGCCGTAGAGCCGCTCCGCCATCGCTGTGTTCGTCTGGAGAAACGCGTTCGGCCGCACGCGGAAGCGCAGGCCGCAGAGCTCTTCCTCGATCGCCTCCTCACCCCACAAGAGCCGCGTGGGCAGGTTCGTCACCTCCGCAGGCGTCTCGTTGACGGCCCAGTGGATCGAGCGCACCTCGGGGAACACTCGCAGGACGTCGACGAACCCACCCGTGTCGAACTTCTCGCCCGGGCCGGTCACGAGCTGCACGAGTGCCTGCCCCGTGTTGCGTCCCTCGCGCACGACCAGGTGACGCAGGTAGCCCGTCTGCCCCTCCTGGTCGTAGGCGACGAGCCGATCGCTGCGCGCCCACTCGCGCACCGCGTTGCGGATCGCGTTGCCGAGATCGGTCGTCAGCCAGCAGCGTTCGATCTCGAGCACCTCGTCCCAGCGTCCGGCCTTGTGGAAGCCGAGCGTCGGCCCGTCCTCGAGCTGCGTGAAGGAGTACTCCAGCTTGTTCCGGTAGTGGAAGACGTCGTCGGCGGGAAGGATCGGCTCGAGCGGCGGCTCCGCGATGCCGCCGATTCGGCGCAGCGCGTCGGCGACCTGGCCAGCCTTGGACTCGGCCTGCGCCTCGTACGCCAGGTCCTGGAACCGGCAGCCGCCGCACGCGGGATAGTGCGCGCACGGCGCGTCGACCCGCTGCGGTCCCGGCCGCAACACCTCCGTCGCGAGCGCCTCGGCGTGACGCCTTTGCACCTTGGTCACCCGCGCCCGCACGGTGTCCCCGGGCAAGCCGCGCCGCACGAAGACGACGAAGCCGTTCAGCCGGGCGACCCCGTTGCCGCCGTAGGCGAGCGAGTCGATCGTGAGCTCGAGCTCTTGATCCTTGGTGACGGGAGCAGCCACGCGCTGAGCGTAGCCGCTCCCGTCTCGGGCTCAGTGCAAGTCGGTCTGCGGTCGCGGCTCGAGCACGAGCGGCGGCCGCGGCTTCTGCTTGAAGTTGAAGTCGCGGACGAGCGTGCCGAGGATGGGCTCGTTCTCACGCACATCCGGCCGGGGATCCGGCCGGCCGTCCGTAAACGGGTTGAGCCGCTGCCCGCCAAGGAAGTCGTCCTCGATGAACTTGACGTAGGCGTCGAAGCTGAGCGTTTGGTGGTCGATGTACCCCTTGCGTGCGTACGGGCTGATCACGAGGCCCGGCACGCGGAGGCCGTACCCGTTCTCGTCGACGCTCGGCGGGACGACGTGGTCGTAGAAACCGCCCCAGTCGTCCCAGGCGAGGAAGATCGCCGTCGACTTCCAGTCCCTCCCGCGCATCGCCGCGTTCACCAGCCGCGTCACGTACGCCTGTCCCGCCGTGACGAGGGCCGGCGGATGCTCGCTCACCGAGCCCGTCGGGTTGATCCACGAGACCGCGGGCAGCGTCCCGGCCTTCGCCGCCTTGAAGTAGTTGGACAGGGTCGTGATGTTCCCGAGCTGGCCGTCCTGTCGAACGGTGTCGAAGTACGGCAACGGATTCCAGATCCCGGGCGTCGTCGCGCCCTGCCTGACGGACTCGCAAATCATCGCGTCGTCCTCGCAGTCGGGCTCGGTGCCGGTGAAGACGTAGTAGCGCCAGCTGACGTGCCGCTTGTGCAGCAGGTAGGTGAGATCCGTCCAGGGATAGTCCGCCGGACCGTTCTTCGGGTTGGCCGGGTACTGCAAGGCGTTGACGCAGCTCATCGGATCGCCGACGCGCGC
>VAXY01000089.1 GCA_005885085.1 Actinomycetota bacterium | reverse complement strand
GATCGTCTGCCCGACGCTCGAGCGCTGGCAGGCACCGCTCGAGACCGCACTCGGAACGCTGGGCGTTCCCTACGCGCTCGAGTCGTACGTCCGCCTCGACAAGACGGCCTACGGCCAGGCGCTGCTCAGTCTGCTCCGGTTCGCGTGGCTCGGCGGGACGAGAGCGGACCTGTATGCATTCCTGAGGTCGCCGTACTCGGCGCTGGGCCGTCAGAACGTCGACTTCCTCGAGGGGCGCCTGCGCGGGCGCGCCGTCGACAAGCCCGAGCAGGTCGAAGAGGAGACGATCCGCCTGCGCGACGGGCAGCCGCTGCGGATGCTCGAGGAGCTCCGCTCGGCACCGACGACGCTCGACGCAGTCGCCGGCCTGGCCGGCTCGATGCTGCGCGCCGCCTACGGGCTCGAGGCGCCGCCGGTCGGCGAGCCGTCGCGGCACGACATCCGTGCGCATGACAGCGTCATGCGCCTGCTCGGCGACCTGCGCGGCTGGAGCGAGCTCGACGGCTCCGTCTCGCCCGAGGAAGTCGTGGCCGCGCTCGAGCGCGCGGAGGTTCGCCGAGCGTCAGCCGGGGAGCCCGGACGCGTCGCGGTGCTCGATCTTCTACGGGCGCGCACGCGTCGCTTCGAGATCGTGTTCCTGCTCGGCCTCGAGGAGGGACGGTTGCCGCGGCGTGGGCACGAATCGCCCTTCCTCGCCGACGACGCACGGCGCGACCTCGACGAGCGCTCACGCGCGCGGCTCATACGGCCGGATCAGGTCGCGCGCGACCGCTATCTCTTCTACACCGCGTGCACTCGTGCGACGCAGCGCGTGTACCTGGTGCGCGAGGCGGCCGGCGACGACGGCAGCCCACGTGAGCCGAGCCCGTTCTGGGACGAGGTGCGCGCGCTTTTCCCGCGCGACGACGTCGGCCGCTGGACGCGGCGCCGGCCGCTGTCGCAGCTCACGTGGCCGCTGGAGTCGGCGCCGACGGAGCGCGAACGGCTGCGAGCGGTGGCGCTGCGTGCGGCCGAGGACCGGCCCGTGGCCGAGGCGATCGCCTCGGCGAACGAATGGGAACGACGACTGGCCCGTGCGCTGCATGCGTTCGAGCGACCGACGCGTCTCTCGCATCCGCAGGTGCTGGCCGAGCTGCGCGCCAAGACGACGTTCGGCGTCACGGAGCTGGAGCGCTTCGCGGACTGCTCGTCGATCTGGTTTCTCGAGCGGCTGATCGACCCGAAGACGATGGACCGCCAGGTCGACGCGCGGCTCCGCGGTTCGATCGCGCACCAGGTGCTCTTCCGCTTCTACTCCGGCCTGCCCAAGGAGCTCGGGACGGAGCGCGTCGAGGCCGACCGCGTCGAGGACGCCGTCGCCTATCTCCGCCGGTGCCTCGACGAGGCGGTCGAGGGTGTCCGGATGGAGCTCACCGGGCTCCAGCAGCGCGAGCTCCTGCACGGTCTCTGGCGCGACCTCGAGGCCTTCGTGCGCGAGGATGCAGCCGCCGAAGCCCCGCTCGTCCCGCGCCGGTTCGAGGTGCTGTTCGGCTCGGAGCGCGCGGCCCCGGAGCTGCAGCGCGGGCTCGAACTGGCGAAGGGCATCACCTTGTCGGGAAAGATCGATCGAATCGACGTCGACCCGTTCAGCGCGCGCGGGATCGTCCAGGACTACAAGGCAGGCAAGCACGCACACTCGGCGGCGCAGATCGAGTCCGAGCAGAAGCTGCAGATCCCGCTCTACATGCTCGTGCTCCGCGACCTCGTCGGGATCGAGCCGCTCGGCGGCATCTACCGTCCGCTCTCCGGCGACAGGAAGGCGCGGGGGTTGCTACGCGACGACGCCCGCGACGACGGCGTGCCCGGCTTCGCGAAGAACGACTACCGCGACACGGACGAGTTCTGGGCGCAGGTGGAGCGCGCGCGCGAGCTGGCGGTGGGCATCGTTGAGCGGATTCGTGGCGGCGACGTGCGCCACGATCCGAAGCGCGGCGCCTGCCCGACGTGGTGTGAGCTCGGGCCGATGTGCCGGGTGAGGCGCGCGTGAAGCTCAATCCCGAGCAGCAGGCTGCCGTCGACGCCCGCGGTCTCGTGTTCGTCTCCGCCGGCGCCGGTACGGGGAAGACGAAGGTGCTCGTCGAGCGGTTCGCGCGCGCCGTGTGCGACGAGGGCGTCGACGTCGAGTCGATCCTTGTGATCACGTACACGGAGAAGGCGGCGGGCGAGTTGCGCAGCCGCATCCGCGCCGAGCTCACCGTACGCGGGCGCCCTGATCTCGCCCGCGCGCTCGACGGCGCTTGGATCTCGACCATCCACGGCTTCTGTCACCGGCTGCTCCGCTCGCACCCGTTCGCGGCGGGCGTCGATCCGCGCTTCCGTGTCGTCGACGAGAGTCAGGGCCGCGTACTCCGCGGCGAGGCGTTCGAGACCTCCCTGACGGAGTTCTGCGCGCAGGACGACCCCGCTCGACTGCGACTGCTCGCCGTGTACGGCGCTGATGGGCTGCGGCGGATGCTCACCGGCGTGTACGAGACGCTGCGCTCGGCCGGGCGCGAGCTCGTGCTCGAGCTCGGCGGCGGGCCTCAGTTCGACGCCAAGGTGACCGAGCTGCGAGACGCGGCGCAGTGTCTCGCCGACGATTCGGGGAGCGGCGAGACGGCGCGCGAGACGGCGCGTCAGGCACTCGTGCTGCTGGACGCCGACGTGCGGGCTGAGCGGTTGTGCGACCTCGGCGACCTACGTGTTCGCGGCGAGCGCGCGGCGACGTACGAGGAATCACGCCGGGCGGTCGAGCAGGCGGCCCTCGACGAGCTGGCCGCCGCCGACCGCGACCTGCTGCAGGAGCTGCTGGCCGCGTTCGCGGCCGCCTACCAGGAGGCGAAGGACCGCGAGTCGGCGCTCGACTTCGAGGACCTGCAGCTGCGCGCGCGTGATCTGCTGCGTGACGACATCGCGATCCGCGAGCGGGAGCAACTGCGCTTCCGCTCGATCATGGTGGACGAGTTCCAGGACACGAACCGGCTCCAGTGCGAGCTGATCGACCTGATCGCCGGTGCAGGGTCCGAGCGTTTCGTCGTCGGCGACGAGTTCCAGTCGATCTACGGGTTCCGGCACGCGGACGTCCAGGTCTTCCGCGAGCGGCGCGCGTCCGCCGGCGAGGGCGTGCTGCCGCTGACGATGAACTACCGCTCGCGGCCGGAGGTGCTCGCCGTCGTCAACCACCTGTTCGGCGGTGACTTCGGCGACGAGTTCCAGCCGCTCGCAGCCTCGCGGGAATTTCCCGATCCCGTCTTCGGCCCTCCGGTCGAGCTGCTCGTCACCGACAAGACGTCGTACGCGGACACCGACGTGCACTGGCGTCGCGGGGAGGCACGCGCGATCGCGCGGCGCATCCGCGACCTGATCGACGCGGGTGATGCGACGGCCGGCGAGATCGTGCTGCTCTTCGCGGCCGGCACCGACGCCGAGTGGTACGAGGATGAGCTACGGACGCTCGGCATCGCCACCTACCGCGGCACGGGCCGCGGCTACTTCGGCCAGCAGCAGGTCGTCGACCTGCTTGCGTACCTGCGTCTCCTGCGGAACCGGTACGACGACGAGGCGCTCGTCAGCGTGCTCGCGTCGCCGTTTGTCGGGATCTCGAACGACGCGCTGGTGCTGCTCCGGCGCGCTGCGCCGAAACGGCCGCTGTTCGTTGCGCTCGAGCGGGAGCTGCCGGAGTCGCTGCCGGAGCGCGACGCCCAGCTCCTGCGTGCCTTTCGCCAGAGGTACGACCGCCTGACAGCCGCTTCCGCGCGCCTCTCGCTCGAGCGGCTGTGCGAGCGCGTGATGGCCGAGCACGACTACGACCTCGCCGTGCTCGCGACCTGGGACGGACGCCGCCGCTACGCGAACCTGCGCAAGCTCGCGCGTCTCGCGCGCTCGTACGAGGAGCTGCGCGGGCCCGATGTCGAAGGCTTCGTCCGCTTCGTTCGCGACCAGGAGGCGGTCGGCGCGCGCGAGCTCGAGGCCGTCGCGGAGGAGGAGGGCGGCGACGCCGTCCGCCTGCTCACGATCCACGCCGCGAAGGGGCTCGAGTTCAAGGTCGTGGTCGTCGCCGACGCCGGTCGCGACCGGGCGCCCCCCGCATCGGACGAGATTCTCGCGCTCTCCGACGGTCGTTTCGGGTTCCGCGTCGCGGATCCGGTCACGAGCGAGCGGCGCGGGGCGTACGCGTACGAGGAGGTCAGGGAGGCACGGAAAGCCGAGGAGCGGGCGGAGCGGCTGCGTCTGTACTACGCGTCTCCGGCTCGATCGATCCCACCCGTACGGCCGACGAGACGACCCCGATCGGCTGGGTGCTGGGCCGGCTCGAGGCGCTGAAGGAGATCGAATCGGCCGGTCGAGATCCCGTCGAGCTCGAGCGGCAGGGCGCGCGCGTGATCTTGCGCGTCGACCGGCGCCGCGCCGAAACGCCGCCCGCTCCGGAGGCCGCGGCCGAGGACGGCCAGCTGGCGCTCTTCGCGCCGGATGGGGGTGGCGCGCTGCCGGCGCTCGCTCCCGCCCTGTCGCCGCTCGCCGACCTTCCCGTACCGCCGCTGCACCGGGTCCGGCGGTTGTCGTTCAGCGCGCTCGCGCTGTTCGAGCGCTGCTCGTACCGCTACTACGCCGAGCGCGCGGTCGGCATGAGGCCGACCGACGAGCGCGCCGTTGCGCCGGGCACCACCGGGCTCGCAGCGACGGAGATCGGCGACGCCGTCCACCGTCTGCTCGAGCTCGTCAACCTCCAGGAACCGCTGCCGCCCGACGATCTCGCCGCGAAGGTGCGCGGTTGGTATCCGCGCGTCAGCGACGAGGAGCTGGAGCGGATCGCCGGCTTCGTCCGCTCGTACTGCGAGTCCGAGCTGGCGCGCCGCGTCGCCGCCTTGCCGGACGCCCGCGCCGAGCGGCCGTTCGCGTTCGAGCACGACGGTGTCCTGCTCCACGGCCGCCTCGACGTCCTGCAGCTCGCAGGCGACCAGGCGGTCGTCGTCGACTACAAGACGAACACGCTCGAGGAAGGCACGCCGGAGGAGATCGTCGACCACGACTACCGGCTGCAGCGGCTCGTGTACGCGCTGGCCTGCTTCCGCGCCGGTGCGAGCGAGGTCGAGGTCGTCTACCACTTCCTCGAGCGGGCCGACGCCGCCGTCTCGACCGTCTTCCGGCAGGATCAGCTGCCCGAGCTCGAAGCCGAGCTGAGCGGGGCGATCGCCCGGATCGACGCCGGCAACTTCCGGCCGACGCCGGACGAGTTCATCTGCGCCGGCTGCCCCGCGCTCGACGTCGTGTGCGCCGGGCCACGGCTGCGCAGCGCGTCGTACGCCGAGCACGCCCTCGCTACCGTCTCCTAGCCTTGGCCCGCAGCTATCTCCAGGAGGCGCGCCGCCGCGTCGGCCCGAAACGCGCCCGCATCGGGCCGATCATCGAGCGGCTCGCTGCCGCACATCCCGATGCGACGATCGCGCTGCGGTCGCAGTCCGACCTCGAGCTGCTCGTGGCCGTGATGCTCTCCGCGCAGACGACCGACGTCAACGTGAACCGCGTCACCGAGAAGCTGTTCCAGAAATACCGGCGTCCGGAGGATTACCTGGCGGTGCCGCCCGAGGAGCTCGAGCGTGACATCTTTGCCACCGGCTTCTTCCGCCAGAAGGCGAAGTCGCTGCGGGGGACGATGAAGATGCTGCTCGAAGAATTCGACGGACAGGTGCCGCGGCGGCTCGAGGAGCTGATCCGGCTGCCGGGGGTCGCGCGCAAGACGGCGAACGTCGTCGCCGCCGAGCTCGGCAACCCCCAGGGGATCGTCGTCGACACACACGTGCGCCGGCTATCGCAGCGCCTGCGGCTGACGCGGCAGGAGGACCCGGTCAAGATCGAGCGCGATCTGGTCCGGCTCGTGCCCCGTGAGGATTGGGGCCGGTTCCCGCACCTGCTGATCTGGCACGGGCGGCGCGTCTGCGTCGCGCGCATGCCCCGGTGCGAGGACTGTGTCGTCAACGACCTCTGCCCGTCGTCGCGCGTATGAGCGAGCTGCAGCATCCGGACTCACGCTCGTTCGAGCTCGTCGCCGACCTCTACGAGCGAGCCCGGCCCGAGTATCCAGCTGAGGCGGTCGAGTGGCTTGGCGAGAAGCTCGACCTGCGCGAGAACCGCACCGTGCTCGATCTGGGTGCGGGCACCGGCAAGCTGACGCGCGCGCTGTTGCAGACCGGCGCCCGCGTGATCGCGGTCGAGCCCGGTGACGCAATGAGGGCCGAGCTCCTGCGCGCGCTTCCGGATGCCGAAGCGCTGCGCGGAGCGGCGGAGGAGATTCCGCTCCCCGATCTGAGCGTCGACGGGGTCACGGTCGGTCAGGCATTCCACTGGTTCCGCCACGACGAGGCGCTGCCCGAGATCCGTCGCGTGCTACGCGATGACGGCGCGCTCGCGCTGATCTGGAACCAACGCGACCGTCAGGACCCGCTGCAGCACGAGTTCACCAAGCTACTCGACACGTTCGTTCCGGCGGGGCGGCCGCCGTCGGAGTCGTGGGTCGGCACGCTCGCCGCCAGCGACCTGTTCCGGCCGGTCGAGGAAGCGCACTTCCCCTTCACGCAGGAGCTCGACGCCGACGGGCTCGTGGCACGGATCATGTCGGTCAGCTTCGTCGCCGCAGCGCCGGCGGGACAACGTGCCGAGCTCGAGGGCCGGCTGCGGGAGCTCGCCTGGGCACACGGAGGGCAGGTGAGCCTCGTCTACGAGTCGTCGGTCTACGTCAGCCGCGTGGCGTGATTGCGACCAAGAGCCCGCCGTCCTCGTCGTAGGCGGGGAAGAAGTCCGCGGTGACCGCCTTCCGCTGCCCGGCTCGGGTGCGCAGCTCGAGCTTCTCGCCGAGCCGCCGTACACCCCACTCGAGCGCGAGCTTGGCTGGGTTCTGCTCCGGCTCGTACCCGTCGAGGGCGAGCCGCTCCACGAGGTCGGCGCCCAGGAGTTCCTGCTCGCGGTAGCCGACGAGCTCGAAGACGCCCCGGCCGGCTGCGAGGATCCGTCCCTCCTGGTCGCAGACCACGAACCCGGTGTTCGGGGCCGGGTAGTAGTCGTCCATCAGCTCGAACAGGAAGCCGAACCCGCAGCGCTCGCAGGCGACGGGCACGTTGTCGATCTCCTGCAGCCCGTCGTGGTCGATGGAGCGCTGCTTGCAGTTTGGGCAGATGAAGTGGGGCACTACTCCAAAGTAGCGACTAGATCCACTTCTTCCTGCGGAAGAACACGAGCTGACCGATCGTGGTGACGACGATCAGGGCCCACGACCAGAGGTAGCCCAGCTGCCAGTGGATCTCCGGGAAGTGGTGCTGGAAATTCTGGCCGTAGAGGCCGACGATGAACGTGGGGAGCAGCAGCAGCGAGGCAATCACGGTCAGCGTCTTCATCACCTCGTTCTGGTCGTTCGCGACCTTCGCCTGTAGGTAGTCGCGGACGCTCGCGATCAGGTCCCGCGACAGCTCGAGCCCGTCGAATGCTCGCAGGAGCTTGTCGTAGGCGCTGTTGAAGGCGATCTCGACGTCGTGCGGGAAGACCTCCTTGCCCTCGTCGACCTCGATCACGTTGTCGACAACGCGGCGCACCGCGTCGCGCGTGGGCGAGAGGGTACGGCGGATATGCAAGAGGTCGTGACGCAGCTCGCTGAGGCGGTTGCGAGTGGACTCGGCCGGCGCGGTCTCGACAGTGTCCTCGAGCTCGTCGATCTCCCCGTCGAGGGCGTCGATGAGGTCGAGGTAGTGCTCGGCGATGTCGTCGATGAGGCGGTAGAGCATCATCCCGCCCTCGTCGTCGGGCTTGCAGGACTCGCGCACCGGACGCGGGTCGTATGGATGCTCGTTGGGCGGTGTCTTACTGACGCTCAGCAGGACATCGTGCGTCACGACGACGTCGATCTCCTGGTAGAAGACGCGGTCCTCTTCGGGGACGGCGATGGCTAGGAGGAAGACACCGAAGATGTAGTCGCCGTGCGCCTGCAACGTCGGCCGGGGCTCGTCAGTGTGGCGCGCCGGGGCGACGAGGAGCGCGAGCGCGGATTCCTGGACCGCCCGTGGCAGCTTCGCGCGAAGCTCCTCCAGGGAGGGATCGATGAGGTCGATCCACTCGGCCATAACGGCCGAGGGTAGAGCCCGAGTCGGCTAGACCCGGGGCGCTGCTTCGGCGGCCATCAGGTGGCCTTCGAGCGCGGCGAGGTACCGCTCGGCGTCGAGCGCGCCCATACAGCCGGAGCCGGCCGCCGTGACCGCCTGCCGGTACACATGGTCCTGGACATCTCCGACCGCGAAGACTCCGGGGACGTTCGTCTCCGTCGTGCCCGGTTGAGTGATCAGGTAGCCGGCGTCTTCGTGCTCGAGCTGGTCGAGGAACAGCGCCGTGTTCGGGTCATGGCCGATCGCGGCGAAGAGGCCGTCGGCCTCGAGCTCCCAGGTCTCATCGGTATTGACGTCCCGCAGCCGCACGCCGGTGACTCGGTCGTCTCCGAGCACCTCGTCGACGACCGCGTTCGTCACCCAGTCGATCTTCTCGTTCGCGCGGGCGCGCTCGAGCATGATCTGCGAGGCACGGAACTCGTCGCGGCGGTGGACGATCGTCACCTTCGCCGCGAAGCGGGTCAGGAAGGTCGCCTCCTCCATCGCGGAGTCGCCGCCGCCCACGACCACGACGTGCTTCTCGGGGAAGAAGGCCGCGTCGCAGGTGGCGCAGTACGAGACGCCTCGGCCCTGCAGCCGCTGCTCCGACTCGAGGCCGAGCTGGCGGGCGGTCGCACCCGTGGCGACGATCACGGTCTGGGCCCGGAACTCGTCGTCGCCGACGGACACGCGTAGCGGGCGCTCCGAGACGTCGACGTTCGTCACGTCGTCGGTGACGAACTCCGCGCCGAACCGCTCCGCCTGCCGGCGGAAGTCCGCCATCATCTCGGGTCCCAGGATGCCCTCCGTGTAGCCCGGGTAGTTCTCCACGTCGCTCGTGATCATCGGCTGGCCGCCCCAGTTGAAGCCTTCGATCACGAGCGGCTTCAGGTTCGCGCGTGCGGCATAAAGGGCGGCCGTATAGCCGGCCGGCCCCCCGCCGATGATGATCATGTCGCGAACGTCGTTGTCAGGCATGGTCCTCCAAATTCCTCTCCCTGTATTAAACGAATCTCGTCGGCTGAAGCTTCCTTTACGCGACCCGCGCGCCGCAGAGATAGAGCTTGCCGTCCCTCACCTCCGACTCATCGTAGAGCCGGTGGGGCTCGCGGCGGCCGGGGCCGAGCAGGTGGACGACCTCGTGCCCGCGGGCCGTCAGCAGCTCGGCGATCAGGCGCCGGTGGCAGCGCGTCCAGACGGTCTCGGCGCACATGAAGCAGGCCACCGGCTGGGCGAGCTCGGCGGCCAGGGCGGACTGCCATGTTTCGGTACGCATCCGCGCGGCGTAGCTGCGGAAGGCGGCGACGCGGATGCAGCCGAAGTCCTCCTCGCCCGGCTCGCCGCTCCGGCGCCCGCCGAGCTCGACCGCGTGCCGGTAGCCGATGCCGGCTTCGCCGAGGGCGTCGGCGAGCGAAATCTGGTTGAACTGAGGATTGCGGCGCGAGCCCGGGAAGCGGCGGACGTCGACGAGGGTCTCGACACCGGCTTCGCGCAGGGTCGCGACGAGCTCGTCGAGCGGCCGGACGCCGTGACCCAGGGTGGTGTACACGTGCATACAATCGCCGCGTCCATGGTAGGTAGGGGCGGGCGATGGCCGATACCGTGAGCTGGCCGCTGCTGCGGGAGCTGGCGGGCTTCCGCGCCGAGAAGGGCTGCGCGACGACGCTCTATCTCAACCTCGATCCGTCCCAGGTTCCGACGGCGGGCGACGCACAGACGCGGATGAACGCCCTGCTCAACACCGCCGAGAAGACCGACCGCAAGGACCTGACGCACGAGCAGCGCGGCGCCCTCAAGGCCGACTTCGAGCGGATCGCACGCTGGTTCGACAACGAGTTCGAGCGGGACGGTGCGCAGGGCATGGCCGTCTTCACCGCCGGCCTCGACAACTTCTGGACGACGATCGCATTGCCCGAGCCGGTGCCCGACCGCTTCAAGGTCGGCCGCGACTTCTTCCTCGCACCGCTCGTCCCCGTCGTCGCACGCGCAGACGGGACGATTGTCGCCGTCGTCGGCCGTGAGCAGGGACACCTGTATCGACTGCAGGCGGGCCGGCTGCGCGAGATCGGCGATCACTTCGAGGAGCAGCCGGGCCGGCACGACCAGGGCGGGTGGTCGCAAGCGCGGTACCAGCGCCACATCGAGAAGCTCGTCCAGGAGCACCTGAAGGACGTCGCCGAGGTGCTCGACCGCAGCCGCCGCCGGTTGCAGGTGCCGAAGATCGTGCTCGTCGGCTCGGAGGAGATGCGCTCGGAATTCATGGACGAGCTCTCGGCGGACGTACGCGAGGCCGTCGTCGGATGGGCGCACGCCGAGGCGCACGCGGGCCCGGCGCAGCTGCTCGAGGCCGTGATGCCGGTGCTCGTCCGAGCAGAGGCGAAGGACGAGGCCGAAGTGCTGGCCCGCTGGCGCGAGGAGGCGGGCCGGAAAGGCCGTGCCGCCTCGGGGTGGGAGCCAACACTCGAGGCGGCCTCCGACGGCCGGGTCGAGCTGCTGCTCTTCGAGGAAGGCGTCGACCATCCGGCGT
>VAXY01000112.1:7850-14253 GCA_005885085.1 Actinomycetota bacterium | reverse complement strand
GAACCACGGGGTCTCTTGGTCAGCTCCTTTCAGCGTCAGTGCGCGGCCTGCAAAGACTGCGGTCTTTCCGTTCGTCGCCGCCTACAACGGCGTGGCCGACTTTGTCTACTACGGAACGACCGGGTCAGGCCAAAACGATCCGAGCGCAGTCTGGTATCCGTACATAGCCCAGACGAAAGACGACGGCTCAACCCTTACGCAAGACGTAATCAGCGATCACAGTATTCGTGTGGGTACTCTGTCTCGTAGCCTATTCGCGGATCTTTTCGAGATTGCGATCAATCCGCAGAACGGACGCGCCGGGGTCGCCTACACCGACGCAACGCTGACGACCACCGCGTCCGGCGAACCACAGCCGCAAACCGTCCTCGCCCGGCAGCGATGAAGCGCGGCGCGCGCGGCGCTCCGGCGCCTGAGGCGGAACCTGTCGCCCCACTTCGTTAAGCAACCGCCACGCCCAGTCAGCGGCAGATGAGCCCTTAACGGCATACGGCACAGACCGAGCAGCGAATCTCGATGTGGTGTCTCTCGCGGGTCGAAGCCCCGTCGCTCCCGCTCCCCCGTCGCGACTCCGCCCGCGTCACGGGCGGCTCTACGGGACGCGCGAGCCACACGTTTGGGCTCCCCGCCTGCGGGAATCCGGTTCTAAACGCACCTGCCTGGGGGTGCGACGGCTAGGAGGTTGCTCTCATGGCTGTTACGACCGAGCGGGAGCTGCCGGCATTCTGGCCGGTGGCGGATCCCGCCCCTCTAGGCCTCGCAGCGTTCGCGCTGACGACGTTCGTCCTGAGCGGCCACAACGCGTCGTTCATTCCCGACGGCATCTGGATCGGGCTTGCGATCTTCTACGGCGGCCTCATACAGCTGCTTGCCGGGATGTGGGAGTTCAGGAACCGCAACGTCTTCGGGGCCACGGCGTTCTCGACCTACGGCGGCTTCTGGCTCGCGCTTGGGATCTTCGTCGTGCTGGCGACGACCTCGACGGGCTTCGCCGGGCTGATGAAGGGGTCGGACGTCGACAACGCGCTCGCATGGTTCCTGATTGCGTTCGCGATCTTCAACACCTACATGCTGATGTGGTCGACGCGAGTGAACTGGGCGGTGACAGGCGTCTTCCTGACGCTGGAAATCACCGAGATCCTGCTCGCCATCGGCTTCTTCCGCGTGGCCCACGGCTACAGCCCATACATGCTGCACGCCGGCGGCTGGGCCGGAATCGTCACCGCCGGGGTCGCGTGGTACACGTCGGCGGCCGGAGTCGTGAATGGAATGGCTCCGCGCGCAGTGCTTCCGGTCGGCCGGCCGATCTGGGGCGAGCTACCGCTCGCTGCTCGGGCCGAGACGCCGCTGCCGCGACGGGTTGAAGGGTAGGAGCCGATGAGCACAGCAGTCGAGAGCCGTACGATCGACACGCTGCTGCTCGAGGAGCGGCGCTATCCGCCGCCGGCGGAGTTCGCGGCCGAAGCCAACGCGAAGCCGGACATCTACTCGCGGAGCTTCGAGGAGTTCTGGGAGACGGAAGGGCGCGAACGAGTCACCTGGTTCGAGCCGTTCACGGAGCTGCTCGAGTGGGAGCTGCCGTACGCGAAGTGGTACCTCGGCGGCAAGCTCAACGTCTGCTTCAACTGCGTCGACCGGCACGTCGCCGCAGGCAACGGCGACAAGATCGCCTACTACTGGGAAGGCGAACCCGAAGACGATCGCCGTGAGATCACGTTCGCCGACCTGCAGCGTGAGGTCGTCCGGTTCGCGAATGCCTTGACGAAGCTAGGTGTCCGCAAGGGGACGCCGGTCGCCATCTACATGGGCATGGTTCCCGAGCTCCCCGTGGCGATGCTCGCCTGCACGAGGCTCGGTGCACCGCACACAGTGGTGTTCGGCGGCTTCAGCGCCGAGTCCCTTTCGGGTCGCATGAACGACATGGGGTGCCAGCTGCTGATCACGCAGGACGAGGGCTGGCGCGCCGGCAAGCCGGTCCCCCTGAAGCGAAACGCCGACGAGGCGCTTGCGTCCTCACCGAGCGTGAAGCAAATGATCGTGCTCCGGCGCACGGGCGGCGACGTGTCCATGCAGGAGGGTCGCGATCGCTGGTGGCACGACGTGGTCGAAGGTGAACCGGACGACCCGGAGTCATGTCCGTGTGAGCCGATGGAGTCGGAGGATCTGCTCTATCTGCTGTACACGTCGGGGACGACGGCGAAACCGAAGGGAATCGTGCACACGACCGCCGGCTACCTCGTCGGAGTGGCAACAACGCACCACTACATCTTCGACGTGAAGCCGGACTCGATCTATTGGTGCGCGGCGGACATCGGCTGGGTGACCGGGCACAGCTACATCGTCTACGGGCCGCTTTGCAACGGCACGACCGGGATCATCTACGAGGGTGTCCCGAACTACCCGGACCCGGAACGCTGGTGGGAGATCGTCGAGCGCTACAAGGTCGACATCCTGTACACGGCGCCGACGGCGATCCGCTCGCACATGAAGTGGGGGCCGGAATTCGCGTCGCGTCACGATCTGTCGTCGCTGCGGTTGCTCGGCACGGTGGGCGAGCCGATCAATCCCGAGGCGTGGGTGTGGTATCGCGACCACATCGGCGGCGACCGCACACCGGTGGTCGATACTTGGTGGCAGACCGAGACCGGGATGATCCTGATCACGCCACTCCCGGGCGTGACCACGCTCAAGCCGGGTTCCGCGACCAAGCCCTTCCCCGGCGTCGCCGCGGCAGTCGTCGACGATCAGGGCAATGAGGTCGGACCGGGCGCCGGAGGCTATCTCGTGCTGAAGCGTCCGTGGCCGGCGATGTTGCGCGGGATCTACAAGGACGACGAGCGCTACAGAGAGACGTACTGGAGCCGGTTCGACGACGTCTACTTCGCGGGTGACGGTGCCCGCGTGGACGAGGACGGCGACTTCTGGCTGCTTGGCCGCGTCGACGATGTCATGAACGTCTCGGGGCATCGAATCTCGACGATCGAGGTCGAGAGCGCCCTCGTCGACCATTCCGAGGTCGCCGAGGCCGCAGTCTGTGGCCGCAGCGACGAGCGAACCGGGCAAGCGATCGTCGCCTACGTCAGCCTCAAGGGAGGCCGCGAAGGCTCGATCGCAAAGCTCGAGGAGCTGCGCAACCACGTCGGGAAGAAGATCGGCCCGATCGCGAAGCCGGCCAACATCGTCTTCACGCCGGAGCTGCCAAAGACGCGCAGCGGCAAGATCATGCGCCGGCTGCTCCGCGACGTCGCCGAGAATCGCACCCTCGGCGACACGACGACCCTGGCAGACCCCGCCGTCGTCGACGAGATCAAGCAGCGCGCGGCGACGGGCCAGACCGAGGAGTAAGACCGGCTGTGTGCGTGCGGTAGTCCGGCGAAGGCCGGGCTACCGCCGCGGGCGCATCATGTGATCGCCCGGGCCGCAGGCGCACGCGCTGCGCTGGAAGCCACAGCCGCCGCACATGCTCTGCCACCAAATCCACCACAGGCGCACCAGGCACATGGGTGTGCCAAGGGCGAGTATCGAGACGGCGAGAGCTGGATGAACCATGGCGAGTTCGAGTCTATTCCGTAAAGCTGCTGGTGACCATCGGCGGTTCGGCGGAAGCGCTTGACCCCCATCGACCTCTCAGCTTCGTAGGCCGGCCCTCGAGCGTCGGCTCAGCTACGCCCGGTGAGAGTCCGCCGAAGCCATGATCGCGTCGAGACGCTCGAGACTGGCGGTCGGCCACAACTGCTTTGTGTCGTAGTAGACCTCGAACGCCGGCACCGACTCGGGAAGCGTGACCCAGGGCACCTTCGACCGCGTGAAGATGTGAACGTCGGGCGCGACTGTCGCCGGGTCGTCGAGCGTGCCGCCGCGAACGAACCGTACTTCGCGGCTGGTGTACTGGCTGAAGACCGCGACCTGGCAGCTCGGACAACGCCAGATCTCCTGCGTCTTACCGCCCTCGCGAGGCACCGCGACGGGCTGCGGATCTCCGGCGAGGAGCTCTACTCGGTCAGCCTCGATCAGCAGGTTGATGACGAACGCGCTTCCTGTCTGTCGCTGGCAGTTCAGGCAATGACAGCAGTGAATGAAGAGCGGATCGGACGTAAGGCGGTAGCGAACCGCACCGCACGCGCAGCCGCCATCACGGGGAACGCTCATTGATCGCCTCCTCAGGAATTTTGCGACGACGTCTCGACTGTTCCACGAAGTCGATTTTCCCCTCCGCGGCTCGCGGCGACAAGGCTTCGGCCCAGTGCAATGTGACTCGAGCGCGTCGTGATTGCGCCGGAACGCTGAAGGACACTTTCGCTCGCTGCCGCTCCGATCTATGACGGGGAGCGATTCGTCCTTCAACGAACGGAGCACACATGTCAAGAGTCCTGCTGCTCGCACTCCTCGCCGCGCTGCTGCTCTTTCCTACTGCCGCCCGTGCCGGGGCAGCGGGGGTCGTGGTCAGTCAGATCTACGGGGGCGGCGGAAACGCGGGCGCCACTTTCCGGAATGACTTCGTCGAGCTGTTCAACGGCGGATCCGCCCCCGCCGACGTCTCCGGGTGGACAGTGCAGTACGCCACCGCCGCGGGAACGACCTGGCAGACGACCGCACTGTCGGGAACGATCGCGGCCGGACGTTACTACCTGGTCCAGCTCGCATCGAACTCGGACGTCGGCGCTGCCCTCCCGCCCGCGGACGCGACCGGCACGAGCAACCTGGGCGGCACGAGCGGGAAAATCGCGCTTGTTCGCGGTAGCGCGGCCATCACGTGCGGCGCTTCGGCCGGGAGCTGCTCGACCGAGCCGCTCGTAGAGGATCTCGTCGGCTACGGCAGCGCGAGCGACTTCGAGGGTGCGGGCTCGGCGGCAGGCCTCTCGAACACCTCGGCCGCGCTTCGTGCCAACGACGGTTGCACGGACACGGGCGACAACGCGACGGACTTCTCCTCGGGCACGCCCGCGCCCCGGAACTCCGCCTCATCAGCGCACGCGTGCGCCGGCGGAGCGTCCCCTGGGCCGAGCGGCTCCGTGAACGTCGATCTCGACGTGGCTTCTGTCCTCTCGGTGTCGCTCGACCGGCCCTCGCTCAGCTTCGGCACGTTCACATTCGGCGATCGGCCGGCGCCGCTTCCCGAGCGGGTGACCGTGTCGAGCAACGACGCAGCGGGCTACTCGCTCGTCGTCGCTCGGACTGCGTTTGCTCCGACCGACCTTCCGCTGGCTCTCTCGGCGACCGCACCGGCCGGCGGGGCGCTCGGAGGCGGGTTGAGCGGCGGGGTCCTCGTTCCGATTCCAATCATCCCGGCGACGGGACTGACCGTCGGCACGAAGGCCGCGCCGAGTGCGGCGGGCGGAGATGTCTGGGCGACCAGCATCGGTTTCTCCTCCTCGTTGCCACTCGTGGCGACAGGCCGCTATACGGCCACCGTGACGTTCACCGCGCTCACACGGTGAGAGCGGTGCTCGCGCTCGCGGGCTTGTCCGCGCTGGTGCTGGCGCCCGCCCCTTCCGCGGAGGGGGCGGGCGCCGGCCGTCCTCGCGTCGCGCTCTCGGTCTCGCCCGCACAGCTCTCACTCGCCGCGCCGGCCTCGCGAAGGATCAAGCTGCGAAACGACGGGGCCGAGCCGGCCGTGGTCGACGTGTCGCGGCGAACGGTCGGCGGGGAAACGGCGGTGAAAACGTGGCTCCAGATCGTGCCCGTACGCCTGTCGCTCCGGGCCGGCGAGAGCGCGATCTTGACACTCCGCGCCAGGCGACCCCGGCGCGCCGAGCCGGGCGACCATCAGGTCCTCGTCCTACTGACGACACGCCCGGCGCGCGGCGGTCGCGTCGATGTGCAGCTGCGCCTCGGGGTCCGCGTCAGGATGCGTGTGCCTGGGCGCATCGTGCGCCGCCTCAGATTGGGCGGCCTTCGCGTCCATCGGGAGCGCGGGATGCGGTCGATGTTCGTCTCGGTCGCGAACCGCGGCAACGTGACTCTGCAGCTCCGCGGCCACGTCACTACGTCGCTGGTCCGGCGCGGCAAACAACTGGCGCGCCTCAGTCCCCGCGCCCGACCCGCGCTGCTCCCCGGCACCCGCGCCGTCCTCGTGCTGCGCTACGGCGGCCACGTGCGTGGTCCTGTGACGGCGGTCGTGCGCGTCCGCCTCGGTTCCGGTCTTCGCGTCGTCGAGCGCCGATATCGAGTCCGTCTGTGAACGAGTCATGCCTCGCGGACACGGCGGAAAGCGCCAATCGCATGCTTGAGCTCGTCCCGCGAGAACGGCTTCTTCAGCGTCGCCTCCCCCTCGAGCCCGGTGACGTCCGGGTGGTCGATGATGAAGAGGACGCCTAAGCCGGGCGTACGCTCGCGCAGTAGCTCGGCGATCGCGCGGCCCTGAATCGAAGGGCTCGCCTCGGTTAGAAGCAGGTCGATCTCG